>NZ_JAKEIO010000158.1 GCF_021474405.1 [Streptosporangium] indianense
GGGTGGCGGCGTTCGTGCGCGGCGTCTTCTTGTGGGGCAATGCGCACTGGCGAGCCTCTGCCCGCCGTGGGGGGGGGCCGGGGCGGCGGCGCGTCGGGCCTGTGGCAGGGGGGCCCCGCCGCCGGGCTGGGCGGGGGCGGGGCGGTCGGTGGGCTCGGCAGGGCCGGACTGGTCCGGCTTCTGTCCGTCGGACGGGGCGGATCCGGGCGAGGCCCAGCCCGGAGTGTCGTTCATCGTCGCTCCTTCACGGTGCCCGTCCGCGGTCGCGGCGGCAGGTTGGCAGCCATCGTGCCATGGGGTGGTCTTGGAGTGACCGGCCGCGGTATGGGCTGCGTACCTTCAATTGTCCGCTCGATTGGGGGCAGACTGACGGCATGGCTGATCAGTACGCGCACAGCGGCGATGACAAGCGGCCGACCGACATCCCGGCGATCCGCTGGGAAGAGCCACCGGAGGGTCCCGTTCTGGTCCTGCTGGACCAGACGAGGCTGCCGGCCGAGGAGGTCGAACGGGTCTGTACGGACGCGTCGGCGCTGGTGGAGGCGATCCGCTCGCTGGCGGTGCGCGGGGCGCCGCTGCTCGGCATCGCGGGGGCGTACGGCGTCGCGCTCGCCGCCGCGCGGGGCTTCGACGTGGAGGAGGCGGCGGCCGCGCTGGCGGGTGCCCGGCCGACCGCGGTGAACCTGGCCGTGGGGGTCCGCCGGGCGCAGTCGGCGCATGAGACGGCGCTCGCCAAGGGGGGTGACGTCCGCCAGGCGGCCGCGGCGGCGCTGGCCGCTGCGCGGCAGCTGCACCGGGAGGACGCCGAGGCCAGTGGCCGGATGGCCGAGCACGGCGTGGCGCTGCTCGACGAGCTGCTGCCCAGTGGCGGGCATCGGATCCTCACCCATTGCAACACCGGTTCGCTGGTGTCGGGCGGGGAGGGGACGGCGTTCGCGGTGGCGCTCGCGGCGCACCGGGCGGGGCGGCTGCGGCGGTTGTGGGTGGACGAGACGCGGCCGCTGCTGCAGGGCGCTCGCCTGACGGCGTACGAGGCGGCCCGCAGCGGGATGGCGTACACGCTGCTCACCGACAACGCGGCGGGGTCGTTGTTCGCCGCGGGGGAGGTGGACGCGGTGCTGATCGGGGCGGACCGCATCACGGCGGACGGCTCGGTGGCCAACAAGGTGGGGAGCTACCCGCTGGCGGTGCTGGCGCGGTACCACCATGTGCCGTTCATCGTGGTGGCGCCGGTGACGACGGTGGACCTGGACACGCCGGACGGAGCGTCCGTCGAGGTCGAACAGCGGCCCGGGCACGAGGTGACCGAGGTGACGGCGCCGCAGGTGCCGGTGGTCGGTTCGGAGGCGGGCGGGGGCATTCCGGTGGCGCCGCTGGGGACGCAGGCGTACAACCCGGCGTTCGACGTGACTCCGCCGGAGCTGGTGACGGCGATCGTCACGGAGGAGGGCGTCGTGTCGCCGGTGACGGCCGAGGCGCTCGCGCAGGTGTGTGCGCGGTCCCGTGGGGTGACGGCGGGCTGAGCGGGGCCGTGCGGGGGTCACGGAGGGTGTGCGGGGCGTGGACGGGCTCCGGGCACCCTCTCCCCGGTTCCGGGAGCGGGAATCGGGCGGGCGGCGCCCTGGGGGTGGATCATCTACGGGCGGGCGAGGGCAGACAGTAGCGCTTGCTGCGACTATGGTCACTGGCCGGTGACCTACCTCACCACTGCCTTCGCCACTGTTATGAGAATGGGATGATGTCGTTTATGAAGGGACGAGTCCTTGTCGTCGACGACGACACCGCACTGGCCGAGATGCTCGGCATTGTGCTGCGTGGTGAGGGTTTCGAGCCGTCGTTCGTGGCTGACGGTGACAAGGCGCTGGCCGCGTTCCGTGAAGCCAAGCCCGATCTGGTGCTGCTCGATCTGATGCTGCCCGGCCGGGACGGCATCGAGGTGTGCCGTCTGATCAGGGCCGAGTCGGGCGTGCCGATCGTGATGCTGACGGCGAAGAGCGACACCGTCGACGTGGTCGTGGGCCTGGAATCGGGTGCCGACGACTACATCGTTAAGCCGTTCAAGCCGAAGGAGCTGGTGGCCCGGATCCGGGCGCGGCTCAGGAGGTCGGAGGAGCCCGCCCCGGAGCAGCTCGCCATCGGTGACCTGGTCATCGACGTGGCGGGGCACTCCGTGAAGCGGGACGGGCAGTCGATCGCGCTGACGCCGCTGGAGTTCGACCTGCTGGTCGCGCTCGCCCGCAAGCCGTGGCAGGTGTTCACGCGTGAGGTGCTGCTGGAGCAGGTCTGGGGCTACCGGCACGCGGCGGACACGCGGCTGGTCAACGTCCATGTGCAGCGGCTGCGCTCCAAGGTCGAGAAGGACCCGGAGAAGCCGGAGATCGTGGTGACCGTCCGCGGTGTCGGATACAAGGCAGGGCCGAGCTGACATGTCCGGCGACAGTGCCGCTTCGGCGCCCGGCCGGTCCGGGGCCCGCCCGGGGCGGCCTGTCGGGCGGAAGAGGTCCGGCTCCCGCTGGGGGCGGTTCCTGGAGAGCGGGCTGCTGCTCCAGGGCGGAGTGCAGGGCAGCCCGGTCATCCGCCTGTTCATGCGGTGGGTGCGCCGGCCGCTGCTGCCGGTCATGCGGCTGTGGCGGCGCAACATCCAGCTCAAGGTCGTCGCCACGACGCTGCTGATGTCGCTGGGCGTGGTGCTGCTGCTGGGCTTCGTCGTCATCGGGCAGGTGCGCAACGGCCTGCTGGACGCCAAGGTGAAGGCGTCACAGAGCCAGGCCACGGGCGGTTTCGCGGTGGCCAAGCAGCGGGCCGACGAGGCGGCGAGCGGCACGGGCGACGACGTCGCCACGGCGGACGGCCGGCCCGCGCAGAACGTCATCCAGTGGATGAGCGACCTCGTCTCGTCCCTGTCCAGCGGTGGCCAGGGCGCCTTCGACGTGGTCACGCTCCCGGCCTCGGCCACCGACGGCACCGGCGGGCGCGGGCCGCGTGCCTCGGGTGAGGTGAACTGGAGCAAGAGCGTGCCCGCCGACCTGCGCGAGCGGATCGGCAGCAGCACGACGGCCGCGCAGAGCTACACGCGCATCGTCTACAACAACCGGACCCAGGACTCCCAGCCGGGCCTCGTCATCGGCAAGCAGGTCAACGACCCCAACGGCGACCCGTACCAGCTGTACTACCTCTTCCCGCTCACCCAGGAGGAGAAGTCGCTGAGCCTGGTCAAGGGCACGCTGGCGACGGCCGGGCTGTTCGTCGTCGTGCTGCTCGGCGCCATCGCGTGGCTCGTCGTGCGGCAGGTCGTCACGCCGGTGCGAATGGCGGCGGGGATCGCCGAGCGGCTGTCGGCCGGGCGGCTCCAGGAACGTATGAAGGTCACCGGCGAGGACGACATCGCACGGCTCGGCGAGGCCTTCAACAAGATGGCGCAGAACCTCCAGTTGAAGATCAGCCAGCTGGAGGACCTGTCACGGATGCAGCGCCGGTTCGTCTCCGACGTGTCGCACGAGCTGCGGACGCCGCTGACGACCGTACGGATGGCCGCGGATGTCATCCACGAGGCGCGTGAGGACTTCGACCCGGTGACCGCGCGGTCGGCGGAGCTGCTGGCCGACCAGCTGGACCGGTTCGAGTCGCTGCTCGCGGACCTGCTGGAGATCAGCCGGTTCGACGCGGGCGCCGCGGCGCTGGAGGCGGAGCCGATAGACCTCAGGAACGTCGTGCGGCGGGTGGTCAGCGGGGCCGAGCCGCTCGCGGAGCGCAAGGGCACCCGGATCCGGGTCCTCGGCGACCAGCAGCCCGTCGTCGCCGAGGCCGATGCCCGGCGCGTGGAGCGGGTGCTGCGCAACCTCGTCGTCAACGCCGTCGAGCACGGCGAGGGCAAGGACGTCGTGGTCAGGCTGGCCGCGGCGGGCGGCGCGGTCGCCGTGGCGGTGCGGGACTACGGGGTCGGGCTCAAGCCGGGCGAGGCGACCCGGGTGTTCAGCCGCTTCTGGCGGGCGGACCCGGCACGCGCGCGTACCACCGGTGGTACGGGACTGGGGCTGTCCATCGCCCTGGAGGACGCGCGGCTGCACGGCGGCTGGCTGCAGGCGTGGGGAGAGCCGGGCGGCGGCTCCCAGTTCCGGCTGACGCTGCCCAGGACCGCCGACGAGCCGCTGCGCGGGTCCCCGATACCGCTGGAGCCCAAGGACTCCCGGCGCAACCGGGGGCTGGACGACGCCGGTCTGCCGTGCGGCGGGGACGGCGAGAAGCGGGCGACCGTTCCGGCGCAGCCGGTGAGCGGGCCGGTGCCGCAGGCGGCGAAGCGGGACCCGATACCGCCGCGTGCCGCCCCGACGGCGGACCCGACGGCGTTGCCCGGCAACGGTTCGCGGGTGGTGCCCAGGCCCGCCTCGGGCACGCGACGGGCCGACGAATCGGCCGGGGCGGAGGAGCCGGGCCCCGGTGAGACGGCCGATCGGCATGAGGAGGCCCGGCGTGACGAGCGTGCCGGGGGCCGTGAGGGGACCCTGGGCGTCGAGGGAGTCGAGGGAGTCGAGGGAGTCGAGGGAGTCGAGGGCGTCGAGGGCGTCGAGGGCGCCGGGGGCCGTGAGGGGACCGTGCGTGACGAGGGTGCCGGCGGTCGGACCGGGCGGGGCCCGGTGGTGAACGGGCCGCGGGACGGGGACGACGGGCCCGCGGGCTCTGGCAGCCGTCGGAACGTGCCGGGGAACGTGGACAGGCAAGGGGAGGCATCTCGTGGGCGCTGACCGCGAGGGGCGCGGCCGGCGCAGGCCCGCGCGCGTGATGGCGTACGCCACCGGTGGCGTGCTGGTGCTGGCGGGATGTGCCTCGATGCCGGACAGCGGGGACCTGCGCGGCGTGGAGTCCACACCACGCCAGGAGACCCAGGTGCGGGTGTTCGCCGTGCCGCCGGGGGAGGACGCGCCGCCCTCGGAGATCGTGCAGGGCTTCCTCGAGGCGCTCACCAGCGACGATCCGCACTACAAGACCGCGCGCCAGTACCTGACCGGCGAGGCCGCGAAGACATGGCGGCCCGAGGCGTCCGCGACGGTGCTGACCGACGGGCCGGGTGCCAAGCCCGAGGCGGGCGGTGGCGGCGAGGACACCGGCGAGATCTCGTACATGCTGACCGGCACCAAGGTCGCCACCGTCGACGCCCAGCAGGCGTACGCACCGGCGACCGGGGCGTACGGCAGGAGCGTGCACCTGACCCAGGACGCCAAGCGGCAGTGGCGGATCGACGCGTTGCCGCAGGGCGTCGTCATGGGCGAGTCGGACTTCCAGCGCAACTACATGTCCGTCAGCAAGTACTACTTCGCTTCGAACACCGCGGCGGCCGGTGCGAAGGCTCAGCCCGGCGCGGTCGCCGACCCCGTGTACGTGCGCCGGCGCGTGGAGCCCATGACGCAGATGGTGAACTCCCTGCTCAAGGGGCCCACGCGGTGGCTCGGGCCGGTGGTCAGGTCGAGCTTCCCCACCGGTACGGCACTGGCGAAGGACGCCGACGCGCTGACCCCGGACGAACGCAACCGGCTGACGGTCCCACTCAACGACAAGGCCGCCGGCATCGGTGCGAACCGATGCCGGGAGATGGCCGCCCAGATCCTGTTCACGCTGCGCAACCTCAGCCCGGCCGTGGACGAGGTGGCGCTGCGGGCCGGCGGGGCGGAGCTGTGCTCGCTCACGCAGGCGGGAGCCGACACGGCGGCGACCAGGAGCTCGGCGCGCCACCCCGACTACCTGTACTTCGTGGACGGCAAGCACCGGCTCGTCCGGATCCCCGCGGGCAGCAGCGGCACCAAGCCGGACCCGGCGCCCGGGGCGCTCGGCGACGGCGAAACGGCGCTGCGGTCGGTGGCGGTCTCGCGCGACGAGCACACCGCGGCGGGCGTCGGCCTCGACGGCAAGTCGCTGTACGTGGGCTCGCTGGTCTCGGGCGGTTCGCTGGGCGACCCGGTGCTGCGCAGCCAGGGCCCGGCCGAGAAGGACCGGCTGACGACGCCCAGCTGGGACGCGGACGACAATCTGTGGGTGGCCGACCGCGATCCCGACGACCCCCGGCTGCTCCTCTTCCAGGAGGGCAAGGGCGAGCCGGTCCAGGTGCGCATGCCGCATCTGGACGGACGGATCCAGTCCGTGCGGGTCGCCGCCGACGGGGTGCGGATCGCGCTGGTCGTGGAGAAGGGCGGCAAGAAGACCCTGCTCGTCGGGCTGATCGAGCGGGACGAGAAGCCGGGTGCGGAGCCGACCGTCAGCGTCGTCGAACTGCGCTCGGCGACTCCGGAGTTGGAGGAGGTCACCACCATGTCGTGGGCCGGGGACAGCCGGCTCGTGGTGGTCGGGCGCGAGCACGGCGGGGTGGAGCAGATGCGGTACGTCCAGGTCGACGGTTCCACACCGGACGTGCCGGCCCCCGCGGCACTGACAGGAGTCAAGGAGGTCACCGCCGCCGAGGACGACCAGCTGCCGCTGGTGGCGTACTCGGTGGACGGCATCGTCCGCCTGCCGTCGGGTGAGCAGTGGCAGAAGGTGACGGAGGGCACGGCGCCGGTCTATCCGGGGTGAGGCGCGGACGCCCCGGCGGCAGGTGCGGCCGGGGGTGTGCCGGTGCGGGCGGCCGCTCCTGCGAGGTCGGGTCTCGTCGGGGGTGGCCGTTGGCGTGTCCGGGGGTGGTGATGCGCTTCGCAAGGGTGCCGTCTGAGACAGCTGAGGGCGCCGATCGGGGGCGGGGCCGCTTGTGATGCCGAGAGCTCCGTTCGTGGCGGGGGCAGCTTGTGATGCCGAGAGCTCCGTTCGTGGCCGGGGCAGCTCTTGAGGGCTCCGTTCGCGGTCGGATCGCTGGTGATCCTTGACGGCGTCGCTCGTAGTGATCCTTGACGGTGTCGCTCGTATGGGTGACGCGCTGGTGGCGGGGCGGTTGGTTGTCCACAGGTGGTTGTCCACAGGGGTGGCCGGGTCCGGCCCGGGGCGGCACAGTGGTGGTCATGCGGGGGTGGTGGCAGGACCTCGGTGACCTGATGCTGCCGGGTGAGTGCGGGGGCTGCGGGGCGCCTCGTACGGTGCTGTGCGCGCGGTGCCGTGGGGTGCTGGGCGGGGGAGCGGTGCATCGGGTGCGGCCTGTGCCGGAGCCGCCCGGGCTGCCTAGGGTGCACGCGGCCGCGCGGTATGCGGACGAGGTCCGGGCGACGCTGCTGGCCCACAAGGAGCGGGGCGCCCTGGCGCTCGCGGGCCCGCTCGGGGCGGCGCTGGCGGGAGCCGTGTGCGTGGGGCTTAGGGACGCCTCGGCGTCGGCGGGGGCCGGGATGGCGTGGCCCGCGGGCGGCAGGGTCCCGGTGCTGCTCGTGCCGGTGCCGTCCGGGCGGCGGGCCGTGCGGGCCAGGGGTCATGATCCGGCGCGGCGGATCGCGCTGGCGGCGGCGGGCGAGTTGCGGCGGCGGGGACTCCCGGCCCGGGTGGCCGGCGTGCTGCGGCAGCGACGGGCCGTGGCCGACCAGGCGGGGCTCAACTCCCGTCAGCGACTGGCCAATCTCGCCGGCGCGCTGGTGGTGGCGCCCGGAGGGGCCCGGCTGCTCCGCGATGGGCCGGTCGTCCTAGTCGACGACGTGATGACCACGGGGGCGTCCCTGGCGGAGGCCACGCGAGCCGTGCGGGCGGCCTCGCACCCACCGCGGCCGTCCCCGGGCGCGACGGGGCCGGTTTGGAACGATGCAGGAACTTCGGCCGTGTACGGGGGAGAGACATGGGAAAGCAGAGAGGAACAGAACGTCGGAGCAAGGCGAGAGAGGACGGGCCGACGGCCCGCCCGGCAGGTGAATGCGGGTGCGGTCGACGTCGACGGAGTCGTCGACGTGGTGTGCGCGGCGGTGGTCGCGGCCTCACCGGACTCTTTCGAAATAAACCGGAACTGATTGAGATCTTGTGTCGTTGCAGGTTACGAGAGGGCCTTTTCACTTGAACGGAGGTACGTCGCAGTAGAGGGTGACGACATCCGGCCGGGCGAGATATGTTCGGTTGAGAGGGAAAGCCGCAGGCCACACCTCTTCAATCCGAATGCCGTACTGCGGGTTTTTTTCTTCACTCGCAACGGTGGAGTGGAGATCTCGCTCTCGGGGGAGGAGGTGGAAGTCACCGCGAGTCCGAGGTTCCGGGACTCACCGGAGCCTGGTGCAAAAGGGAGGCGCTCCGCATCGAGGCGGAGCGATCCGGGAACGGAGTTCTGCGTGGACATCGTCGTCAAGGGCCGCAAGACCGAGGTGCCCGAGCGGTTCCGGAAGCACGTGGCCGAGAAGCTGAAGCTGGAGAAGATCCAGAAGCTCGATGGCAAGGTGATCAGCCTCGACGTCGAGGTGTCCAAGGAGCCCAACCCCCGGCAGGCCGACCGCTGTGACCGAGTGGAGATCACGCTCCGCTCCCGCGGCCCGGTGATCCGGGCGGAGGCAGCGGCGAGCGATCCGTACGCGGCGCTCGACCTGGCGGCGGAAAAGTTGGAAGCCCGGCTGCGCAGGCAGCATGACAAGCGGTACTCGCGCCGTGGCGCGCGCCGGATCCCGGCCGCCGAGGTCGCCGACCACGTTCCGGGTGTGGCGACGCTCAACGGCAACGGCCTGGTGCCGTCCTCCGAGGACGAGCCCGAGGCGGTACCCACGAAGAAGATCGGCTCGCTGGAAGTGCAGGGTGACGGTCCCATCGTCGTCCGCGAGAAGACCCACGTGGCATCCCCCATGACCCTTGACCAGGCTCTCTACGAGATGGAGCTGGTCGGGCACGACTTCTATCTGTTCGTCGACTCCGAGACCAAGGAACCGAGTGTCGTCTACCGACGGCACGCCTACGACTACGGCGTGATCCACCTCAGCACGGACACGATGGTCACACAGACGCACTCCCCGGACGCGGGCGGTGCGCTCGGCGGCTGACCGTGCCGGGTGACAGCGGAACAGGTGCCCCTGGAGCGCGTGTGCGCCCCCAGGGGCACCCCCGTGCGACCACTTCGCGCCCCGCTCCGGCACCCCGGCGCCGTCCGGGCATGAAATCATGGTGGCCACGGCCCAACCGGTGGGTCGTTGCTCTGGGTTGGCGATGGCTCAGGACCTCAGGCCACAGCCTTCAGGGGGAGGAACGATGGCGGACAGCTTCGGACCGATGCGTGACGAGGATGCCGACGACGGCGTCGTCGGCATGGGCCCGGACTCGGGGACTCCACGCAAGGAACCGATCAGAGTCCTCGTGGTGGACGACCACGCCTTGTTCCGCCGTGGCCTGGAGATCGTGCTCGCCGCCGAGGAGGACATCCAGGTGGTCGGGGAGGCGGGCGACGGCGCCGAGGCCGTCGAGAAGGCCGCCGACCTGCTGCCCGACATCGTCCTGATGGACGTGCGGATGCCCAAGCGGGGCGGGATCGAGGCATGCACCTCCATCAAGGAGGTGGCACCCAGCGCCAAGATCATCATGCTGACGATCAGCGACGAGGAAGCTGATCTCTACGACGCCATCAAGGCGGGCGCGACCGGCTATCTCCTCAAGGAGATCTCCACGGACGAGGTCGCCACCGCCATCCGCGCGGTGGCCGACGGACAGTCCCAGATCAGTCCGTCCATGGCGTCGAAACTCCTCACGGAGTTCAAGTCGATGATCCAGCGCACGGACGAACGGCGGTTGGTGCCCGCGCCGCGCCTGACCGACCGTGAACTGGAAGTCCTCAAACTCGTCGCCACAGGAATGAACAACCGGGACATCGCCAAGGAGTTGTTCATCTCCGAGAACACCGTGAAGAACCACGTCCGCAACATCCTGGAGAAACTGCAACTGCACTCCAGGATGGAAGCGGTGGTGTACGCGATGCGGGAGAAGATCCTGGAGATCCGCTAGTCGGGGTCTCAGCCGAGGACGCGGATGAGTTCCCGGGCGAGGGGTTCGCGCAGGTCCGGCGAGTCGACCCGTTCGACGCGGACGTCCGTGCAGTCCACCCAGGTCGCCGCCTCGGCCAGGGCCTGGGCGACGGCCGGGACCGCCTTCGGGCCGTCGAGCGTGACCTGCTTGGCCACCAGCGTGCGGCCCTCACGAGCCGGGTCCACCCGGCCGACGAGACGCCCGCCGGCCAGCACCGGCATCGCGAAGTACCCGTACACACGCTTCTGCTTGGGAACGTAGGCCTCCAGGCGGTGGGTGAAGCCGAAGATCCGCTCCGTGCGCGACCGCTCCCAGATCAGGGAGTCGAAGGGCGACAAAAGTGTGGTGCGGTGGCGGCCGCGCGGCGGCGTCTGCAGGGCCGCAGGGTCGGCCCAGGCCGGCTTGCCCCAGCCCTCGACCTGCACCGGGACCAGGCCCGAGTCGGCGATCACCGCGTCGACCTGCTCACCCTTGAGGCGGTGGTAGTCGGCGATGTCCGCGCGCGTACCGACCCCGAGGGAGCTACCCGCCAGGCCCACCAGGCGGCGCAGGCACTCGGTGTCGTCCAGCTCGTCGTGCAGCAGCTCCGGCGGGACGGCGCGCTCGGCGAGGTCGTAGACGCGCTTCCAGCCGCGGCGCTCCACGCAGACCACCTCGCCGTACATGAGGGCGCGTTCGACGGCGACCTTGGAGCCGGACCAGTCCCACCAGTCGTTCGTCTTCTTCGCGCCGCCCAACTCCGTTGCGGTGAGGGGGCCCTCGGAGCGGAGCTGCTTGACGACCTGGTCGTAGGCGCCGTCGGGCAGGTCGTGGCTCCAGTGCGGGCGGTTGCGGTAGGCGCGGCGGCGGAAGGCGAAGTGGGGCCACTCCTCGATGGGCAGGATGCACGCCGCGTGGGACCAGTACTCGAAGGCGTGCGTGTCCCGCCAGTAGGCCTCCTCCACCGTCTTGCGGCCCACCGCGCCCAGGCGGGCGTACGGCACGAGTTCATGGGAGCGGGCCAGGACGCTGATCGTGTCGAGCTGTATCGCGCCCAGGTGGCGGAGGATGCCGCGGACGCCGGAGCGCCGGTCGGGAGCGCCGAGGAAACCCTGGGCGCGGAGCGCGATCCTGCGGGCCTCGTCTGCGGAGAGTTCTGCGATGGGGCGCGGGGTGGTCATGGTCGCAGCGTAGGGGGAGGGACTGACAGTGCGGTGTGACCTGCGGGTCTGCCGGCGGCCGGGCCGGTCAGCGGGCCGGCAGGTACGGGGCCGTCGACGGCAGGCCCAGGTCCGAGGGGAGCAGGGAACCCACCCAGGTGTCCTGGCGGACTCCCTTGTTGTTGGTCGCGGAGCGCAGCGTGCCCTCGATCGTGAAGCCCGCTCGTTCCGCCACCGCGCGGGACGCGCGGTTGCCCACGGTCGCCCGCCACTCGACGCGGTCGACCGCGGCGTGTGTGAAGGCCCACCGGCAGGCCGTGAGGGCGGCCTCGGTGACGTAGCCGTTGGCGCGGTGCTGCTTCGCGGCCCAGAAGCCGATCTCCCCCATGCCCAGGGCGCGCATCGTGATGCTGAGCATGCCCGCGAGTTCTCCGGAGTGCAGGAAGACGCCGAAGGTGAACATGGAGCCGTTCGCCCAGCCGTCCGGGACGAATTGTTCCGTGAAGCTCCTGGCGTGCTCACGCAGGTAGGGGGAGGGGATCGTGGTCCAGCGCTGGATCTCGGGGTCCTGGCAGGCGTCGTACACCGCGTCGGTGTCCTGCGCGCCCACCGTGCGCAGCACCAGGCGGTCCGTGGTGAGGGTGACGGGGTCCATCGGCCGATTCTGCTCGGCGGCGGGCCACGGTGCCATCCCTTTGCGTTCGGTGAAGGAGTGATCACGCTTTGTGTAATTCGCTACGGGGGTGCGGCACTATCCGGGGGCGCCGCACGTTGTCCCCTTTGAAGCAGACGTGAATCAGATTTGAAGCAGCGGACGGTCGCCGTCGCGGCAGGCCCTCCCGGCGCGGCGGGGTCCTCGCATACGATGGCCGTTGCTCAGTAAGTCAAGTGGTAACCGACCGTCCCAGGCCCGACCGGCAAGGAGACCAACCCCCGTGTCCGTCCTCTCGAAGATCATGCGTGCAGGCGAAGGCAAGATCCTGCGCAAGCTGCACCGCATCGCGGACCAGGTCAACTCCATCGAAGAGGACTTCGTCGACCTCTCCGACGCCGAGCTGCGCGCCCTCACCGATGAGTACAAGCAGCGCTACGCCGACGGCGAGACCCTGGACGACCTGCTGCCCGAGGCGTTCGCCACCGTTCGTGAGGCCGCCAAGCGCGTCCTCGGCCAGCGTCACTACGACGTGCAGATGATGGGTGGCGCGGCCCTGCACATGGGGTACGTGGCCGAGATGAAGACCGGTGAGGGCAAGACCCTCGTCGGCACGCTGCCGGCGTACCTGAACGCGCTGTCCGGCAAGGGCGTCCACATCATCACGGTCAACGACTACCTGGCCGAGCGCGACTCCGAGATGATGGGCCGCGTCCACCGGTTCCTGGGCCTCGAGGTCGGCTGCATCCTCGCCAACATGACGCCGGCTCAGCGCCGCGAGCAGTACGCCTGCGACATCACCTACGGCACGAACAACGAGTTCGGCTTCGACTACCTGCGCGACAACATGGCGTGGTCCCAGGACGAGCTCGTCCAGCGCGGCCACAACTTCGCCATCGTCGACGAGGTCGACTCCATCCTCATCGACGAGGCCCGTACGCCGCTGATCATCTCCGGCCCGGCCGACCAGGCCACCAAGTGGTACGGGGACTTCGCCAAGCTGGTGAAGCGCCTCAAGCGCGGCGAGGCCGGCCAGCCGCTCAAGGGCATCGAGGAGACCGGCGACTACGACGTCGACGAGAAGAAGCGCACGGTCGCCATCCACGAGTCCGGCGTCGCCAAGGTCGAGGACTGGCTGGGCATCGACAACCTCTACGAGTCGGTCAACACCCCTCTGGTGGGCTACCTGAACAACGCCATCAAGGCGAAGGAGCTCTTCAAGAAGGACAAGGACTACGTCATCATCGACGACGAGGTCATGATCGTCGACGAGCACACCGGACGTATCCTCGCCGGCCGCCGTTACAACGAGGGCATGCACCAGGCCATCGAGGCCAAGGAAGCGGTGCCGATCAAGGACGAGAACCAGACGCTCGCCACGATCACGCTGCAGAACTTCTTCCGCCTCTACAAGCGCCACGACCACAACGGCAAGGAACAGCCGGGTCTGTCCGGCATGACCGGTACGGCCATGACCGAGGCCGCCGAGTTCCACCAGATCTACAAGCTCGGCGTGGTGCCGATCCCGACCAACCGGCCGATGGTCCGCAAGGACCAGTCGGACCTGATCTACCGGACCGAGGTCGCCAAGTTCGAGGCGGTCGTCGACGACATCGAGGAGAAGCACCGCAAGGGCCAGCCGATCCTCGTCGGTACGACCTCCGTCGAAAAGTCCGAGTACCTCTCGCAGCAGCTCAGCAAGCGCGGCATCCAGCACGAGGTGCTCAACGCCAAGCAGCACGACCGGGAGGCGACGATCGTCGCCCAGGCAGGCCGCAAGGGCGCCGTCACGGTGGCCACCAACATGGCCGGCCGTGGTACGGACATCAAGCTCGGCGGCAACCCCGAGGACCTCGCCGAGGCGGAGCTGCGCCAGCGCGGCCTGGACCCCGAGGAGCACATCGAGGAGTGGGCGCACGCCCTGCCCGAGGCGCTCCAGCGCGCGGAGAAGGCCGTCAAGAACGAGAAGGACGAGGTCGAGAAGCTCGGCGGGCTCTACGTGCTCGGCACCGAGCGGCACGAGTCGCGGCGCATCGACAACCAGCTGCGCGGTCGTTCCGGCCGTCAGGGCGACCCGGGCGAGTCCCGCTTCTACCTCTCCCTCGGTGACGACCTGATGCGGCTGTTCAAGGCCCAGATGGTCGAGCGCGTGATGTCCATGGCGAACGTCCCGGACGACGTGCCGATCGAGAACAAGATGGTCACCCGCGCGATCGCCTCCGCGCAGTCGCAGGTCGAGCAGCAGAACTTCGAGACGCGCAAGAACGTCCTCAAGTACGACGAGGTCCTCAACCGCCAGCGTGAGGTCATCTACGGCGAGCGCCGTCGCGTCCTGGAGGGCGAGGACCTGCACGAGCAGGTGCAGCACTTCATGGACGACACCATCGACGCCTACGTCCAGGCCGAGACCGCCGAGGGCTTCCCCGAGGACTGGGACCTCGACCGGCTGTGGGGCGCCTTCAAGCAGCTCTACCCGTGCAGCGTCACGATCGAGGAGCTGGAGGAGGCGGCCGGCGACCGGGCCGGTCTGACCGCCGAGTTCATCGGTGACTCCATCAAGGACGACATCCGCGAGCAGTACCAGGCGCGTGAGGCGCAGCTCGGCTCCGAGATCATGCGTGAGCTGGAGCGCCGGGTCGTGCTGTCGGTCCTGGACCGCAAGTGGCGCGAGCACCTCTACGAGATGGACTACCTCCAGGAGGGCATCGGCCTGCGCGCCATGGCGCAGAAGGACCCGCTGGTCGAGTACCAGCGTGAGGGCTTCGACATGTTCACCGCGATGATGGAGGGCATCAAGGAGGAGTCCGTCGGCTACCTGTTCAACCTGGAGGTCCAGGTGGAGCAGCAGGTCGAGGAGGTCCCGGTCGAGGACACCAAGCCGGTGGCGGATCTGGAGAAGCACGACGCGGTGCCGGCGCAGGCGGGTCCCCGTCCGGAGATCCGCGCGAAGGGGCTCGACGTCCCGCAGCGGCGCAACCTCCACTTCTCCGCGCCGACGGTCGACGGTGAGGGCGGCACCATCGAGGGTGACTTCACCGAGGACGGCGAGCCGGTGCGGTCCGAGGCCGACGGCCTGACGCGTGCGGAGCGGCGCAAGCAGGCGCGGGGCCGGGGTCGCCGCAAGAAGTGACGGTTGCCGCGTAGCGGCTGAAGGGGCCGGGCACCTGGGGGTGTCCGGCCCTTCGTCATGTCATGGGCGGGGCCTGGACAGTTCTCGCTCGGCCCCCGCACGGGCGCCGTGTCGACCGGCCTCGGTCGGGCCTCGAAGGGGCGTTGTCTCGAGCGGCCTCAGCCGGACCCCGGACCGGCGTGGTCTCGACCGGTCTCAGTCGGACTCCTGGCGGGGCGGGCGGGGGCCGCCGAGTTCCACCGCCGTGCAGCGCCAGCGGAGGTCCTGGCCGAGTTCCAGGCGGAACGCCATGGCGCGCAGCCGGTCGCCGGCGCCGATGCGGGCGAACGCCTCGATGGCGCCCGGCCGGGGTTCGCACCAGCCGATGTCGCGGACGACGGGGCGGGTGCCGCGGGTGCGCAGGGGCCCGCGTTCGGCCAGCCAGGCCAGCTCGTCGTAGGCGCGGCCCCGGGTGTGGCGGAGCATCGAGTGGACGGGGCGGTGCCCGCTCAGGACGGCCACCAGGAGATCGGCGAAGACGTCGGTGGGCAGGGGCTGGGGGTGGTGGGCGAGTTCGAGCGCGACGTGGGCGGCGGTGTCGCGTACGACCAGGGCCACGGCGAGGCCCGCGACGACGA
>NZ_JAKEIO010000159.1 GCF_021474405.1 [Streptosporangium] indianense
GGGTCAGGTCGGGGGGACTCGGGTGTAGCGGGACGCTGTGTGGAGGTCCGTTTGGATGCGGGTGGCCGTCCTCGTCAGTTCCGGGAGGAGGTCCGTCACGCACTCCCTCGGCGTGCGGCGGCTCGCGTGCATCGCCGTGTTCAGGGCCGCCACCACCCGGCCCGACCGGTCGCGGATCGGGACCGCCAGGCTGCGGAGGCCCTCCTCCAACTCCTCGTCCACCAGGGCGTAGCCCTGCGAGCGGACCACGGCCAGGGTCTGCTCCAGTGTCTGCTTGTCCTTGATCGTGTGGGGGGTGAGAGCAGGCAGGTTCGCAGGCCCCGGCAGGGGCCCGGGCGCGTCCGCCAGCAGGACCCTGCCCAGTGCCGTCGCGTACGCCGGCAGGCGCGTTCCCACCGTGATGTTCACGCTCATCACCCGGGCCGTCGCCACCCGGGCCGTGTACTGGATCTCCTCG
The DNA here is from genome assembly GCF_021474405.1 of [Streptosporangium] indianense. Lineage (GTDB taxonomy): Bacteria > Actinomycetota > Actinomycetes > Streptomycetales > Streptomycetaceae > Streptomyces > Streptomyces indiaensis. The sequence goes on from NZ_JAKEIO010000159.1 coordinate 458, forward strand.
CCCGACTCCGACAGCACCGCCAGTGACGTCGACTCGTGGATGCGGGACGTCAGGTCGGCCAGGTGGGGCTGGGCGATCTCCGGGAGGGACGTACGGGACAGCGGCGGGAAGCCGAGGGACAGGATCCGGGGGGTCAGGGTGAACGTGCGGCCCGTCCACGCCACCAGGCCCAGGTGCTCGTAGGTGATCAGCGCGCGCCTGGCCGTCGCCCTGGCCAGGCCCGTCGCCCGGGCCACCTCCGTGAGGGTCAGCTCCGGCCTGTCCTCGCCGAACGCCGTGACGACCGTCAGGCCACGCGCCAGCGACTCCACGAACTCGCGGCCCAGTTGCTGCTTGGACGTGCCCGTCCAGCGCGCCAGGTCCGACGGGGGCGGGCCGGGCTCGGGGGGCGGGGTGGCCCGGAGTTCACGTTCCATCGCCCGCACCGCCGACCGCAGCCTCGGGAGCAGCGCCGTGCGCAGGCGCTGCGCGCTGTGGCGGCTCGTGTGGCTGACCACGCTCGCAACACATGCGATCTTGCTGTTTGTTCCAGGTGCCGCGATCGTGTCGTCCGTTCCCGGTGCCGTGATCGTGTCGTCCGTTCCGGGTGCCGTGATCGTGGCGTCCGTGCCGTGTGTTGGATCCGTGCCGGGTGCCGCGACCCTGCCGTCCCTGCCGGGTGTTCCCTCCGTGCCAGGTGCTCGGACCGGGACCGAGATCGCCACCAGGCCCGGCTCGATCAGCTGGTCGTCCAGGGACCAGCCGTTCACCGACGCCTCCTGTGTGCGGCGGACGAAGGTCTCGGCATCCCGCTCGTCCGCCCCGTACGTGCGCGGCGGTACGGCCGTGAAGGACAGGTCTCTCGGGTCCGCCGCCCTGCGCTGCCGCCAGCGCTGCCAGTCCGTGTCCGTCCACTCCGTCGCGAAAAGCGGTCCGGGCGCGGTGCGTTCGGCGGGAAGCAGGTCGCCGATCCGGAAGCTGAGGGACATCGCGCGGCGGCGCGTCGCCTGGTGGATGAAGCGGATGCCGTCGAGGTCGGCGACCGCGAGCGAGACCGACTCGTCCAGTTCGTCGGCGAGCGCGTCCGCCTGCGGGGCGAGCAGCGCGGGCAGGCGCAGGGCGGACAGGTAGGCGTTGCCCAGTTCCATCAGGCGGGGGGACAGGTGGACGTCCCGGCCGTCGAAGCGGACGTAGCCCATGCGGGCGAGCGTGGCGGTGATGCGGTCGACGGTGGAGCGGGCGAGGCCGGTGGCCCGTTCCAGGCCGCTCAGGCTCAGCGTGCCGTTCGCCTCCGTCAGTTCCCGCAGCACCGCGATACCGCGGATGAGCGGGGTGACCGCCTCCGCGGGGACGTCCTTCGGGGCGTGCCTCGGGGTGTCCTCCCGGGCGTGCCTCGGCGTGCCCTCCCGGGCGTGCCCTGGGGCGTCCTCCCGGGCGTGCCTCGGCGTGTCCTCCCGGGCGTGCCTCGGGGTGTCCTCCGGGGCGTGCCTCGGCGTGCCCTCCCGGGCGGGCCCTGGGGCGTCCTCCGGGAGGTACCTCGGGGCGTCCCTCCGCCCCGCCTCGTCGGCCGGCGAGGCGGCGCCCTCCTGGGGCTCGGACGTGGGCTTCGCTGGCATCGGCTCTCCGGTACGGCGCTCGCGACGGTCGCGGCAGGCCCACCGTAATCCGAGTCGTCCCATCCGACATCGGTGCCAGGTGGATGAGGGACCGATGGATATGCCTCACCCCTACGCCGCGCCCCCTACCGCCTCGTGACCCGCACCCGATACTCCCCGTCCCCCTCCACCCCCGCCCCCGCCACTCCGACCCCCGCCCCCACCACCACGAGCGTGATCCCCCGGCCCGCGTCCCGGAACGTCTCCCCGGGGATGTACGGCGCGTCGGACAGTTCCGCGTGGACGTTCGGGGCACGGGTGCAGCCGTCGCTGTCCCGGCGGGAGTCGGTGACGGTGACCGGGCCCATGCCCGTGTCCACCTCCGCGTCGACCCTGTAGATCAGGACGCCCGGGCGGCACACCGCCTCGTCGTTGCCGGCGCGCGTGCGCAGTTCGACGGCGTAGCCGGTCCTGCCGTCCAGGGGGACGAAGACGAGTTTGGAACCACCGGCCTCCGCCAGGGGCGTCAGGGTGTACTCCGTGGTGCCGGGGGACGACGCGCAGTGGACCTGGGCGGCGTCGAGCCAGCCCAGTTTCCACTTGTGCCAGCCGAGGAAGTCGTTGTTGGCGCCCCAGTCCTCGCTCATGATGTCCCAGTGGCCGACCGCGCCCCCGCCCTCCGCGGTGTACAGGTCGGGCAGGCCGAAGACGTGGCCGTTCTCGTGGGGGAGGACGCGGTAGCCGGTGCGGTCGTAGGAGCCGGAGCCGTCGTCCTGGCGGGAGTAGACGAACGAGGCGTTGGCCACGGGGACGCCGTCGGCGACCGGGGCGTCCGGGTTGCCGGCGAAGGTGACGGACAGGACCGTGTCCAGGGCGGACGGGCCGGCGTTGGGGCTCACCAGGACGTTCAGCAGGTCGTACGCGCGGAAGTCCACCTCCGGGTCGGCCTCGGCGATGAGGTCCTGGACGAGGGTGCGGTAGCCGGGTTCGAACGGAGCCCCGCGCTCTATGCCGTACTCCCGGAAGGACTTCGGCATCCGCAGCCAGCCGGGAATGGGGGTTTCGGGGCGGTAGTCGAGGCGGCCGTAGGAGCTGGTGCGGAACCACTCGCGGGTCTGCGGGAAGAACTCGCGGAAGCGGTCCTGGGCGTCGCCCTCGCCGGGGGCGTCCGAGAAGTCGATCATCAGGGTGAGGGCGCGGACGGTGCCGGTGGAGCGGGCGTAGCCGGTGGAGGTCGGGATGCCCTCGGACATCTGGATCTCGCGGGCGCCGCGGATCATGCAGGGGCCGTGCGCGGGGGTGTGGGACAGGACGATCGGGCCCGCTCCCGCGGTACTGGTGCCCGGGGTGAGCCCGCCCGTTCCGGCCGAGGTGCTGACCGTGAAGGTCAGGGCGGTCACGCAGACCAGCGCGGCCAGGCGCCGCCCGGGTATTCGGTGACGGGGCGGCCCCGTGCCGTCCGGGCGGGGGCGCCGGGGCTGCGGCCGTATGCAAGGGACCTGCAAGGGACCTCCCGCGCCACGGCAGCCTCCCGTCTCCGGCTGCACCCTTCCGATCACCCTGCGTCGCCGGGTGGGGTGACGCGCGCTGGAGGAGACCGATCGTGGGTTTCCCGTCAGTAGCCGTCAGCGGCGGGCCGGGGTTCGGGCGCGAGCGGCTTGTGAGCCAGGTCACAAAGAATTTTCGCGGGAGCGGGAAATACCGGGGACCTACTCCCCGTTTAGCCATGTGTCCGACCGAAACGGGGACCCGCTCCCCGGATCGAAGCACCAGCCGCTTTCCACCACCAGGAGTACGCCGTGCAGACCGCCAGCCCCGAAGCGCGCAAGGTGCCCCGGCCTCGCGCCGACGCCCTGCGCAACCGGGAGCGGATCGTCACCGCCGCCCGGGAGATGTTCGTCGAGCACGGCCCCGAGGTGCCGCTCGACGAGATCGCCCGCCGGGCCGGCGTCGGCAATGCCACGGTGTACCGCAACTTCCCGGACCGCGACGCACTCGTCCGCGAGGTCGTCTGCTCGGTCATGGACCGCACGGCCGCGGCCGCCGAGGCCGCCCTCACGGAGACCGGCGACGCGTTCGAGGCGCTGGAGCGCTTCGTGCACGCCGCCGCCGACGAGCGGATCAGCGCGCTGTGCCCGATGGTCTCCAGCACGTTCGACCAGCACCACCCGGATCTGGAGGCCGCTCGCGAACGGGTCGAGCGGCTGATCGCGGAGGTCATGGACCGCGCCAGGTCGGCCGGACAGCTCCGGTCCGACGTGGACGTGGGGGACGTCATGATCGCCGTGGCCCAGCTCAGCCGGCCCCCGGCCGGCACGGACTGCTTCCGGGCCGACCGTTTCGTCCACCGCCATCTTCAGCTGTTCCTGGACGGACTGCGGGCTCCCGCCCGCTCCGTCCTGCCGGGTGCGGCCGTGACTCTGGAGGATCTGCGTCGGCCCTGACGACCCGCCCCGACCCACCTGCCCTGACCTACCCGCCCGGACCTCTCGAAGACGTCCGGTCGCCTCAGCCCGATGAGTTCAGGCCGCCCCACCCGTCTGAACCCTGAACGGCGGTTCCTGCACCACAGTCCCTGCGGCCGTCCGGCGTGGACGGGCCGTCACCTTTCGACAGCTTCTTCCGTCACGAAGTCCCGAAGTGGGTATCCCCATGTCTGAAACAGCCTCGAAGACCCTCGGCACACCGGTCAGAGAACCGGACGCCAACCGCTGGAAAGCGCTCGTCTTCATCGCCCTGGCCCAGCTGATGGTCGTCCTGGACGCCACCATCGTGAACATCGCCCTGCCCTCCGCGCAGCAGGACCTCGGCATCTCCGACGGCAACCGGCAGTGGGTCGTCACCGCCTATGCCCTCGCCTTCGGCGGTCTGCTCCTGTTCGGCGGCCGGATAGCCGACCTGTGGGGCCGCAAGCGGGCGTTCGTCCTCGGGCTCGGCGGTTTCGCCGCGGCCTCCGCGCTCGGCGGGGCGGCCACCAACGAGGCGATGATGTTCGGCGCCCGTGCGCTCCAGGGCGCCTTCGGAGCGCTGCTCGCGCCCGCCGCGCTCTCCCTGCTCGCGGTGATGTTCACCGACGCCAAGGAGCGCGCCAAGGCGTTCGGCATCTACGGCGCGATCGCCGGCGGTGGCGGCGCGGTCGGTCTGATCCTGGGCGGCTTCCTCACCGAGTACCTGGACTGGCGCTGGACGTTCTTCGTGAACATCCCGTTCGCCATCGTCGCCGCGGCCGGCGCGTACTTCGTCATCCGTGAGCCGGAGGGCGGCCGCAACCGCTCCCCGCTCGACATCCCCGGCGTGATCCTGTCCACCCTCGGCCTGGTCGCCCTCGTCTACGGCTTCACGCGCGCCGAGTCGAACGGCTGGGACGACTCCGTCACCATCGGCATGTTCGTCGCCTCGGCCGTGCTGCTGGCGTCCTTCGTGCTCGTCGAGTCGAAGGTCAAGGCCCCGCTGCTGCCGCTGCGCGTGGTCACCGAGCGCAACCGCGGCGGGATCTACCTCTCCCTCGGTCTCGCGATCATCGCGATGTTCGGCCTGTTCCTCTTCCTGACCTACTACCTGCAGATCGTGAAGGGCTACTCGCCGGTCAAGACCGGGTTCGCCTTCCTGCCGATGATCGCGGGCATGATCACGGGCTCCACGCAGATCGGCACCCGCCTGATGACCCGGGTCGCGCCGCGCCTGCTGATGGGCCCCGGCTTCCTGGTCGCCGCGCTCGGCATGCTGCTGCTGACTCAGCTGGAGATCGGCTCCTCGTACGCCGCCCTGCTGCTGCCCGCGATGCTGTTGCTGGGGCTCGGCATGGGTACGGCGTTCATGCCGGCCATGTCGATGGCCACCCAGGGCGTCGAGGCGCGGGACGCCGGTGTCGCCTCCGCGATGGTCAACACCTCGCAGCAGGTGGGCGGCGCGATCGGCACGGCCCTGCTGAACACCATCGCCGCCTCCGCGACCACGGCGTACGTCGCCGATCACATCGCCGGGGCGACCAGCCGGTCCCAGCAGCAGCTGGTCCAGCTGGAGGCCATGGTGCAGGGCTACACCAGCGCCATCTGGTTCGCCGTCGGCATCCTCGTGGTGGCCGCCGCGATCGCCCTGACGTTCGTCAACGCCGGGCGCCCGGGCGGTACGACGGTGGCGTCCTCCGGCGAGGACGCGGCGGACGAGGTGCAGATCCCGGTCGTCGCTCACTGACGCCCGCGCACCGCACCCCTTCGGGCCACCCGTAGGCACGAGGAAGGGGACGCCTCGGGCCTACGGAATCCAGGACCTGCCCCGGCTCAGCGGAGCCAGGGCAGGTCCGCACCCGCTTCGGCCGGCTGAAGTCCCTCGGCGATGATCCGCATGATCTCGCCGAGGGACTTCTGCTGTTCCGCCGACAGGCGGTCGAAGACGGCCTGCCGTACCGCCTCCACGTGCCCGGGCGCCGTCTGCCGCAGCACGTGCAGGCCCTCGTCCGTGAGAACGGCGAACTGGCCCCGCTTGTCGTCGGGGCAGTCCTCCCGGCGCACCCAGCCGCTCTTCTCCAGGCGCGCGATCGCGTGCGAGAGCCGGGAGCGGGTGATCTTCGCCAGCATCGCCAGCTCGGTCATGCGCAGCCTGCGCCGCGGCGCCTCGGCGAGCTTGACCAGAAGGCCGTAATAGACGTGCGGCATGCCCGCGTCACGCTGCAGCTGACGGTCGAGATGGTCGTCGAGGAGGGTGGCGCCCTCCATGAACCAGCGCCAGACGCGCTGCTCCTCGTCGGTGAGCCAGCGCGGCTCCTGGGGGCTGGCGGGCGAGCCGGTCGTCGGTGCGGATGCGGGTGCCTTCATGTGTTCCACTCTACGCGGGCTCTCCTTGAACTTTAAACAAATGGCCCGTACAGTTTTGTCAGGGAACCACGTTTCGGAAGGAGCCGCAGCATGTCCGCCGCCACCCAGGAGCGCATGCCCGCTCTGTACCTGAGTCACGGAGCGCCGCCCCTGGCCGACGACCCGGTCTGGCCCGGTGAACTGGCCGCTTGGTCCGCCGGTCTGCCGCGCCCCAAGGCCGTCCTGATCGTCTCCGCCCACTGGGAGGAGGCCCCGCTCGCCCTCGGCGCGACCGAGACCGTCCCGCTCGTCTACGACTTCTGGGGCTTCCCCGAGCACTACTACCGGGTGAAGTACGACGCCCCCGGCGCACCGGAGCTCGCGGAGTCCGTGCGTAAACTGCTGCGCGCTCCCGGCATCCCCGTCCAGGACGTCCCCGACCGCGGCCTCGACCACGGCGCTTACGTCCCGCTGGTCGAGATGTACCCGGAAGCCGACCTCCCGGTCCTCCAGGTGTCCATGCCGACGCTCGACCCGGTCCGGCTCATGGAGATCGGCCGCAAGCTCGCCCCCCTGCGGGACGAGGGCGTGCTCATCGTCGGCTCCGGCTTCTTCACCCACAACCTGGCCGCGCTCCGGCAGGGCGGCATCCCCGCCTGGTCGGCCGAATTCGACGACTGGGGCCGGCGGGCGCTGGAGGCCCGTGACGTGGACGCGCTGCTGGACTTCACCCGCAAGTCGCCCGCGGGGCAGCTCGCCCACCCGCGCACCGAGCACTTCGCCCCGCTCTTCGTGACCATGGGCGCGGCCGAGGCCACCGGTGAGCTGGACGCGCAGAAGTCAGTGATCGACGGGTTCTGGATGGGGCTGGCGAAGCGGTCGGTCCAGTTCGGCTGAGGCGGGCGGGCCCGTGGGCGGGCGCCTACAGCGGCTTCTCGTACCAGGCCACGTCCCAGTACCGGCCGAACTTGCGGCCGACCTCCCGGAACGTGCCGGCGTGCCGGAATCCGAAGCGCTCGTGCAGCCGCGCCGACGCCTCGTTCGGCAGTGCGATGCCCGCGTAGGCGCGGTGCAGATCCTCGCCGGACAGGGCCTCGAAGAGGGCCGTGTAGAGGAGCGAGCCGACGCCGCGTCCGCCGGCGCCCGGGGCGACGTACACGGTCGTTTCCACGGAGGTCGCATAAGCGGGCTTCATGCGGAAAGGGCTGGAAGTGGAGTAGCCCAGGATCCGCTGTGTCTCCGGCTCCGTGGCAACCATCAGGCGGTGCGGCCCGTCTTCAGGGTGGGAGAGCAGCCAAGGGCGGCGCTCCTCCGGAGTGAAGATCGCGGTATCGAATGTGATCGCCGTCTCACGTACATAGTGGTTGTAGAGGGCCGTGAGGGCCTCGAGGTCATCCTCGGCTCCCGGCCTGACCTGCACCTCTGTGGACTGCGACGGCATCGGGCCTCCTCATGTGGCCGGGCAGGATACTGCATGATCAGAAAAATCGGGGGCCCGGTTGGGAATTCTGTCCTGATTCCAGTCGTTGTTTCCATCGGATGCAGGGCACCCGAGGAGAGTCCGGAGAGTCCCGGAAGACGGAGTCCAGCGTCCGAAGGACCACCCGCTGACCTCACCATCGCAAGGGAGCTCGCATGGCAACCCGTGCCGTCGCCCGTCGTCAGTCCGCCACCGGCGAGACGGCCGACGCGGCAAGCAGTGTTCGCGCCCATGGCGGCGAGATCGCCGACCGCGACCTGGTCGGCATGTACCTCGACGAGATCGCGCGTACGCCGCTGCTCGACGCCGCCAAGGAGGTCGAGCTGTCGCAAATCATCGAAGCGGGTGTGTTCGCCCAGCAGATCCTCGACGGCCTGGAGGAGAACAAGGCCGGGGCCTCGCCCGAGGAGCTGCAGGCCCTGGTCGACGAGAGCGAGCGCGCGAAGGACATCTTCATCCGCTCCAATCTGCGTCTGGTCGTCGCCGTCGCCCGCCGCTACCCCCGCAGCGGCCTGCCGCTGCTGGACCTGATCCAGGAGGGCAACGCCGGCCTGGTGCGCGCGGTCGAGAAGTTCGACTACCGCAAGGGTTTCAAGTTCTCCACGTACGCCACGTGGTGGATCCGGCAGGCCATCACCCGGTCCATAGCCGACCAGTCCCGCACGATCCGCCTGCCCGTCCACCTCGTGGAGGAGCTCGGCCGGATCCGCCGGGTGCAGCGCGAGTTCAACCGCGAGCACGGCCGGGAACCGGAGCCCGCGGAGATCGCCGCCGAGCTCGGCTCGACGCCCGAGCGCGTGACCGACGTGCTCGACTGGGCGCGTGACCCGGTCTCGCTGAACATGTCGGTGGATGACGAGGGCGAGACCCAGTTCGGAGACCTCCTGGAGGACACGTCGGCGGTGTCGCCCGAGCAGTCGGTGCTCACGCTGCTGCGCAGCGAGGAGCTGGACGACCTGATCGGCCGGCTCGACCAGCGCACGGCGTCGATCATCAAGATGCGCTACGGCATCGAGGACGGCCGGGAGCGCACGCTGACCGAGGTCGGCAAGGAGCACGGCCTGACCCGCGAGCGCATCCGGCAGATCGAGAAGCACGCGCTGCTGGAGCTGAAGAAGCTGGCCCGCAGCACCGGCTTCGACGCGGCGGCGTAACCCTTCGGGTCCCCTGGGCCCGGCGGCGGACACCGGTGCCATCCGGTGAGCGTCCGGGCGTACGACGCGTCCCACACCCAGTGGGTGACGGACCGTGTGCGCCCGGGGGGCACCGCGTACGCCGGGTGGCGAAAGACCGCGCAAACATGGCGATGTAACGCCGCTTCAATCCGCGGACTCAGGGAACAAGACTTCTGGGTCCACCAGTTCGGACCCGGGGCCACACCCCCTGGGCCCCCGACAAGCCACGTCCCGTCGCACTCCCCCCGGCGGCCGGGACTTTCCCCGAGGCCGGGCTTCGGCGTCCTTCCCCCCGGACGCCGGGGCCCGGCTCTCGTTCTGTCTGGAAAGCGGGCCACCCCGTACCTGAACCACGGGGTGGCCCGCCAGATGGCAGATTGTGTCACATGGGCATAGCCTGCCGGGCGTGAGCAGCACCACCCCGCCCCCGCGTCCGACCTCGCTGACCGAGCGGCGGAAGGCAGAAACACGTAGGGAGATCGCCCGGGCGGCAGCCGGTCTCTTCGTACGGCACGGTCTGCGCGCCACCCGCGCGGAGGACATCGCCCAGGCCGCCGGTATCGCCCCGCGCACCTTCTACCGGTACTTCGCCACCAAGGAGGAGGCCGTCGCCCCGCTCTACGCGACCGGCGCCGAGCGCTGGGTGGAGGCGGTGCGGGCCGCTCCCTCCGACGCCGGTGTGCTGCGGGCACTGGAGGAAGGGGTGCGGCACACCCTCACCCCGGGTTTCTCCGTCTCGGCGTCCTCCTGGGAGTGGGTGCGCACGCTCCTGCGCCTGGCCGAGGCGACCCCGTCCCTGTGCCGGGTGTGGGCGGAGGTGTGCCGGGCGTCCGAGCGGCGTCTGGGGGAGGTGCTGGCGGAACGGGTGGCACGTGCGGGAGCGCCGGCGGTGACCACGGCGGTGTTCGAGGCAGACGGTGGGGCAGTAGGCGGGGCAGTGGTCGTGGCTCCGGGCGGTGACGACAACGTTGCCGTGGCCGGGGAGCCGCCCGCGCTCACCCCCGAGCTGCGCTTCGCCGCCGCCGTGGCCAGCGCCGCCGTACGGGCCGCCCTGGAGGCCTGGGCCGCGGGGGACGGGCCCGTCGACGGGCCGGACGGCCCGGCGGAACTCGCCCTGCGCAATCTCGCGGCCCTGCGGGACTTCCCCTGGGGGCGGTGACGCGAGGGCCCTGGGGGGACGATGGTGCGACGGTCCCGGCGGACGGTGCGCGGCGGCCCCGAGGGAAGGTGACGCGACGGCTCACACCCCGTCCGCATCCGGTGCCCCGGCCGCCCTGCTCAACCGGGCCCCCAATTCCCGGACCGCCGTCACGAGTTCTTCCGGCCGGTGCACCACGAAGTCGCACTCCAGCATCGCGAGCCGGAACGCCACCCACTGCACGGCGTCCCCGGCGGACCCCCGCAGCCGGCAACGGCCCTCGTCCAACGGCTCGGGTGTGCCCAGCCAGCCGGGCACCCGGGCGGCGATGAAGTCGGCCGGTGCGGCGAACGTGACCTCGAACTCGTAGGACTGGTGCTGACGTTGCATCGAACGCCGCAGGAACTCCGCCGCGTTCCCCGTCGGCAGTTCGCGCGGTACGAACCTCGCCCCGGTCGCGAACGGCTCGCTGACCCGGTCGACGCGGAACGTGCGCCAGTCGTCCCGGTCGATGTCATACGCCACCAGGTACCAGCGGCGGCCCGTGGACACCAGCCGGTAGGGCTCCGTCAGACGCCGTGACCCGGTGCCGTCGGCGGCCCGGTAGGCGAACCGCAGCCGCTCGTGACCGGCCACCGTCGAGGCCATGACGGTCAGGGTCTCGGGCGCGATGCTCGGACCGTCACCACTGGTCAGCGGCGTGGTCGCGGCCTGGAGGGTGGTCACGCGGTGGCGCAGCCGGCCCGGCAGGACCTGCTCCAGCTTGGCCAGCGCCCGCACCGAGGCCTCGTCCAGGCCCTCCACCGCGTGCCCCGCCCCGGCGCGCAGCCCCACCGCGATGGCAACGGCCTCCTCGTCGTCGAGCACCAGCGGCGGCATGGCCTTGCCCGCGACCAGCCGGTAGCCGCCGTCGGCGCCCTTGGTCGCCTGCACGGGGTAGCCGAGCTCGCGCAGCCGGTCGATGTCCCGCCGCACCGTGCGACGGGACACCCCGAGCCGCTCGGAGAGCTCGCCGCCGGGCCATTCGCGGGGCGTCTGGAGGAGGGAGAGGAGCGTCAGCAGCCGGGCCGGAGTATCCGTGGTCATACCGACGAGGATGCCGCACCACTAGGACACGATCTGACCTAGTGGGGGTCTAACTTCGACGCATGAACTCCACCGACACCACCCTCGGCACGGCGGGCGGCGGGACCGACCGCCGGCGCTGGTTCGCCCTCGCGATCGTGATGACCGCGGCCTTCATGGACCTCGTCGACGTGACCATCGTCAACATCGCCATCCCGTCGATCCAGCGCGAGGCGGGCGCGTCCTTCAGCCAGATCCAGTGGATCACCGCCGGATACGCCCTCGCCTTCGCCGCCGGTCTCATCACCGGCGGGCGGCTCGGCGACATCCACGGGCGCAAGCGGATCTTCCTCGTCGGCATCGGCGGGTTCACGGTCGCCTCCGCGCTGTGCGGGCTCGCGGTGAACCCGGAGATGCTGGTCGCCTCGCGGTTCCTCCAGGGCGGCATGGCGGCGCTGATGGTGCCGCAGGTGCTGTCGATCGTGCACGCGACCTTCCCGGCGCACGAGCGGGGCAAGGTGTTCGGGCTGTTCGGCGCGGTCGTCGGCCTCGGGGCCGTGTCCGGTCCGCTGCTCGGCGCGCTGCTGACCGAGTGGAACCTGTTCGGCTGGGAGTGGCGGTCGATCTTCCTGATCAACCTGCCCGTCGGTGTCGCCGGTCTGATCCTCGGCAGCCGCTTCATCACCGAGTCCAAGGCGCCGCGCGCCCTGAAGCTGGACCTGGTGGGCGTCGCGCTGGTGACGCTGGGTCTGCTGATGCTGATCTATCCGCTGACCCGCGGCCGTGAGCTGGGCTGGCCGGTGTGGGGCTACGTCTCGATGGCCGGCTCGCTCGTCGTCCTCGCGGCGCTGGTGGCCTACGAGAGGCGCAAGACCGCGCGGGACGGCTCCCCGCTCGTCGAGCTGTCCCTGTTCAGGGTCAAGAGCTTCGCGGCCGGGATCGCCGTGCAGACCGTCTTCGGTGTCGCACTCGGTGTGTTCTTCCTGGTGTGGACGCTGTACATGCAGATCGGGCTGGGCTGGAGCCCGCTGAAGGCGGGGCTGACCGGGGTGCCGTTCTCGATCGCCGTGTCGGTGGCGGCCGGGATGTCGGTGCAGAAGCTGGTCCCGCGCTTCGGACGCAAGGTGCTCCAGGCGGGTGCGCTGGTGATGGCGGCCGGGGTGCTGCTCTACATCTGGGAGTCCGGGCACTACGGCCTGGACATAGCTCCCTGGCAGATGGCGCTCCCGCTCGTCGTCATGGGCGTGGGCATGGGTCTGATCGTCGCGCCGCTGACCGACGCGATCCTCTCGGAGGTGCCGCGTGAGCACGCCGGTTCGGCGTCGGGCCTGATCAACACGGTGCAGCAGATGGGCAACGCGCTGGGCCTCGGGCTGGTGTCGGTGGTGTTCTTCGGTTCGATCTCCGACCACCTGCGGCCCGAGCAGATCGGTCCGGCCTTCGCGGACGCCTTCCAGAACGCGCTCGGCTGGGTCGCCGCGGTGATGGGCACCATCTTCCTGCTGATGTTCGCGCTGCCGAAGCGGCCCGCGCAGCATGTGGAAGGCGGACAGGAGCCGGTGGGGGAGAAGGAACCGGCGCTGGTCTGAGCGCACAGGACGGGCCCGGCACCTCGGTGCCGGGCCCGTTCGCGTTTCCGCGCTCAGGGCGTTGCGCGTGTTCCGCGCTCAGGGCGTCCCGCTCCCCACACCCTCCGCTTCCGCTTTCCGCTCATGCCCGATTGGGTCCGAACCTGTTTACTTTGCGGAAATCTCGGCGTAGCCTCCCGCTGAAACCACACGTTCGGGCATGAGGCGGAGGCGAACGGACATGTACGCACCGGAGCGGCAGCAGGAGATCCTCCGGCTCGCCCGTGATGGCGGCCGAGTGGATGTCGTGTCGCTGGCCGAGGAGTTCCAGGTGACGGCGGAGACGATCCGCCGGGATCTGAAGGCCCTCGACCGCGCCGGTCTGGTCCGCCGGGTGCACGGCGGGGCCATCCCGGCGGGGCGCCTCGACTTCGAGCCGGACCTCGCCGAGCGCGAGACGACCGCCGCCGACGAGAAGGACGGCATCGCCAAGGCGGCCCTCGCGGAACTGCCGACCGAGGGCACGGTGATCCTCGACGCCGGGACGACGGTCGCCCGGATGGCCGCCGCCCTCCCCCTGGAGGCCTCCCTCACCGTCGTCACGCACAGCCTGCCCATCGCGGCCCGCCTCGCCGACCACCCCGGCATCCAGCTCCACCTCATCGGGGGGCGCGTACGGCACCGCACGCGCGCCGCCGTGGACGCCTGGGCGCTGCGGGCGTACGGCGAGATCCGCGCCGACGTGGTGTTCGTGGCCGCCAACGGCTTCTCCGCGGAACACGGCCTGACCACCCCCGACCTCGCCGAGGCCGCCGTGAAGCGGGCGGCCGTGGCCGCCGCCCGCCGGGTGGTGCTGCTCGCCGACTCCTCCAAGCACGGCCAGGAGCACTTCGCCCGCTTCGGCGACCTGAGCGATGTGGACCTGCTGATCACCGACAGCGGGCTGAGCCCCGAAGACGCCGTCGCGATCGAGCGCGGCGGCACGGAAGTAGTGCGCGCATGATCCTCACCGTCACCCCCAACCCGTCCCTGGACCGCACCTACGAGGTGCCGTCCCTCGACCGCGGCGAGGTCATCCGCGCCACCGGCGAGCGGATGGACCCGGGCGGCAAGGGAGTGAACGTCTCGCGCGCCGTCGCCGCGGCCGGACAGCGCACGGTGGCGGTCCTGCCCCTGGGCGGCGCCCCCGGCGCACTCGTCGCCGATCTGCTCGACCAGCAGGGCATCGAGGTCGCGCCCGTCCCGGTCGCCGGGGCCACCCGCTCCAACATCGCACTGGCCGAGGCGGACGGCGTCCTGACGAAGATCAACGCACCCGGCCCCGAACTGTCCGGCGCCGAGCGCGAACTGCTGCTGGAGACCGTGCGGCAGCAGTCCCGCGACGCCGCCTGGATCGCCTGCTGCGGCAGCCTCCCGCGCGGACTCGCCCCCTCCTGGTACGCCGAGCTGGTCGCCCGCGCGCACGCCGCCGGGGCACGGATCGCCCTGGACACCTCCGGGCCCGCGCTGCTCGCGGCCCTGCGCGAGCGGCCCGACGTGGTCAAGCCCAACGCCGAGGAGCTCTCCGAGGCCGTGGGCCGTCCCCTCGCCACCGTCGGTGACGCCGTGAAGGCCGCCGAGGAACTGCGCGAGATGGGAGCCCGGGCCGTCCTCGCCAGCCTCGGCGCCGACGGGCAGCTGTTCGTCTCCCACGAGGGCGCCTGGTTCGGCAGCGCGCGGGTGGTCGCGGTCCGCAGCAACGTGGGCGCCGGTGACTCCTCCCTCGCCGGTTTCCTGATCGCCGGCGGCAACGGCCCCGAGGCCCTGGCCTCCGCGGTCGCGCACGGCGCGGCGGCCGTCCAGCTGCCCGGCAGTGTGATGCCGACGCCGGGCGACCTGGACCCGGCAGCGGTCACCGTCACGGCCGAGGTGCCGGCGGACCGTGTGCTGAAGGAGCCGGTGTCATGACGTTCGAGGAGCAGCGCGCACCCACGCGCGGGAGGGCCCCCTCCCCGTTACTCACGGGCCTTGCCGCCACCCCCGTCAC
>NZ_JAKEIO010000160.1 GCF_021474405.1 [Streptosporangium] indianense
GCCCCGTCCGGCACGGCCCCGCCCCGGGAGGACGGCCAGGATCTGCGGGCCGAAGTCGCCCAGCTGCGCCGCGCCATGCAGACCCGGCCCACCATCGACCTGGCCCGCGGGATCCTGATGGCCTCCTTCGGCCTGACCCCCGAGGCGGCCTGGAGCGTGCTGGTCAGGACCTCGCAGAACACCAACACCAAACTGCACGACCTGGCCCGGGACCTGGTGGGCACCGTAGGCGGCTCGACACTGCCGGAGCAGGTGCGGCGGCAGCTGTCCGCCGCGGTCGCCGACGCGAGCCGCCCGGGCGAGGCGCCGACCCGTCCCGCCCGTGCTCCCGCCGCCGCAGAGTGGGACTGACACCCCGGGGGCCGTCGGCCCCGCACTGAGGCATGATGGGCGAGCCATGACCGGCCACCGCCGCCCTCACCAGGCGCGCACTTTATACAGCCCCTTTCCAAACCCCTTGTCGAAAGTCCCGGCAGCCCATAGCCTTGCGCCGCGCCGGTGCCGACTCGCCCCGGCCCGGCCGGTCTGGGAAGGAATGGGGCACCCCGGTGAAGCGCACCTCACGTGACATCCGCACCGCGAACCGCTACGAGGTCCTGCGCCAGATCATCGCGGAGTCACCCACCTCCCGGCAGGAGCTGGCAGCGGCCACCGGCCTCAGCCTCGCGACGGTCGCCACCCTCGTCGGCGAGCTGCTCGACCTGCGCATGATCACCGAGGTCGGCTTCGAGGACTCGGCCGGCGGCCGTCCCCGGGGCCTGGTCGCGGTCAACACCTCCGGCGGCGCGCTGATCGGCGTCGACATCGCCGAGACGTACGTCCACGTAGAGCTGTTCGACCTCGGACTGAACGTGCTGGCCCGCGCCGAGGAGGAAGTCCGGCCCGGTGAGAGCCTGCCCGAGCACGTGGTCGGCCATGTGGCCGCAGCCGTCGGCTCGGTCGTCACCCAGGCCGGCATCGAGGGCGCCCGGGTGCTGGGTGTCGGGGTGAGCGTGCCGGGGCAGGTCGACCGCGCGACCGGCATCTCCGAGTACGCGCCGAACTGGGACTGGCACGACGTACCGCTCCTGGACCTGCTCACCGAGCACATCGCCTATCCGCTGTACCTGGACAACCCGCTGCGCGCCAGCGCGGTCGCCGAGCTGTGGTTCGGGGCCGCGCGCGGACGCGGGAACGCGGTGGTGGTCAACCTGGGCACCGGCGTGGGCGCCGGCCTCGTCCTGGGCGGCGGACTGCACCGGGGGGTCAGCAACAGCGCCGGCGAATGGGGCCACACCACGATGGTGCTGGACGGGCGCCCGTGCCGCTGCGGCAACCACGGATGCGTGGAGACGTACGTCGGCGCGCGCGGCATCATGCTGAACCTGCGCGAACTCGACCCCGGCAGCGCGCTGCTGCACGCCGAGGACCAGACCGCGACCATCGACGCCCTGGCCCGCGGGGTCGCGGCGGACGATCCCGTGGCGCGCCGGGTCGTCCACGAGACCGCCCGCTATCTGGGCGCCGGCGTCGCGGACCTGGTCAACCTGTTCAACCCCGAGATCGTCGTGCTGAGCAGCTGGGTCGCCCGCGCCCTGGGCGAGCCGCTGCTGCACGCGGTGCGCGAGGCCGTGACCCGGCACGCGCTGCCACGGCCGCTGGCCGCCACGCAGGTCGTGCTCTCCCCGATCCCCACCGACCCGGTGTGCCTCGGCGCGGCGACGTTCGCGCTCGAAGGCGCGCTGCAGACCGTCGGGCAGAAGAACGGCAAACGCACGACTCCCGTGAGGAGCCGTACCACCACCCCGCCCTCGTAGCGGGAACCAACTCCTCCACTCCGCCCGCGTGTTCGAAATCGCGAACCGCGCACAACGCTTCGTACAGACTTCGTCCAACCCCTTGCCGAAGCCTTAGCCGAAGCTCTAGCGTCCCGCACCGCACCTCTCTTTGAGCCACCTGGCGCGCGCCCACGGGCCGTGGGCCATCAGGCAGTGAGCCGCAGAGCCGCAGCCGTACTCGAGACAAGGACGTCAGCATGTCGGCATCGAGCAACATGAACTGGGACCGCCGGAACGTACTGCGGGCCGCGATGGGTCTGGCCGCCGCCGGCGGACTCGCCGCGTGCGGCAGCAACACCGGACGCAGCGGCGGGGGGTCCGGCGACGGCCTCGTCCAGTACTTCCACGCTTACGGCGAGGCCGGTGTCGAACAGGCGCTCAAGCGGTACGCGAAGGCGTACAAGGACGCCGGCGTCACCACGCAGTGGATCACCGGCAACAACTACGAACAGAAGCTCTTCGCCGCGCTGCTCACCAAGAACGCGCCCGACGTCTTCGAGTTCCACCCGCAGATCCAGCTCGTCAAGAGCGGTCAGGTGGCCGATCTGACCGACATCATCGAGCCGGTCAAGGACGACTTCAACCAGGCCGACATCACGTCGCACACGGTCGACGGCAAGATATACGGCGTCCGGATGATCGACGACCCGCAGTTCCTCTTCTACCGGCCCTCGCTGTTCAAGAAGGCCGGAGTCGAGGTGCCGACCACGCTGGAAGAGCTGATCGAGGCCGCCGACAAGCTGACCACCAGCAAGGTCAAGGGCATCTTCCTCGGCAACGACCTGACCTCGATCGACCGCCCGCTGATCTGGTCGGCCGGCGCCGACACCCTCACCGCGGACAACAAGCCCGCCTTCAACACCGACGCCGTCGCCGACGGCCTCAAGCAGCTGCGTGGCCTCTTCACCAGTGGCAACCTGCTGCTCGACGCCCCCGCCGACTCGTGGGACCCGTCGGCCCTCATCCAGGGCCTGACCGCGATCCAGTGGTGCGGCATGTGGGCCATGCCCGCCATGCAGAAGGCGCTCGGCGACGACATCGGCATCTTCCCCTTCCCGAAGGTCGGTTCGGCCGGCAAGCAGTCGGTCTACAACGGCGGCTGGTCGATGTTCGTCAACGCCAAGAGCAAGAACGTCGAGGCGGCCAAGGAATACGTCAAGTGGCTGTGGATCGACCAGAAGAAGTACCAGGAGGACTTCGCCACCTCCTACGGCTTCCACATCCCGCCGCGCACCTCGCTCGCCCAGTCCGCCACCAAGCTGAAGTCCGGTCTGCCGGCCGAGGGCGTCAAGCTCTTCAACGAGTTCGGTCACTTCGACAACATCGGCTGGACCCAGGCCATGATCGCCGCGTTCTGGGACGTGATCGCCAACACCGTCCGCAAGGACGGTGACCCGAAGGCCCAGCTCGACGCCTGTGAGAAGAAGGTCGACGCCGAACTCAAGAAGCTCTTCGGATAGACCACCGGACGGATCTCGACATGTCGACCACCACCACGCGCGGGGTCGCCCAGCCCGCCCCGGCCAAGGTCTCCCGGCCTCGGCCGCGGCGGAGCCTGAGGGCGAGCAGCACCTTCAACTTCTGGCTGTTCACCGGGCCGTTCCTGATCGGCCTGATCATCTTCGTCTTCGTGCCGATCGGCTGGAGCATCTGGCTCAGCTTCTTCGAGGCGCGCTTCACCGTGACGCCGAGCGAGTTCGTCGGCTTCGACAACTACCAGCAGATCCTGACGGACGCGAACTTCCGGAACTCACTGGTCACGTTCACTGTGTTCGCCGCGTTCATCGTGCCCGCCACCTGGGCCCTCTCGCTGGGTCTTGCGCTGCTGGTCAACCGGCTGCGGTTCATGCGGGCGTTCTTCCGGTCGGTGTTCTTCCTGCCGACCGCGGTCAGCTATGTCGCCGCCGCGCTGATCTGGAAGATGTCCCTCTTCAACGGCGTGCGCTTCGGTCTGGCCAACACCGTCCTCGGCTGGTTCGGCGTCGACAACATCGCCTGGCTGGCCAACCCCGACCCGCCCTGGTACTGGCTGGTCATCGTGACCGTCCGACTCTGGCTCCAATCGGGCTTCTACATGATCCTTTTCATCGCGGCGCTGCAGAACATCCCGCGGGAGCTGTACGAGGCCGCCTCCATCGACGGCGCCAAGCCGGGCTGGCAGACCTTCCGGCACATCACCCTGCCCCAGCTCAGGGCCACCTCCACCGCGGTGATCCTGCTCCTGCTGGTCGCCGCGTACCAGGCCTTCGACGAGTTCTTCAACCTGCTGGGCAAGGCCACGTGGGGCCAGCCCCCGCTGGTCGAGCTCTACAAGATGGCCCTCGGCCAGAACCAGAACTACGGCGCCGGCAGCGCGGGCGCGGTCGTGCTGACCCTGCTCATCTGCGTCGTCACCCTGCTCCAGGGCAAGATCATGGGCTTCGGAAGGGGTGAGGAGTCCAAGTGACCACCACGGCACCCGGCATCACCAAGGCGACGAAACCGGCCAAGGCCAGGCGCGGCGGCGTCATGGGCAGCACCGGTCTGTACATCGCGACCGGTGTCGCCGCCCTCCTCTTCCTGATCCCCTTCTATCTGATCGTCCGCAACGCGCTGATGACGGACCCGGAGATCACGGGCGAGACGTGGAAGTGGTTCCCCACGTCCATCCAGTGGGGCAACATCACCGAGCCGTTCGACGACGTCACCGTCGACTTCGCGCAGTCCCTGTGGAACTCCGTGGTCGTCGCGGTCCTCCACACGGCCGGAATCCTGCTGGTCTGCTCGATGGCCGGATACGGCCTCGCCCGCATCCCGTACAAGCACGCCAACACGGTGTTCTACGCCGTCCTGGTGACCCTCATGGTTCCCACGGCGGTCACCTTCGTGCCGAGCTTCGTGCTGGTCTCGTCCCTCGGATGGGTCGACAGTTACCGGGGGCTGATCATCCCGGGCCTCTTCAGTGGTTTCACCTGCTTCCTGTTCCGGCAGTACTTCCTGGGGTTCCCGAAGGAGCTCGAGGAGGCGGCGCGGGTGGACGGGCTCGGCTACTGGGGCGCGTACTGGCGGATCGTCGTACCCAACTCGCTGAACTTCTTCGCGGCCATCGCCACGATCACCTTCATCAACGGCTGGAACGCCTTCCTCTGGCCCCTGGTCATCGGACAGGATCCGAGTGCCTGGACAGTCCAGGTGGCGCTGTCGTCGTACATGACGAACCAGACCGTCAACTACCACCTGATCTTCATGGCCACCGCCATCTCGATCCTGCCCCTGGTCCTCGTCTTCCTCTTCCTCCAGCGCTGGCTGGTGCAGGGGATCGCACAGACCGGCATCAAGGGCTGAGCTAGGAGACCGATGTCATTGCGCACGACCCCATCCGTCGACTACGTCGAGGACGTCTCGCCGGGCAGCGGTGTCCTGCCGCCCCGCGCCTGGTACGCGTCCTCGGACGCGCGGTCCCTGTCGCTGAACGGCCGCTGGCGCTTCCGGCTCTCGGCCACCGCCGGCGCCGAGGACGACTCGTTCGCCGAAGAGGGCCACGACGCCGGGACCTGGGCCGAGGTCACGGTCCCCGGGCACTGGGTCCTTCAGGGCGACGGGGCGTTCGGCTCCCCGATCTACACCAGCCACCTCTATCCCTTCCCGGTGGACCCGCCCTACGTCCCGACGGAGAACCCGACCGGTGACCACCTGCGCGTCTTCGACCTGCCGTCCGACTGGCCGTCGGACGGCGGGGCGGTGCTGCGCTTCGACGGCGTCGAGTCCTGCGCCCGGGTCTGGCTGAACGGCACGGAGCTCGGCGAGTTCAAGGGCTCCCGCCTCGCGCACGAGTTCGCGGTCGGCGAGCTGCTGAAGCCGGGCCGCAACGTGCTGGCGGTGCGGGTGCACCAGTGGTCGGCCGGGTCGTACCTGGAGGACCAGGACCAGTGGTGGCTGCCGGGCATCTTCCGTGACGTGACGCTGCTGCACCGCCCGGCGGGCGGCGTCGGCGACTTCTTCGTGCACGCCTCCTACGACCACACCACCGGCGAGGGCACCCTGCGCGTCGACTCCGACGTCGCCGGGCGGGTGACCGTACCCGCCCTGGACATCGATGTCGCGACCGGTGAGCCGGTCACGGTAGCCGTCGAACCGTGGACCGCGGAGACGCCGAGACTGTACGACGGGGTGCTGGCCACGGACGGGGAGCGGGTGCCGCTGCGGATCGGTTTCCGCACGGTCGCCCTCGAGGACGGGCTGATCAAGGTCAACGGCAAGGCGATCCTGTTCAGGGGCGTCAACCGGCACGAGTGGCACCCCGAGAAGGGCCGTGCCCTGGACCTGGAGACCATGCGCGAGGACGTGCTGCTGATGAAGCGGCACAACCTCAACGCCGTGCGCACCTCGCACTACCCGCCGCACCCGGCCTTCCTGGACCTGTGCGACGAGTACGGCCTGTGGGTCATCGACGAGTGCGACCTGGAGACCCACGGCTTCACCGAGCAGGACTGGCGGGACAACCCGGTCGACGACGACCGCTGGACCCCGGCCCTGCTGGACCGCGCCGCGCGCATGGTGGAGCGGGACAAGAACCACCCGTCGATCGTGTTCTGGTCGCTGGGCAACGAGGCCGGCACCGGACGCGGCCTGACCGCCATGGCCGAGTGGATCCACGGCCGCGACCCCGAGCGGCTGGTGCACTACGAGGGCGACTGGAACTGCCGCGACACCGACGTGTACTCGCGGATGTACGCCTTCCACGACGAGGTCGAGAAGATCGGCCGGCAGCTCGACGGCGGCACCCGCAAGCGCCGCGAGCTGCCGTTCATCCAGTGCGAGTACGCGCACGCCATGGGCAACGGCCCGGGCGGCCTCGCCGACTATCAGGAGCTGTTCGAGACGTACGACAGACTCCAGGGCGGTTTCGTCTGGGAGTGGATCGACCACGGCGTCCGGCACGCCGAGCTGGGCTACGCCTACGGCGGTGACTTCGGCGAGGAGCTGCACGACGGCAACTTCGTGTGCGACGGGCTGGTCTTCCCGGACCGGACGCCGTCGCCGGGGCTGATCGAATACAAGAAGGTCATCGAGCCGGTCCGGATCGAGGGCGACGGTGCCGACGGCACCGTGCACGTCACCAACAAGCAGGACTTCGCCGATCTGTCGGCGCTGGCCTTCGAGTGGTCGTGCCAGGTGGACGGCGAGACCGTCGAGTCGGGTTCGCTCGCGGTACCGGCGCTCGCGCCGGGCGAGAGCGCCGAGGTCAAGCTGCCCGAGCCGCCCGCGGACGGGCGGGGCGGCGAACGGCAGTGGACGGTGCGGGCCCTGCTCGCGGACGACACGTCCTGGGCCGCGAAGGGCCACGTGGTGGCCTGGGGCCAGTTCGCGGTGGGGGCGCGGCCGTTGCCGTCGTTCCCGGCGACCGACCGGCCCGTGCCGGAGGGGAACCGGATCACGCTCGGCCCGGCCCGGTTCGACGCCCGCACCGGTGCGCTGCTGTCGATCGGCGGGGTGGAGGTCGGCGCGACGCCGCGGCTGGACGTGTGGCGGGCGACGACCGACAACGACGACGGCGCCGAATGGCAGACCGACACCCGCTTCGGGGTGCTGTGGCGCACGCTGGGCCTGCACCGGATGCGGCACCGTCTGGTCTCGGTCGAGGCCGGCGACGACGCGCTGACGGTCCACACCCGGGTGGCGCCCGCCGCCCGTGAGGCGGGCCTGGACACGGTGTACCGCTGGACGTCCGACGGCGAGCGGCTGCGGCTGCGCGTGTCGGTGACGCCGGAGGGCGACTGGACGGTGCCGCTGCCCCGGCTCGGCGTGCGCTTCGGGCTGCCGCAGGCCGACGTGGTGGAGTGGTTCGGCGGCGGTCCCGGCGAGGCGTACCCGGACACCGCGACGGCGTCCATGGTGGGCCGCTGGCGGTCGACGGTGGACGGGCTGCAGACGCCGTACGTCCGTCCGCAGGAGAACGGTGCCCGGGCCGACGTGCGCTGGGTGGAGCTCGGCGGTCTCCGGGTCGAGGGTGAGCCGGAATTCTGGTTCACGGCACGGCGCTGGACGACCGAGCAGCTCGACGCCGCCCGGCACCGCACCGACCTCACGGCCGGCGACACGGTGTGGGTCAACCTCGACCACGGGCTGCACGGCATCGGCTCGCAGTCCTGCGGTCCGGGTCCGCTCCCGCAGTACTTCCTGAAGGCGGAGCCGGCGGAGTTCTCGTTCGTGTTCTCGACCACCAGGTAGGGCACTGATCAATCGATTGGCCGATTGATCGACATTCCGACACTGGCGGAGTTTCATCCGCGGCCGGTCGGCCCCCAGCCGACCGGCCGCCGCTGTGTTCACCGCAAGGAAGCCGGTGGGTCAGTCGAGTGTCGCCATCGAGGTCCGCGGGCTGTCCCGTACCTTCCACACCACCGTCCGCCGCCCCGGGTCCGCGGGGCGCCGTCCGCTCCCTGGTCAACCCCCGACGGGGGGTCGCCAAGCACGCCGTCTCCGACGTCACCTTCGGCGCGGTGGTCGACGAGTCCCTCGACGACGGCCTGAAACCCCCACAGCCTGCTGCGCTGCCTGACGGCCTCCGAGACGGGCCGGGCGGTCGCCGGGGGGCTGACGTGACCGACGGGATACGACACCGCCGTGCGCGCACCGGCGGCTACGATCACCCGGTCGTGCGGGGGACCTCGCCTCCCGCCCGGCTCTCTTCGAGAGGTAACCCGAACTCCCATGCCCAGAGCCGGTCTCACCCCCGAGCGTCTTGTCGTGGCCGCCGTCGAGCTTGCCGACGAGGTCGGCTTCGAAGGCGTCACGCTCTCCGCCCTGGCCCGTCGCTTCGGGGTGAAGGACGCCAGTTTGTACACGCACCTCAGGGGCCTCAGGGACCTGCGGACCCGTATGGCCCTGCTCTGCGGTGGCGAGATGATCGACCGGATCGCGGAAGCCGTCGAGGGGCGGGAAGCCGGCAGGGACACGCTCGGCGCCTTCGCCTCCGCCTACCGCGCCTACGCCCTGGAACACCCCGGCCGGTACGCGGCGACCCAGATCCGCATCGACCAGGAACTCCTCACCGACTCCCCCGCGATGCGCCGCACGGCCGACGTCACCTACGGCATGCTCGGCGCCTACGGCCTGGAAGAACCCGACCTCACCGACGCCGTGCGCCTGCTGCGCAGCACCTTCCACGGCTACTGCGCCCTGGAGTCCACCGGTGCCTTCGGCGCGCCCCGGGACGTCCAGGTCTCCTGGGACAGAGCGATCGACGCCCTGCACGCGCTTCTGTTGAACTGGCCCGGAGAGGAAGGAACTTCCGATGACGGAACACACCCCGCCCCATGACGCCGCCGGTGTCATGGCCGAGCGCTACTCCCTCGGCGCCGGCCCCTGGACCATGGCACCCGTCACCCGGGGCGCCCTCGGCCAGATCGCGCACAACTCACGTGCGAACTCACCCACTTCGTCCGGGTCGTCGCTGAATCCGCCCTCCGCGTCGACGGACAACAGGAACGGCTCGGACCCGAGGGTCCTGGCCGGCCGCAGCGTCTCCTCACGGGTCGCCGCCGCCCCGTCGGGCAGACCGGCCGCCGCGGCGACGCCAAGGCTCGTCGTACCGACCGCCCGGAAGCCCTGCCCCGCGAGGGCCCGGGCGGAGGCGTGGTCCCAGGCGTTGGGCAGGAGCAGGGGCTCCTCTCCGTGGTGAAGAGCGGCGAAGGCGGTGGCGGCACCGCCGGGACCGCGAAAACGAAGGCGAAGGCGAAGGCAGCGGCTGCGGACCTGCGGTCATCCCGCCTCGCTAGGCCCGACTCGCTTCGGCGTCGGCCGAAGTGCGACCGCCCCAGCCGACTCGTTCGGGCTCGCGGCGGATACCTCAGTCGACGTGCACGCCCGACGCGTCCAGCCGGACCCGCACCTCAGGCCCCTCGCTCCAGCACACCCGCAGCTCCCCCTCCCCGGAAGCGGTCACCGAGACCGTCTCCGTCAGCGGAACCGGATCCGCCTCGGCGGTGAGCCTGGCCAGGGCCACGAAGAGGGTGGAGTCCCCCGCGGTGACGCCCGTGAGGTCGTCGTCGAGGCCGAGCGCGGGCAGCAGTTCCGCCCGGGCACCCTCCGGCGCGGCCCAGCCGGTCACGCGCACCTCCGTGCCCTGCTCCGTCCCCGAGACCAGATGCGCCCGCACTTCCACCGCCCCGCGCGCCAGCACCACACTCGTCACCCGCGCTCCCCCGCCCGCGTCGTGCCGGGACGCCGCCCAGCCCTCGCCCACGCCGAGCGGTTCGATGCCGGTGCGGCTCGGATCGCCGCCGACCAGGACGCTGTTGTCGTACGAGGCCGCGGGTGTCGTCACGGTGGAATACGCCAGCCGCGTGTAGTACGGGTCGTAGCGGACGTCCTCGCTGCCGTGGTTGTGGAGGCGGACCACACCGTCGGAACGGGTCGACTGGAGCAGCCAGTTGGGAGGTCCGACGGGGGTGACGAAGTCCGCGCGTTCGGCGGGGGCCGGTTCCTCCGGTGCCGTCCAGACCTCGTGGTCGGGCGGCAGGAGCAGACCGAGGAAGCCCTTGCTCGCCCAGTAGGGGGAGGCCGGGCCGGAGTAGCCCTGCAGGACGGACTCGTCGTAGCCGTGCCAGCCGAGGGAGAGCAGGCCCCGGTCGTCCACCGCGCCCCGGTCCAGGAAGTACTTCAGCGCACCGGAGGCCAGGCGCCGGGTCTCGCCGGGCGGCAGGGGCGTACGGCCGATCAGCGCGCCGAGCCACAGCGGGGCCGTCGTGGCGAAGCGGTACGTCAGGGAGCGGCCCTGGTGCATGGGTGCGCCGTCGCCGCCGAACAGCCGGGCGTAGTCGCCGAGGTGCCGGTGGAGGCGGCCGCCGTACAGGGCCAGCAGTCGCTCGTCGCCCTCCAGCCAGGCGTGCAGCACCGGATAGAGGTGCATCGCCCAGCCGTTGTAGTAGTCGTACTTCCGGCCGTCGCCGTCGGTGTACCAGCCGTCGCCGGCGTACCACTGCTCGATGCGTTCCAGGCCCCGGTCGATCGCCGCGCGGGAAGCCTCCGGCTCGTGGCCGACCTCGGCCAGGAAGCCGCCCACGGTGACCGGGAACAGCTCCCAGTTGCAGGGCCAGGGTTCGGCCGTGAGGGCGTCGGACAGCCAGGCGGCCGTCCGATGGCGTACGTCCTCGTCCAGGCGGTCCCAGAGCAGGTCGCGGGTGAGCCGCAGGGCCAGGGCGATGGACGCCGCCTCCACCAGGGACTGGTGGCGGTCCTCGATGCGGGGCCAGACGCCCGAGACGCCTGCGGCGAGGCCGGTCGCGTAGCGTTCCAGGGCTTTCTCGTCGCGGCGGAAGGCGGCAAGCAGCAGGGTGCGCGCGTAGCCCTCCAGGCCGTCGGAGAGGCGGCCCGTCCAGCTGGCCCGGTCGCCGGGCAGGTGGTAGAGCGCGCGGTCCTCGGTGGCGTACGGCTCGACGGCGGTGAGCAGGGAGTCGGCCGCCGCCTCCCAGTGGGCGCGGGTGTAACCGGTGATCGGGGACGTCGTGCGGTCGGCGGGGGGCAGCTGCATCGGGTGTCTTTCGTGCTCAGGCCGGTCGGAACGGATCGGACCTGAGGCGCCCCGGTTCCGGTCGGGGCGCCCCAGGGGTTCATCCCACCCGGAGGATGCCCTTGGGCACCAGATGCCGGGGGACGAGTGCGTCGCGGACGAGGCCCGCGTAGGCGGTCGCCCCGCGCACGGACGTGTGCGTGTTGTCCCGTGCCTCGTGGGTGAGGTAGAGCGCCTTGGAGCCTTCCACGCCGAGGGATTCGACCAGCGCCTTGGTCTTCGCGGTGAGGTCGATCAGCGGGACGCGCCGGGCCGCGGCGACCGAGCGGATGACGGCCGGGTGGTCGACACCGAGGCCGTCGACCAGGAGCGCCGTTCCGTTGTTCAGCGTGCCGTCGGTGGTGAACCAGCGACGCACGAAGGGAGTGACAAGGACCGGCTGTCCGCCCCGCTCCCGGACACCCTCCACCAGGGTTTCCAGGTTGGCCCGGTAGGTGGTCTCGTCCGTGGTCTTGTCGTTGTGGGCGAGCTGGACCAGGACCGGGTCGCCGGGGCGGATCAGGGGCCGTACGGTGGCCCACAGCTGCGGGTTCCCCGGACAGGTGACCGTACTCTCCCCCGAATCGGCGTAGTTGGCGCAGACGGTGGAGTCGCCGATCAGGAGGATCCGGCGGGCGGGCCGGGCCGGGGCCGCGTGCCGTCCGCCCGCGTGGGCGGGTGCGGACGACAGCGCGGTCCCCAGGGCCACCGCCGCGGCGACGGCGATGCTGAAACGTCTCACTCCCGGCTCCTCCCGGCACACGCCATGTCCCTTGAGCACGCCGGTCTCGCACGCCTGATCCGGTCAAGTAGCGAGCTTCCACTGCTGGTTGGTGCCGCCGTTGCACGTGTACGTGATGAGTGCGGCGCCGTTGGCGGTGGACGCCCCGTTCACGTCGAGGCACCCGCCGCTCGCGCGGGACTTCACGTGCACATACGAGCCGGTGGTGGTCAGTGACCACTGCTGGCCCGTCGCGGAGGAAGCGCAGTTCTCCTGTGTGATCGTGCTCGCGTTCTCCTGCACGCACAGGCTGCTGTTCCTGACCATGAGCTGGTAGAAGCCGCTGCCGACCGACTTGAACCAGTACTTCTGGTTGGCGCCCCCGTTGCAGTCGTACTGCTTGATCTGGGTCCCGGGCCAGAGCGACTGGCTGGTGACGTCAGCGCACTTGGAGGAGTGGCGGGCGATGAGCGTGCTGTACGTGGCGCCGGTGCCGGTGACGGTCCCGGCGGCCGTGTCGACCGTGACCTCCGGCGACCAGGACATCGACATGGTGGTCGCGTCGGAGAAGGCCAGCGGCAGCCACACGTAGCGCGAGTCGTCGACGGTGCCGCCGAAGGAGTTGCCCCAGCGGTCGCCGAGGTAGAGGTACGACGTACCCGGGGTGCCCTGCACGGGCAGGACGAACGCGGTCTGCGAGCCGTACGCCGTCGAGTCACCGACGTTCTTCATCGCCGACCAGGGTCCGGCGATGCTGGTGGCCGTCGCGTACTGCTGCTGGTTCGGGTTCCAGCCGGTGGCGCCCGAGGTCAGCATGAAGTACACGCCGTTGCGCTTGAACAGGGCCGGGGCCTCGCGGTGACCTCCGGGCCAGGGGTTGGCGAGGAGGCTCGCGACGCCGGTGTGGTCGGCGGTGAGGCGGTAGATCTGGAGGTCGTAGTTCTCGCGGGCGGCGGAGATCATGTACCCGGCGCCGTCGGTGTCGGTGAAGACCGTGATGTCCCGGGACATGTGCCGGCCGAGCGGGCGGAAGCTGCCCTTCCAGGTGTAGTTCCCGTCGACGGTGTCGGAGACGGCTACGGCGGCGCGGGCCTCGCTGTAGTCGGTGCCGTTCTCCTTGTGCATCCACATCACGAACATGCCGGTGGCAGCGTTGTACATCACCTTCGGCCGCTCGATGTTGGCGGTCGCGAGTTCCGGGTCGCTCGCCTCGGTGAGGACGTGGTTGCGGAACTCCCAGTTCTTCAGGTCGGTCGAGCGGTAGGCGTCGACGTAGCGGAAGGTGTTGTCGGCGTTGCGGTGCTCGCCGAACCAGTAGTAAGAGGAACCGACCTTGAGGACTCCGCCGCCGTGCGCGTGGATGGGATTGCCCGAAGTGTCGGTGAACTGCGTGCCGTTGGCGACGGTCCGGGGCGCGGCCTGGGCGGCCCCGGCGGTGGCGAGGGCGCCGAACAGGGCGAGGCACAGGGCGAGGAGGGCAGCGTGGGCCCGTCTCATGTCACGCCCCTGCCGTTGCCGAGTCGGCCACCGGGATGCCGAAGTCGGGGGTGCCGTCGGGCTTCCAGCCGAGTTTCTGGACACGGGTGTGGCGGTTGGGGTCGTTCAGGGGATCGCCGTTGATCTCCTTGTACTGGCGGGCGTGGTAGACGAGGACGTCGGTGCGGCCGTCCTCGGCGACGGTGAAGCAGTTGTGGCCGGGGCCGTACTGCTTGGTCGTGTCGTTGCTGGTGAAGACCGGGGTCGGCGACTTGGTCCAGCTCACCGGGTCCAGGAGGTGGCTGTCGGCGTCGGCGGTCAGCAGGCCCACGCAGTAGTGGAAGTCGGTGGCGCTGGCCGAGTACGTCATGAAGAGGCGGCCGTTGCGCTTGAGGACGTACGGGCCCTCGTTGACCTTGAAGCCGATGCACTCCCAGTCGTACTCCGGGGTGGACAGCCGCACCTGCGGGCCCTTCAGGGTCCACGGGTTCGCCATCTCGGACAGGAAGATGCCGGTGTTGTTGTCCAGGCCGGGCTCGTGCTGGGCCCAGACGAGGTAGCGCTTGCCCCGGTGGCTGAAGGTGGTGGCATCGAGGGAGAAGGTTTCCCACGCCGTCTTGATCTGGCCCCGCTCCACCCAGGTGCCGCGGAAGGGGTTGGGGTGGGCGTTCTCCAGCACCCAGATGCGGATCGCCCAGACGTCCTCGGCGGGTGCGGAGGCGAAGTAGATGTACCACTTGCCGCCGATGCGGTGCAGTTCGGGCGCCCAGATGTGGGCGCCCATGGGGCCGGTGGCGTGGGCGCGCCAGATGACGGACTCGTCGGCCGTGCCGAGTCCGTTCAGGGTGCGGGAACGGCGCAGGATGATGCGGTCGTACTCGGGGGCGGTGGCGGTGAAGTAGTAGAAGCCGTCCGTGTGACGGTTGATGTGCGGGTCGGCGCGGTTGCGGACCAGCGGGTTGACGACGGGGGCGGGCTTCAGGCTCTTGCCGGGCGCTTCGGCAGCGGTGTCCGCCGTGGGTGCCGCCTGGGCGACACCGGGGAGGGCGGGGACGGCGGCCAGGGCGCCGGCGGCTGCGGCGCCCTTCAGCAGCAGTCTGCGGCGGGGGGAGTCGGGCAGAACAGGGTCGCGGCTCATGCGGCCTGCCTCTCATGGGTGGGGGGAACACACCACGCCGTCCGATATCTCGAACGTCATCTGTCATTACGAACGCCGAAAAGGTAAGGGTGTGCCACGAGGAGGTCAACGGGTCTGACGAGTCGAGTAGTTCACCGTTTCCGACTCAGCCCAGATCACCGGCCTCGCGAGACCGGCGCAGATGCGGATACGGGAACATCGGGACCACTGTGGACTGCATGAACCAGGGCCTCACAGCTCGGACTCCCCCCACACCCCCACCTCCACCT
>NZ_JAKEIO010000161.1 GCF_021474405.1 [Streptosporangium] indianense
GTGGGGGGGTGGGTGCGTGGGTGTGTGCGACGGCTTGTCGGGCCCGGAGCCGTGGGTCACGGTGAACGTCGCGCTCCACGGCTTGCCCTCACCGCCGGGGGCGGCCGGGCAGATGCCGTCGACGGTCCACGCCGAGTCCTCCCCCGTGGCGTCCGGGTCACCCTCGAAGTTCTCCGCGGGGGCGATGAGGGCCGTCCCCCGGTAGGCCGGGCCGGACACCTCGTCGTCGTTGCCGGTGACCCGTTGCAGGGGCACCGTGCCCTCGTCGAAGGCCTGCGAGGTGGCGTCGATGCTGTCGGGCGGCGGTCCCCCGGTCGGGTCGCAGCTGACCGAGACGGTGAGCGTGTCTCCGGGCCGGACGGTGGCGGGACTGACCTCGGCGGCCGGTTCGGAGAACTCGGCCGGCGCGAAACCCACCAGGGCCGTGCCGGCGAGGACGGTGACGGACAGTGCGTACAGGCTGCGGCGCATCGAGGGGACTCCTTCGGTGGTCAAACCCCTCTGCCATGACAGCCAGGCCACCATGGCGTCGCGCGCGGCACGGCCCCATTGGCGGGACAGCGCCACTCAACCGAGTGAATCGAAGCGCGCCGGGGGCGCGGGAAGCGCAGCGCCTCGGGAACGCGTCGCACGCGACTCCCCGGGGGCACGGGGAACGGCGCGCCAAGCCACAACGGACCCGCACCCGCACGACCACGCAACACCTACGGCGCTCATCCGCACGACCGCGCAACCCCCACGACGCTCATCCACACGACCGCGTCACTCCTACGGTGCTAGGCGACGTCCCGCATGACCTGCTCCCGCACCCGGCCGCAGCACCGGCTGATCAGCCGGGACACGTGCATCTGCGAGATCCCCAGCTCCTCGGCGATCCGGCTCTGCGTCATGTCCCCGAAGAACCGCATGTGGAGAATGGCCCGTTCCCGCTCGGGCAGGGCGGCCAGCCGGTCCTTGACGGCCTCGCGGTCGACGACCGTGTCCAGGGCCGGGTCGGTGGATCCGAGCGCGTCGCTCAGGGAGTACCCGTCCTCGCTGCCGGGCAGCTCCGCGTCCAGGGACAGCGCGGTGAAGCTTTCCAGCGCCTCCAGACCGGCCCGGACGTCCTCCTCGCTCATGTTCGCGTGCTCGGCGAGTTCGGCCACGGTGGGCTGCCGGCCGGACACGGTCTGGGACAGTTCCTGGCCGGCGACCCGGACGCGGTTGCGCAGGTCCTGGACGCGGCGGGGTACGTGCAGGGTCCACATGTGGTCCCTGAAGTGCCGCTTGATCTCGCCGGTGATGGTGGGCACGGCGTAGCTCTCGAAGGCGTTGCCGCGCTCGGGGTCGTACCGGCTGACGGCCTTGACGAGGCCGAGGGCGGCGACCTGGCGCAGGTCCTCGACGTTCTCGCCACGGTTGCGGAAGCGTCCGGCGAGGCGGTCCGCCATGGGCAGCCAGGCCTCGACGATCTCGTCGCGGAGTGCGTCGCGCTCCGGGCCGACGCGCATCGAGCTCAGCCTGCGGAAGGCCTCGGCGGTGTCGGGGGCGTCGTCGTGGGAGTGCTGCCTGGCGTTGGTTCGGGTCGGCATGATGCGTCCCAATTCCCTTGAGTGTGCTCGGGGCTGGACGGTCACCGTGGAAGCGCATCCGCTGTGGGACAGGGGCCTCGGTGGCGAGGCGTGACGCCGCTTCCACGGGCGTGCCTCCTGTCCGAAGCACTGAGGGGCGCCTGCCCCCCGGCCCCACCCGCAAACCCGGAGAGGAACTCGGTTCTACGGGACGAACTGCCGTACGCGACCGGCTCGATCGGCCTGCCGGGCCGAACGGGCGGGCGTTCTCAGGGTGAAGGAGCAGGGGTTCCCGCCGGGGCGGGTGAGGAGGCCACCACCGGGCCGGTGGACGGAACGGCGGCCGACTGAGCGCGGTCGGCGTCCTCCCGTGGCAGCAGCAGCTCCTCGTAGCGGCCCAGGACCAGCACCACTCCGAGCATGAGCAGCGGTATGAGCACAGCGAGCAACGCCATGACGTGTCCTTCCCCAGGATGGTGTGGGGGGTGCGGTCCGGGTCTCCCGCAGGGCATGGCGCAAACCAGTACGGCGGCGGCGATCGGGCTGACGGAACCCGTGTCGCCCCGCGGTGTTCGGGTACGCGGTGCGGGCCCCCGAACGTCTGGAGGGAGACATGCAGCGAGGAAGCGACCGGCTGAGCGTCCACCGGGACGAGGAGATGAAGCACGAACTGCAGGGTCTGCTCAGGTCCGGGCACCCCACGCGCAGTGAGGAGTGGCACGACCCGGAGCCGACCGCCGAGGACGACCCCCCGGTCGCCCACGGGCCGGTGACGCCGAGCCGTGCGCCGACGTCATTGGAGTCGGTCCGGCTGGAACTGGCCCGGATCCTGGGCCGCAAGGCGTTTCCGGCGACTTCGCGGGAACTGACTCGCGAGCTGCGCGAGCACCGGGCGCCCGACGTCCTCGTCGAAGCGCTGGAGGGGCTGCCGCGCCAGGAGCGCTACGGCAACGTCCAAGAGCTGGCCCAGGCCCTGGTCCGGGCTCGCGAGACCGGGCCGGAGGAGTACGCGTAGGGACCGCGGCGGGGGGGGCGCCGGGCCCCCCCCCCCCCCCCCCCCCCCCGCGGGGCGGGGGGGGGGGGGGGGGGATTAAAAAAAAATCGGGGCCCCCCCACCCCAGTGGGGGTAGTATGAGGTGGGGGGGGGGGGG
>NZ_JAKEIO010000162.1 GCF_021474405.1 [Streptosporangium] indianense
TCACACCCCCCCCCCCCCACCCGCTATTCTACGGTGGGTCGGGGGGGATGGTTTTTTTTTATAATCCCCCGGGTGGGGCCGGGGGGGGGGGCGCCGGGGCCCGCCGCGGCGCCCCCGCCGGCATGGAAACGGAGGGAAGGGCCGAGTGATGGCCGAGTACGTCAAGGACGTGATGACGGCGGGTGTGGTCGCGGTGCGCCCGGATGCCTCACTCGTCGAGGCGGCGCAGCTGATGCGCACGCAGAACATCGGCGACGTGGTGGTGGCCGAGGGCCAGGACGTGATGGGTGTGCTCACCGACCGTGACATCACCGTACGGGCCGTCGCGGACGGCGCCGACCCGATGACGGTCAGCGCCTGGAGCGTGTGCACGGGGAATCCGGTGACGGTGACGCCCGACGACCGGGTGGCGACCGCGGTGACACTGATGCGTGAGCACGCGGTGCGCCGCCTGCCCGTGGTGGAGAACGGGCTGCCCGTCGGGATGGTCAGCCTGGGCGACGTGGCCGAGGTCGAGGATCCCGCGTCGGCGCTCGCGGACATCAGCCGGGCCGAGCCCGACAGCCGGGGTGACGCATGAGCACGGACCAGGCGCGGCGGATCAGCGCCTCCGGCGTCACCGTCGACGTCGGTGACGCCACGACCCGGTACCTGCTCTACGGACTGCTGCCCGGCTGGTTCGTGCCGGGCCTGGCCGACTGGGTGATGCACCGGCGGACCCGCATCGAGGACACCGCGGGGACCAAGGAGTCCCTGATCCACTCGCTGATGATGGCCGAGGTAGGCCTCCCGATCGCGCTGACGCTGCGCTACGAGGTCAATCCGCTGCTGCTGAGCGTGCAGCTGGGCGGGGCCGCGGTGCACGAGGCGACGGCGCTGTGGGACGTCCGCACGGCTGTCGACAGCGAGCGCGAGGTCAAGCCGGTCGAGCAGCACATCCACAGCTTTCTGGAGTCCCTGCCGTTCGCTGGACTGGCCGCCCTGATGTGCCTGCACGCCGATCAGGTCACGTCGCTCCTGCGGGGCGGCAGGGGCGATCCCGACGCGTGGCGCCTGGTGCCTCGCAGGCGGCCGCTGTCGCGCGGCTACCTGGCGGGCATCGCGGCCGCCATCGGCACGTGCGTGCTGCTGCCGTACGGCGAGGAACTGCTGCGCTGCGTGCGCGCGGGCCGCAGGCGCAGGAAACACGCGCGCAACGAGCGCCTCGGTGACCGCACCGACAACGACATCCGCAAGCACAACGACAACCACGAGAACCGCGAGAACCGCGAGAACCACGCACTTCACGAGGACTACGAGAACGACGTGTGGGGCGACGCGGCGCACTGGAGCGCCGCTCGCTCCGGGAAAGGACGTTGAGCATCATGCGCATCGCGTTTCTGGTCGCACCCGAGGGCGTCGAGCAGATCGAGCTGACCGATCCGTGGCAGGCGGCGAAGGACGCCGGTCACGAGCCCGTGCTGGTGTCGACGCAGCAGGGCGAGATCCAGGCCTTCAACCACCTCGACAAGGCGGACACCTTCCCGGTGGACGAGGTCGTGGGCGACACCGCACCGGACTCGTTCGGTGCGCTCGTGCTGCCGGGCGGCGTCGCCAACCCGGACTTCCTGCGGATGGACGACAAGGCCGTCGCCTTCGTGCGGGACTTCTTCGAGCACGGCCGGCCCGTGGCGGCGATCTGCCACGCGCCGTGGACGCTGGTCGAGGCGGACGTCGTGCGCGGCCGGGTCCTCACCTCGTGGCCGAGCCTGCAGACGGACATCCGCAACGCGGGCGGCACCTGGGTCGACCAGCAGGTGCAGGTCTGTGACCACGGGGCGAACAAGCTGGTCACCAGCCGCAAGCCGGACGATCTGAAGGCGTTCTGCGAGACGTTCCTTGACGTGTTCGCCAAGGAGACCGCCTGACCGGATCCCGGCAGGGCTTCTGCCACGCCTTCGGGGCGTGGAAGAGGCGGTTCCCTTCGAGGGGCTCAGGTGCCGGGGGTGGTGGGAGTCGCCGACTCCCCGCTCCCCCGCTCCCGGGCCCCTTCGCGTGTGCGGCCCGCGGCCACCGGGCGGCTCGGGTTGCGGCGCAGGTACTCGCCCTCGAGCTGCGCCATGCGCTCGTTGTGGGCGCGCAGCGCGTCGTTCGAGCCGTAGAGCAGCGTGTCGTGACGTGTGCGGTGGATGGTCTCCAGCTCTTTCATGAGCTGCTGGTCGTCCAGCCGGTCAGGGTCCACTCCGGTCATCGTGTCGCCCCGTTCGTCGTATTCGTTCATGCGGCCCGGGTACCCGCCCCCGCAGCACCTGAGCACTGCCCCCGAGCGACATCCGGGAGGAACCATGGATCTCGCCTTTCTGCACCCACTGTACGAACACCCCGGGCCTTGGGCCTCCGTGTACGTCGACACCTCACGGCACACGGAGGGCACCGCGCACGAGCGGGAGCTGACGGCCCAGGCGATGGCCGGGTCGCTGGCCGAGCAGGGGGCGGACGAGGCGACGTGCCAGGCCGTGCGGAGCGCGATCGAGGATCTGAGGCACTCCTCCGAACCGCACGGCCGGGCCCTGTTCGCGCGCTCCGGCGAGGTCGTCCTGGACCCGCCGCTGGTCCGTCCTCCGCGGGGCGGTGACTGGGCCGAATGGGCGCCGCTGCCCCGGGTCGCGCCACTGCTGGAGCTGGCCGGGGAGGACCCGGTGTGCGTGGTGGCGTACGTCGACCGCAAGGGCGCTGACTTCGAGCTGCGCAGTTCGCTGGGCCGGGAGGACGGCCCCGGGAGCGTCACCGGGCGGCAGTGGCCGGTGCACCGGACGAGCTCCGCGGACTGGTCCGAGCGGCATTTCCAGCTGCGGGTGGAGAACACCTGGGAGCACAACGCCGCGGAGATCGCCGACGCGCTCGCCGTGTGCCAGGAGGAGACCAGGGCCGACCTGCTGATCCTCGTCGGCGACGACCGGGAGCGGCGGGCCGTGCACGAGCACCTGCCCAAGCGGCTGCACGACCTGGTGGTGGAGGCGCCGCACGGCACGGGAAGCCGGCTGCTCGACGAAGACGTGGAGCGGGCCAGGGCCGAGCACGTGAGGCGGCAGGCGGAGGCGGAACTGGAACGCTTCCTCGCCGCCCGCACCCCGGACGACGAGGGCCGGGCCGGGGCCGTCGAGGGCGTGCCCGCCCTGGTCGACGCGGCGCGCGAGCACCGCATCGACGAGCTGCTGATCAGGGTGGACGGGCCCGACGCACACCGTGAGGTGTGGATCGGGGAGGACCCCGACCAGCTCGCGGTGCGCCGGACGGATCTGAAGGTCCTGGGCGAGCAGCACTCCTGGCCGGCCCGGGCCGACGACGCGCTGATCCGCTCCGCGGTGGCCACGGATGCTCCGGCGCTGGCGGTTTCCCAGGAGGAGGTACCGGTGGGGGGCCTCGGAGCGTTGCTGCGTTGGAAGTGACCGGGATGCCGCGCCCAGCCGCCGCGGGGGCCCTCACGCATCGCGCGTGCGGGCCCGCGGAGGCCGGTCACGCAGTTCCCCGCGCCCCTAGCGGGCCCGCTCCACCCTGCGTTCGTCCCAGACCGGGTCCGGGGTCTCCCGGACCCGGCCGTCGCTGCCGAAGACCAGGAAACGGTCGAAGGAGCGGGCGAACCAGCGGTCGTGGGTGACCGCGAGGACCGTGCCGTCGAAGGCCTCCAGGCCCTCCTGGAGGGCCTCGGCGGACTCCAGGTCCAGGTTGTCGGTCGGCTCGTCCAGCAGGAGCGCGGTGACACCCTGGAGCTCCAGCAGGAGGATCTGGAAGCGGGCCTGCTGGCCGCCGGAGAGGCGCTCGAACGTCTGCTCCGCCTGCTGGGTGAGCTCGTAGCGGCGCAGGCGGGACATCGCGGCGCCGCGGTCCTGTGCGTGTT
Source organism: [Streptosporangium] indianense (assembly GCF_021474405.1). GTDB lineage: Bacteria > Actinomycetota > Actinomycetes > Streptomycetales > Streptomycetaceae > Streptomyces > Streptomyces indiaensis. Next base: position 3,878 of record NZ_JAKEIO010000162.1, read on the forward strand.
CCTTCCACAGGATGTCGAGGAGGGTGCGGCCCTCCAGTTCCGGGTGGGCGTGCGTCTGCGCGAAGTGGCCGGGCACGACCCGGGCGCCCAGCTTCCACTCCCCCGTGTGGGCCACGTCGTCGCCGGCGAGCAGGCGCAGGAAGTGCGACTTGCCGGAGCCGTTGGAGCCGAGGACGGCGACGCGTTCGCCGTAGAAGACCTCCAGGTCGAAGGGGTTCATCAGGCCGGTGAGCTCCAGGTTCGCGCAGGTGACGGCCCGGACGCCGGTGCGGCCGCCCTTGATGCGCATGGTGATGTCCTGCTCACGCGGTGGCTCCGGGGGCGGTCCGGCCTCCTCGAACTTGCGCAGCCGGGTCTGCGCGGCCGCGTAGCGGGAGGCCATCTCATGGCTGACGGCCGCGGCCTGCCGCAGGGTCAGCACGAGCTTCTTCAACTGCGCGTGCTTCTCGTCCCAGCGTCTGCGCAGTTCCTCGAAGCGGGCGAAGCGCTCACGCCGGGCGTCGTGGAACGTGGCGAAGCCGCCGCCGTGCACCCAGGCGTCGGCGCCCGCGGGCCCGGGCTCCAGGGAGATGATCTTCTCGGCGGCGCGGGCGAGGAGTTCGCGGTCGTGGGAGACGAAGAGGACCGTCTTGCGGGTCTCCTTCAGTCGCTCCTCCAGCCACCGCTTGCCGGGGACGTCGAGGTAGTTGTCGGGCTCGTCGAGGAGGAGCACCTCGTCCGTGCCCCGAAGCAGCGCCTCCAGCACGAGCCGCTTCTGCTCGCCGCCGGAGAGGGTGCGGACCTCCCGGAACTGTGCCTTGTCGTACGGCACCCCGAGCGCGGCCATGGTGCACATGTCCCACAGCGTCTCCGCCTCGTAGCCGCGGGCCTCGGCCCAGTCGGCGAGGGCCTGCGCGTACTGCAGCTGGGCGGCCTCGTCGTCGACGGTCATGATGGCGTGCTCCGCCTTGTCGACGGCCTGCGCTGCCTCGCGGACACGGGGCGTGGCGACGGAGACGAGCAGGTCCCGCACGGTCGTCTCGTCGCGGACGGATCCCACGAACTGCCGCATGACCCCGAGCCCGCCGCCGACGACCACGGATCCGCCGTGCGGCTTGAGCTCACCGGCGAGCATCCGGAGCAGGGTGGTCTTCCCGGCACCGTTGGGCCCCACGAGGGCCACGACGGCCCCCTCCCCCACCCGGAACGAGACATCACCCAGCAGCGCCCTTCCATCGGGCAGGTAGTACTCCAGGTGTGCGGCTTCGAGGTGTCCCATGGGCGCGATTCTGTGGGGGCCCGGGGGCTGGGATCAAACGGGTTTCGGCACCGGGCTGCGGACCGGGCACACCTCATCGACGCTGACGAACCGTCAGTCCACATCGCGGGATCCATGTCTCACCATGTGGCGGACGGGCGTACGGTGATCTCCTGCCGACCCGACCGGAAGGGGTGGGATCCGCCATGCCGGAACCCCGCGAGACCGCCGTCTACACCCACGGGCATCACGAGTCCGTGCTCCGCTCGCACACCTGGCGGACCGCGGCCAACTCGGCCGCCTACCTGGTGCCCTCGCTCAAGCCCCACATGAAGATCCTGGACGTCGGCTGCGGGCCGGGCACCATCACCGCCGATCTGGCGGCACTCGCGCCCGACGGGCGGGTGACCGGCGTCGACCGCGCGCCGGAGATCCTGGAGCAGGCGCGCGCCACGGCCGCCGGGCGGGGGCTGACCAACGTCGACTTCGCGGTCGCCGACGTGCACGCCTTGGACTACCGGGACGACACTTTCTGCGTGGTCCATGCTCACCAGGTGCTCCAGCACGTGGGCGATCCGGTGCGGGCGCTGCACGAGATGAAGCGGGTCGTCAGGCCCGGCGGGATCGTCGCCGTACGGGACGCGGACTACGGGGCCATGACCTGGTATCCGGACGTACGGGGGCTCGACGCCTGGCTGGACCTCTACCACCGGGTCGCCCGGGCCAACGGCGGCGAGCCGGACGCCGGGCGCCGGCTGAAGGCCTGGGCGCGGCAGGCCGGCTTCACGGACATCACGGCGACCTCCGGGACCTGGACCTTCACCACGCCCGAGGAGCGGGCCTGGTGGAGCGGGCTGTGGGCGGACCGCACGCTGGCGTCGGCGTACGCGGAGCGGGCCCGGCTGGGCGGGCACGCCGACGACGGGGACCTGCGGGCGGTGGCCGAGGCCTGGCGGGAGTGGGGCACGCGGGAGGACGGCTGGTTCAGCGTGCTGCACGGAGAAATCCTGTGCCGAAAGGAAGCCTGAAACACCGTTTCGGGGACACCCTGAAAGCAGGAGGTTCGAATTATGGTTCCCATCCTGCTGGTGCTGCTTCTGGCTCTTGTTCTGTTCGGCGCCGGATTCGCAGTGAAGATTCTCTGGTGGATCGCGCTCGCGGTTCTCGTCCTGTGGCTGCTGGGCTTCTTTGTACGCGGTACGTCCGCGGCCGGCGGCAGGGGCCGTTGGTACAGGTGGTAAAGGAACACACGTCTCCCCGGGCACCTTCGTCAGGGCCCGGGGAGACGTGTGACCGTCAGTCCCGCGGAAGCAGCGGTCCCAGCGGCCCGAGGTCCAGGTTGAGGTCCTCGGGCCGCAGTCCGTAGCGCTCGCGCAGTTCCGTCATCCGCTCGTCCAGCAGCATCAGCGTGAGTCCGATCCGCTCCTCCTGCTCCTCGCTCAGGTCGCCCACGTCGAACCGGCGCAGCGCCTGGCGCTCCATGAGCTGGCGCAGCAGCTCCACCACCGTGAGGACGAGCTTGACCAGGTCGCGCTCGACGGTGTCGGGCTCCAGGTCCATCCGCCGGGAGCGCGGCCGGGGGTTCTCCTGGGAGGTCACAGCAACTCCTCGAACGGTGAGGGCACCTGGGCGTTCACCGAGCTGATGAGCGCGTTGAGGTCGATACGGACGAGGTCGACGTCGGCGATGCGCAGGGTGATGTCCCCCGTGATCACCACTCCGCCGGCGAGCAGCCGGTCGAGCAGGTCCACGAGGGCGACCTCACGGCGTTCCACCACGGTCACGCTTTCTCCCCCTTGTTCATGTGGCCTCCCCGGCGAAGGAATAGGCCGCCCAGGGGCCGGTGAGTTCGATGCGCAATCCAGGCATCTCACCCTTCGTGCGGTCCACCAGTTCCACGAATTCCTCGGAATGCGCACGCGGCACGAGATAGGCGGCGTTCAGCACGTTCCGTCCGGTCGCCTTGGAAAGCGCGGGATTCTGCGGGGGATGCATACGGGAATCCTCCGCAAATGCGGAGAGTTCCTCGTGCAGACGGGTCGAGAAGGCTTCGGCTTTCTGCCACATCTCTTCGTGCGACCTGGTCTGCATACGTCGTTGCCGCAGGTAGTCCCGGCCCGACGCGGGCTTCTGCGCGGGCTGGGCGCTCTCCTGGGGCTCGGACTCGGCGTAGACCTTGACGCCCCACTCCACCCGGCCTTCCAGCCGGTCGAGGGTGCGCCGGAAGTCCTCCTCGCGGGCCTCGATCATCATCCGCACGCCGCTGTCGTCGTGGAAGACGGTGCCGAGCCGCAACGGCAGCGGGGTGGTGACGGTGGTGAGCGCGTCGATGACGCCCTGGTGGGCGCGGGCGGTCTCGGTGAGCCAGTCCAGGTCCTCCAGATGGCGCCGGAGCGGCTCCTCGGCGAAGTCCCGCTCCGGCACGCGGCTCACCACGGCCACCAGGCCGTGGTGAGTCAGCGCTCTGGGCGGATCACCCGCGACCCCCGTCAGCTGGGCCTGGAGCGGTGTGCCGAAGGGGCGGCAGACGGCGTAGACGTACCGCAGTCCGGTCACGGTGCCTCCTTCTTCTCCGCCCGGCCGGGCTCCAGTTCCTCCAGCCGGGCCAGCCTCTCGCGCAACTCGGCGTTCTCACGGGTCAGTTCGTCCCGACGGGCCCGTGAGCTCAGGGCCGGGTCGGTCTCCCACCAGTCGATGCCCATCTCCTTGGCCTTGTCGACCGATGCGACGATCAACCGCAGTTTGATGGTGAGGAGTTCGATGTCGAGCAGATTGATCCGGATGTCGCCCGCAATGACGATGCCCTTGTCCAGTACCCGTTCGAGGATGTCGGCGAGGTTGGCACCGCTCCCCTGACCGTAGGGCTCGGGCATCCTGCTGGGCGTCGTCATCGCCGGCTCCCCGCCTCGACTTCCTCGTCCTCGTCTTCGTCCTCGTACTCGTCGTCCTCGTACTCCGCGTCAGGCTCCTCCTCCGCGGGCTCCTCCTCCTCGTCGTACTCGTCCTCGGCTTCCTCGTCCTCGGGACGTTCCTCGGCTTCCTCGTCCTCGTACTCGCCCTCGGGCTCCTCCTCGCCCTCTTCCGGCTCTTCGTCGTCCTGGTACTCGTCCTCGGCCTCCTCGTCCTCGGCCTCCTCGTCCTCGGGGCGCTCCTCCTCGGAACCCTCCTCGGACTCCTCCTCGGCGAGTGCGTCCTCGTGGCTGCGGACGACCTCGCCGTCGCGGATCTCGCCGCGCCAGCCGTCCTCCGCCTCGCCCTTGATGGTGATGAAGCGGACGAAGTTCTTCAGGTCGAGCCGGGCGCGGCGGCCCTGGGCACGCCAGATGTTGCCGGTCTTCTCGAAGAAACCGGAGGGGTAGTACTCGATGACGAGCAGGACGCGGGTGAGGTTGTCGGTGAGCCGGTGGAAGGAGACGACGCCCTTCGTGGTGCCCTTGGCGCCCTCGGAGGTCCAAGAGATGCGGTCGTCCGGGATCTGCTCGGTCGTCTTCGCCTTCCAGCTGCGGTTGGACCACCAGATCTTCGCCTGCCAGTCGGAGTGGGTGTCGTCGTCGCGGCTCGCGCTCTTGACGCCCTTGGCGAAGGTGCTGAAGTCCTGGTACTTCGTCCACTGGTCGTACGCCGTGCGCAGCGGCACACCGACGTCGATGTGCTCGATGATGACGGTGGGCTTGTTGCCCGAACGGCCCTTGCCCTTCTTGCCCTTGCCGCCGCCGCCCAGGCTCTTGAAGGCGCCGGTGACCTTGTCCTTGAGGCGCGAGCCGCCCAGCTCGACCGCCGAGCGCAGCGGCCCCTTGCCCTCGGCTATCTTGCGACCGCCGTCGAGGGCGAGCTTGGCGAAGCCGGGGCTGTTGCCCTCGGCAATGTCGTTCAGCTTGCCGGTGGTCTCGCCGAGCTTGCGGCCGACCCCGGTCAGCATGCGGGTGGCCTGGGCGGCGAGGTACTCCTGCAACTCGGCCTTGAGCCGGTCTGCGGCCTCGCTGTGGGCCAGGTCGGTGAGCGGATTCTTCGCCGCTCCATTGGCGGCGGACTTCGCCGAGCCGAGTGTCTCGCTCATCCCTCACCGCCTCCCTTCGGCATCCGGGAGCGGGCGCTGCCGCCCCTGCTTCCGGAGGTCGCCTTCTTGGCGGCCGTGGTCTTCTTCGCCGCAGTCTTCTTAGCGGGCGCCTTTTTCGCGGCGACCTTCTTGGCAGGGGCCTTCTTGGCCGCCTTCGTCGCCGTCTTCTTCGCGGACGGCCTACTGGCCGGGGCCTTCTTCGCCTCCGGCTCCTCGTCCTCGTCCTCGTCCTCGTCCTGCTGCGGCCCGGAGTCCTCGGACTCGTCGTCCCGGGGCTCGTCGTCCTCCTCCGGTCCCTCGTCCTCGTACTCGTCGTCCGCCTCGTCGTCGTCCCGGCCGCCGGGCACCGCGCCCGTCAGCTGGTCGCGCATCTGGGCGGTGCGGCCGTGCAGCCGGTCGGACAGGGCGTCCAGCTGCCGCTCGACCATGGCGCCGGAGGCCGCCTTGCCCACGCCGCGCAGGTCCTCACGCAACTGGTCCCCGATCTCCTTGAACTGCGGGTTGTTCCGCAGCTGCTGCTGGAGAAGCTCCGCGACCATGCGCGGACTGAGGTTCAGCTTCTTCCCGGCGACCAGGCCTCCGACGGCGACCGCCATCTTGAGCTTTTTGGTGCGTCCCAGTAGATATCCGGCCCCCACCGCGAGGCCCAGTCCCATTCGGTTCATTGTGTCGTCCCGTTGCCTGTTCCCGCGCTCCTGCGCGAAGCGATCTCCAGCCGGTCGAGGAGTTCGTCCTCGAGGCGGTCGAACTCTTCTTCCGTGATCTCTCCGGCCTCCAGCTGTTCTTCCAGCCGGCCCAGTTCGGCCCGTACCGTGGCGGGGTCGTAGTAGATCCGCTCGGCTTCCTGGACAACCTGCTTGATGGCCCAGGCGCTGCCGCGCGCCGGTGCGAACGGCAGCAGCAGCACCTCAGAGATCAGGCCCACGTCGTCACCCCGCTCCGGTGTCCGTGCCACTCACCGCGGTGCCCGCGGGCTCGGCGGGGCCGGGCTCGACGAAGCTGTACGGCGGCAGCGGTCCGTTGACCCGCACCTCCAGGTGCGGCATGTCCTTGCGGAGCTGCTCGACCGCGGCCAGGAAGGCGTCGGCCGACTCCCGGTCCACCAGGAACGACACATTCGCCAGCCAGCCGGTCGACTCGGGGCCCGTGCTCACGTCGTCGGCGGCCGGCTCCAGCGCGCGCTGCACGGCGGCGCCGTCGTCGGCCTCCTTGGCCTTGACCGCGGCCGCGACCATCTCGCCGAGCCGGATCTTGTCGTCGTAACTACCGCCGCCCGCCTGCCGGTTGGCCTCCGCGAGCCCGCGGATGTCGGGGCTCTCGGCCATCACCTGGTGCAGGACGGCCTCTTCGACGTGGTTGGCCTTGACGTTGTACTCGACCCGGTTGTCCAGGGCCTGCAGCCGCTCCTTGTAGTGCTCGGCGCGCTCGGCGAGCACCGCCGTGATCGAGTTGTCGTCCGGGGCGACGCTGCCGAACCGCATGGGCAGCACGCACCCGGCCGCGCCGGCCTCGCTGAGCACGTTCTGGTGGGCGAGCAGGTCCTTGCGCTTGGGCCGCAGCCCTTCGGGCGCGTCACTGACGACGGCCGCCAGGTCACCCTCCCGCAGAATGCGCACCTCGCGGGGCGGGTCGCCGACGCCGCCCATGCCCTCCGGCAGGGACGGATGGGAACTCGCCGCGATGCCGTAGACGTAAGTGCTCACTCCTGCTCCTCCTTACGGCGGGACGACGTGCTCTTGCGGGCTCGCGGACGCGACTCGGTCTCGCCCTCGCTCCGGGCCTGCTTGAAGGCGTCGGAGATGGTCTCGGCGGCGCCGGACAGCGCCCCCTTGGACTTGCCGCGGGCACCGGACTCGGTCATCTCCCCGACGAGGTCGGGCAGGCCCGGGTCCTTGCGCGGCCCGGCCTCCAGATCGAGCCGGTTGCACGCCTCGGCGAAGCGCAGGTAGGTGTCGACGCTTGCGACGACGACGCGGACGTCGATCTTGAGGATCTCGATGCCGACCAGGGAGACACGGACGAATGCGTCGATGACGAGCCCCCTGTCCAGGACAAGCTCAAGCACGTCGTAGAGACCGCTGCTGCCGCCTCCGCCGCCGGACTGCTGTGCCGGTACGACAGTCATGCCGGATGTTCCTCCTCGTGTGTGGGTGCGGGTCCGCTCAGGGGGCCTAGCGGCCGCCTCTGCGCGCGTCGGACCGACCGCGTTCGTAGCGGCGGACGCGCCGGTAGCCCGTGAGCTGCCCCTCTGCGTCGAGCTCCACCTGGTAGCTCGCCATCAGGCTCATCGTGTCGGGCACACGCTCGAGTTCGAGGACCTCGACCTCCAGCGCCCAGCCCTCCTCCGTCTGCTCGAAGGACGACACGGACTCGGCCTCCATGCCGGTGAGCTCCGCGAGCTGGCCGCGCGCCTGGCGCAGCACATCCATGGGACTCGGTCGGCTCTGGCTCTTCTGGTTGTCGTTCGTTCTGCTCGAATTCCGTGAGCTCTGGGGCTTCTGTGAACCCTGTGACTCATCAGTGTTTTTTGTGTTCGACATGGCCACCTCCCCCTCCGTGTGGCCGCAAGCGTGTTCGCCAAACCTCTCCGGACGCATGCATCTACCACCTGACCGGCCCCGGACGGGTTGCGTCAGCCGCCCAGGGCGTTCAGCCGCCGCCGGGCCGGTCCCAGCGCCCGGCCGCGGCCCGGCACGCCCGACCAGGGGTTCGTCCGGGCCTGCTCGACGGCGTCGGCGATGGTCCAGCGGCGGGCGTGCAGCTCCGGATCGTCCAGCTGCTCCCAGGTGATGGGGGTGGCCACCGGGGCGCCCGGCCGGGGCCGGACCGTATAGGGCACGACGGCCGTCTGGGCGTAGGCGTTGCGCTGGATGTCGAGGTAGAGCCGCTCACCGCGCTCCTTCTTGCGCGCCGCCGTGGTCAGCCGGTCGGGGTGCGCGCGGGCCAGGGTGTCGGCGACATCCCGGGCGAACGCGCGCACGTCGTCGAAGTCGTGCCGTCCGTTCAGCGGCACGATCACGTGCAGCCCGCGCGAGCCGGTGGTCATCAGGGCCGAGGGCAGCTCCAGCTCGTCGAGCAGCTCCCCGAGCAGCCGGGCGGCCTCGCGCACGGCCTCGAAGTCGTCCCTGGGGGTCTCCCCACCCCCGTCAGGCACTGGGGAGGGGTCGAGGTCGAAGACCAGCCGGTCGGGGTGGTCCACGGCGTCGGCGCGGGACAGCCAGCGGTGCAGGGTGATGCTCGCCTGATCAACCAGGTAAAGCAGGGTGGCCGTGTCGTCACAGACGGTGTGGCGGACGGTACCGCCCTCCTTGGCCACCTCGACCCGGGGGATCCAGTCCGGGTAGTGGTCCGGGGTGTTCTTCTGCATGAACGTCGGGCCGTCGATACCGTCCGGGCGGCGCTCCAGCATCAGCGGGCGGCCGCGCAGGTGCGGCAGCATGAAGGGCGCGACGGCCCGGTGGTAGTCCACCAGGTCGCCCTTGGTGTACTCCTTGGCGTCGCCGCCGCCCGGGAAGAGCACCTTGTCCGGCCGGTGCACCTCCACCGTGCGGCGGCCCGCCCGCACCGTGCGCGTGCCGTCGGCGCCGCTCACCGCACGACCGCCTCCTCGACCAGCAGCCGTCCGGCCGCCGCGATGGAATCCGCGTCGATGCCCGAGGCGCGCAGCTGCTCCTCGGGGGACGCCGAACCCGGCATGGTCCGCACGCCGAGCCGGACCAGGCGCGGCACGGGCCGCCCGTCGGTGAAGGCGTCGAGGACCGCGTCCCCGATGCCGCCCTCGGGATGGTGGTCCTCGACGGTCACCAGGCAGCCGGTCTCCTCGGCGGCCCGGCGCAGGGTGGCCCGGTCGACGGGCTTCACGGAGTACAGGTCGATGACCCGCACGGCGATGGCCTCCTGCTGCAGGGCCTCGGCGGCCGCCAGCGCCTCGTGCACGGTGACGCCCGCCGCGACGAGGGTCAGCCGGTCCTGCCCGGAGGAGCGCAGCACCTTGCTGCCGCCGACCGGGAACTCCTCATCCGGGCCGTAGATCACCGGGCTCTCGCCGCGCGAGGTGCGCAGGTAGCGGACGCCCTCCAGGCCGGACATCGCGCCGACGAGCCGGGCGGTCTGGTTGGCGTCGCACGGGTACAGCACGGTCGAGCCGTGCACCGCCCGCATCATCGCCAGGTCCTCCAGGCCCATCTGGCTGGGGCCGTCCTGGCCGATGGCGACACCCGCGTGGGAGCCGACGAGGTTGATGCCGGAGCCGCTGACGGACGCCATCCGGATGAAGTCGTACGCCCGGGTCAGGAACGCCGCGAACGTGGCGGCGTACGGCACCCAGCCGCGGGAGGCGAGCCCGACGGCGGAGGCCACCAGCTGCTGTTCGGCGATGTAGCACTCGAAGTAGCGGTCGGGGTGTTCCTTGGCGAAGAACTCGGCGCGGGTGGAATCGCCGACCTCGCCGTCCAGGGCCACGATGTCGCCGCGGCCGGTGCCGAGGGCGGCGAGCGCCTCGCCGAAGGCGTTGCGGGTGGCGACCTCCTCGCCCTTGTCCCACCTCGGGAGTTCGAAGTCACCGGTGTGCACGGAGTGCAGCACACGGGCGGCGAGCGGTTCCTGCACCCGGACGCGGATGTCGCGCGGGCCGCCGAGTTCGCTGATCGCGTCCTCGGCCTCCGGGAGCGGCTTGCCGTGCAGGCCCTCGCGGTCCTGGACGCCCTCGACGCCCTTGCCCTTGAGGGTGCGGGCGAGGATGGCGGTGGGCTGGCCCTTGGTGGAGGCGGCCTCGGCGTAGGCGCGGTCGACGGCGTCCACGTCGTGGCCGTCGACCTCGATGGTGTGCCAGTCGAAGGCCTGGAAACGCCGGGCGTAGGCGTCCAGGTCGTGGCCGTGCCGCGTGGGGCCGCGCTGGCCGAGCCGGTTGACGTCGACGATCACGGTGAGGTTGTCCAGGTGCTCGTACCCGGCGTGCTCGGCGGCCTCCCACACGGATCCCTCGGCCAGTTCGCTGTCACCGCACAGCACCCAGGTGCGGTAGCCGGTGCGGTCGAGCCGCTTGCCGGCCAGTGCGATGCCGACCCCGACGGGCAGGCCCTGCCCGAGCGATCCGGTGGCCGTCTCGACCCAGGGCAGACGCTGCGGGGTGGGGTGCCCTTCGAGGCGGCTGCCCAGCTTGCGGAAGGTGAGCAGTTCCTCGTCGTCGATGGCGCCGGCCGCCTTGTACGCGGAGTACAGCAGCGGGGAGGCGTGGCCCTTGGAGAGGACGAAGCGGTCGTTGCCGGGGTGGGCGGGGCGGTCGAAGTCGTAGCGGAGGTGGTGCGCGAGGAGGACGGCCATCAGGTCGGCCGCGGACATCGAGGACGTCGGGTGCCCGGAGCCCGCCGCGGCGGCGGCGCGGACACTGTCCACCCGCAGCTGCTGTCCGAGGTCGGTGAGTTCACCGGTGTTCATGAGTCTCCTTTCGTGGAGTCGTCGGGGTCGTCCGGGACGTCCGGGACGTCGGTTCGCTTGACGGGGCCGGGCGCGGGGTGGGGCAGGGGGGTCGCGCCCGGCGCCCCCCGCCCGCGGCGCGTACTAAGGGGGAGCGCCCCCGCCCCCCCCCCCCCGGCCCCCCCCCGCCCGGGCCCCCCCCCCCCCCCCCCCCCCCCCCACAACTGCGTGCTCATGCTTCGGG
>NZ_JAKEIO010000163.1 GCF_021474405.1 [Streptosporangium] indianense
CCCCCCCCCCCCCCCCCCCCCCCCCATTACCCCCCCCACCACGCCAACCGAGATTCTACCGCTGGTCTCGTGGGGCTCGGAGATGTGTATAAGAGACAGCCCGTACACCGTCAACGACCAGCTCATGGCGGCCACGGCCCTGACCATCGCCCACTGGAACAGGGAGCACGGCGCCCGCCCCCGCCCCCTGCGCATCACGATGCCCGTGGACGACCGGCCCCGTGACACCACGATGCCCATCGGCAACGGCACCCGCCTGGTCGAGGTGCCGTACGCGCCGGGGGAACTCGACGTCACCGACATGCCGGCCCTGCTGCGCCGCACCGCGGAGCGGACCCGGGCCCTCAAGTCCCTGCCCCGCCCCCAGCTCGGCCACGGGGCCGCTCTCCTGACCGCGCCCTGGGCGCCCGTCACCGCCCGCGCCGCCCTCACCCGCACCCTGCGCAGAGCCGCCGCGCCCTGGACGTCGACGACCCTGCTCAGCAACATCGGCCGCATCCCCTACCCCCTGGACTTCGGCGAGGAAGCGGGCCGCGCGCACGCGGTCTGGTTCTCCGCCCCGGCCCGGATGCCGCGCGGCCTGACCGTGACCACCGCCTCCACGGCCGGCCGCCTCCACCTGGCCCTGCGCTGGTCGAAGGCCCTGCTCAGCAACGGCGACGGCGCCCACCTCCGCGACCTCTTCGAGCACTACCTGCACACCACGGAGGTGACCGGGTGACGACACCGACCACGACCGGCCCCCCACCGCGCGACCTGCGCGATTTCTACGAGAACCCCTCCGTGCCGGTCGCCTCCGGCACCCCGCGCAGCCTCCGCCAGGCGCGCATGCTGGCCCGCGCCCTGGGCGGCCCGGCGACCAAGAGCCCGCGGACGATCCTCGACATCGGCTGCGGGGACGGCACCGCCGCCGCCACCGCCGCCCCGCTGCTGCCCGGCCACCGCGTCATCGGCGTCGACTGGTCCCAGGACGCCCTGCGCCGCGCCCGCACCCGCATCCCGTACGCGGTCCGCGGCGAACTCACCGGCGGCGGGCTGCCGTTCGCATCCGGGTCGGCCGACGCGGTGCTGTTCAGCGAGGTCGTCGAGCACCTCGTCGACCCGGACGCGGCCCTCGACGAGATCCGGCGGGTCCTGCGCCCCGGCGGGCATCTGATGCTGTCCACACCGAACCTGGCCGCCTGGTACAACCGCGGCCTGCTGCTGGCCGGGGTGCAGCCGGTGTTCTCGGAGGTCAGTCTGCGCGGCATCCACGGCCGCCCGGGCAAGGAGGTCGTGGGGCATCTGCGGCTGTACACCGCCCGCGCGCTGACGGAGTTCGTCGCCGCGTCCGGGTTCACCGTCGTACGGCTCGAAGGGGCCCCCTTCCACGGCGTCCCGCGCCCGCTGCGGCCGCTGGACCGGCTGGCCTGCGCCCGGCCGCAGCTCGCGTCGATCCTGCTGCTGCACGCCCGGAGGACGTAGCCCATGTGGTGGGGAGTGGCCGCGGCCCTGCTGGCGAACACCCTCTACAGCCTGGGCTTCGTGCTGGAGAAACGTGCCCTCACCGCCCTGCCCGAGGTGACGATCCGCCGGCCGGCCCGGCTGCTGCGCCTCGTCCTCGGCAGCCCCCTGTGGATCGGCGGGTCCCTCGCCCTCGCGGCCGGTTTCGCCGCGCAGCTCGTCGTCTACCGCACCCTGCCGATCGCCGCCGCGCAGGGCATCTTCGTCTCCGGCCTGGTGCTGCTGGTGCTGCTGTCGGCGCGGCTGCTCGGGGAGGAGACGTCCGGCCGGGAGCGGTACGCGCTGGGCGCGATCCTGCTGGCTCTGCTGATGGTGGTGCTGTCGCTGCGCGAGGGCACGGACACCGTCAGCCAGGACGCGCCCTACCAGCTGATCCTGCTGGTGTGCGTGCCGTCGCTGGCCACCGGGGTGTGGCTGTACGGCTCCGCCGAGCGGCGGGCCCGCAACCGGCACCGGCGCCCGACGACGGGCGTCGAGTACGGCGTGGCCGTGGGTCTGCTGTACGGGGTCAGCTCGCTGGCCATCAAGGGCGTCTCCAGCCGGCTGACGACCGACGGGATCGGCGGCGCGGTGCTGGGCCTGCTGGCCTCCCCCTATCCGTATCTCCTGCTGTTCACCGGCGCGTTCGGCCTGGTGATGTCGCAGGCGGCGCTGCAGCGCTGCCGGGCCTCGCTGATCGTGCCGGTGTGCACGACCGTGACGAGCCTGTTCACGGCGGTGCTCGGCACCCTGTCGTTCGGCGAGGCCCTGCCGGACGAGCCGCTGCGGCTCGCGCTGCGGGTGGCGGGCACGGCCCTGGCGGTGGCCGTGCTGCTGACCATGCCGAAGCACGAGGCTTCTCCCCAACCCTCCCCACCCGCCAAGGAGCTGACCTCACCGTGAAGCCCGACGACCCGCTGCTGAAGATCCTCGCCTGCCCGATCGACAAGGGCCCGCTGCACCTGCTGGCCGAGGAGGCCGGGCAGGAGGAGGCGCTGTACAACCCGCGCCTGCAACGCCGTTACCCGATCGCCGACGGCATTCCGCAGCTGCTGCCGTCCTCGGGCGAGCAGGTGCCGGACGACGAGCACGAGGAACTCCTGAAGAGGATGGCGCCGTGACCAGCCTGGCGGCCCGGGTCGCCCCCCTCCTGCCCACCCGGCTGGTGGCCGCGACGGCCCGGGCGCTGTACCCCCGGTTCGAGCCGGAGCTGGCCCGGCTCACCGAGCTGTGCCCGGCGGACTGCGGGACGGCGGTGGACGTCGGCGGCTGGTACGGGCCTTGGACGCACCGCCTGTCCGGCCTCGCCGAGCAGGTCGTGACGGTGGAGCCGGTGCCCCATCTGGCACGGCTGCTGACCGCCGCCGCCCCGCCGAACGTCCGGGTGGTCCGGGCGGCGGCATCGGACCGACCGGGCATCGCACGCCTGTGGCTGCCGCCGGACGACTCGGGCGACCGGGGCGTGTCCTCGCTGGTCCGGCGCGACATCCACGGCCGCGCCCTGGACGTCCCCTGCGTCACGCTGGACGAGCTGGGGCTGCGCGACGTCGGATTCGTCAAGATCGACGTGGACGGCAACGAGCCCGCGGTGCTGCGCGGGGCGACGGGACTGCTGGCCCGTGACCGGCCGGCCCTGTTCGTGGAACTGGAGTCCCGCATCCAGCCGATCGCGCCGGTGGTGACCTACCTGTCGCTGCTGGGCTACGACGGCTGGGTGCTGCCCGGCGACACCTGGGTGCCGCTGGCGAAGTTCCCGCTGGAGGACCACCAGGCCCGCGCCTCCTACGTCGTCTCCCACGGCCTGCTCCGCCGCGTCCTGCCCTCCCCGCTCCTGCGCGGCCCGCGCTACGTCAACTCCGTGCTGTTCCTGCCCGACGGCCGCCGCCCCGGCAGGGCACCCGTGGGCGACGATGGGTCCCATGCCCTCCGGAAAGCCCCCCGCTAGCCCCTTCACCCCGCTCGACTTCCAGCTGGTGCTGCTGCGCCGCATGGCCCGACCACAACCCCGGCCTGGTGGAGGACGCCCGCCATGAGCTGGGGGCGTCGATCGCCGACATGCGCGAGGCGAACAAGCGCTGGCAGGCGATGGTCCGCTCCCCGCGCTCCCGCACATCCCTGTCCCGCTACCGCTCGGTGCTGGGCGAACCCGAGTCCCGGACGCCGCGCCGGATCGGCGACCTCGACTGCGAGGCCTGGCTGTGGCCCGTGCCCCTGTGGCCCACCCTGCGCTTCGAGGTGCTGACCGCCCCGAACCGCGCGGTGTGGAACGAGTGGCTGGTCCGCGCGCCGGGCGCGAAGGGCCCCGAGCTGCGCACCCTAGACGACCTCACCCCCTGGTCCTGCACGGTCGACGAGGCGGCCCGCGCCTTCGCCCCGGCCCGCCCCCTGGAGGGCACGGCACCGACCCGCTGGGGACTGGCGTTCACCGCGCCCGACGCCGAGGGCGTCCGGCGGGAGGCCGTCGCCGAGTTCACCTGGGGGCTGGTGCAGCGCGTGGCCGTCACCGGCACTCAGGGCTGAGGGGTCCCGACCCGGTCCAGGGCCGGGATGAACTGATCGTAGAAGGCGGTTTTGAGGTGCAGGGCCCGCTCCTCGGTCTCGCGGAAGGCCTCGGCTCCGCCCTGCCGGGCCAGGAGGTCGCTGATGCGGGTGGCCAGGCGGTCGGAGTGGGTGGCCGACAGCAGGGAGACGGTGGTGAGGGGGTGGGCCTTGGCGTCGTGGACGTAGTGCGGGTAGTAGAAGCGGGAGCGGTTGCGGCCGTCCTCGCCCGCCAGCACCGGTTCCATGCGCCGCCACAGGTGCTCGTACTCCACGGACACCAGGACCTCGCCCCAGAACCGCAGGAACGTGAGCAGCCGCAGGTCGGCGTCGGCGTGGCTCCCCGCGTCGGCGATCAGCGCGAAGGCGTCCTCGACGGCCCGCCGGGTGGCCTCGGTCGGCCGGGACGCGACCAGCTCCTCGCGGGTGATGCCCAGCTGGAGCAGGTCCTCCTTCATGTCCTCGCGGTGCGAGCGGGTGTGGCCGCGGCCGTCCGGATACTCCTCACGCAGGATGGCCCGGGCGATCCGCAGGCCGGCCTCGTCGGTCAGCAGGTCGATCGCCAGGTCGTAGGAGGGTGTGAAGGCCAGGGAGACGAAGCGCCGCTGGAGCAGCAGCGCGGCGAAGTCGTCCTGCGCCAGCCGTCCGGTGCCGGCCAGCACGGGATGCTGCCGGAACCGCTCGATCAGCCCGTCCTCGAAGACGTCCAGGTCTCTCATGTGCGTATCCCTTTCCGAGGGTCACGGGTGGTGCCGGTGGCTCATCGGCCGGTGTCGACGGACCGGCGCCAGTCGTCCAGATCCACGTCGCGGCCGATGCGCCACAGGGTGTCCAGTTCCTCCTGGATCTCCCCGCCCATCACGGTGTTACTGCCCTCGATCTCCAACTGGGTCGAGTCGATGGCGAGTTGGCCGTGCAGGAAGGAGCTGACCAGATAGTGCTCGTCGGCCTTGTACACGGCGATCGACGGCAGCGCCTGGTAGACGCGCACCTGGAGCCGCGCCCGGTCGCCGTCGCGCACGCTGTGGAAGAGGGAGGCGAGGGTCGACAGGCAGCGGGCGACACCGGCCTGGACGTCCTCCTCCAGGGCCGGGTCGCGCAGGCCGCGCAGCGCCTCGTTGCGCAGGTCCGCGACCGGCGAGGACGGGTGCAGCAGCAGGACCCGCACCCTGACCCGGCGGTCGGCGATGGCCTGTTTCAGCGCCGACTCGAAGCGGTGCACGTTCGGGATCCAGGTCTGCAGGATGGTGACCTCGCGCTCGGCGCTGTTCAGGAAGCCTTCGAAGGCCTCCTCGGGGAAGCGCCGGTGCACCCGCACCACACCGCCGTAGTGCTCGCGCTTGCGGTCGCGTGCCAGGGCGTCGATGTCCAGCTTGGACAACTGGGTGCTGATGTTGTCGAGCTCCTTCAGCCGGTCGATCTCGAACAGCAGGAACAGCGTGACGGTACTGAGGGTCAGCAGCGTGAGCTTCGGGACGGTGCCGCTCGCCAGACCGTCGAGCAGGTCCAGTTGGTCGGCGAGGGTGACGACGATGCCGACCGCGGCGGTGAGCCCCAGCACGATGCGCTCGGCCCAGTAGCGAAAGGTGCTCCCCATGCCCACTCCCCCGTGCGGCTCGACGACGTCGGCGATGACCGTACCTCGCGACTTTGGGCCAAGTGGGGGATATACGCCAGTAGTTCGCCCGGATACGTGAGTCCTAGACAGGGGCCGCGTGCCGGGTCTTTCCCGGTACGCACCTCCACGCGAGGAACGCCGCCGTCAGATACGCGGCGGCCCCGATGCCCATGCTGGTCCGGATTCCGGTGCCGTAGGTCGCGGCCGAGGCGAGGAGGCTGCCGCCGAGCGCGACACCGGTGGCGCTGCCGACCTGGCGGGTGGTGTTGAACAGGGCGGAGGCTGCGCCCGAGTAGGACGGGGGCGCGGCGCCCATCACGGTGGCGGTCGAGCCGGTGAGGGCGAAGGACGTGCCGAAGCCGGCGGCCATCATCGGGAGCACCAGGAGACCGTAGGCGGGGTCGGGGCCCGCCGCGGCCCAGCCGGCCAGGCCCAGCGCGGCCAGGAGCATGCCCGAGACGACCAGGGGACGGTGGCCGGTACGGCGGGACAGCCGGCCGGACAGGACCGAGGCGAACATGGTCATGGCCACCGCGGGGAACAGCGCGAGACCGGTGCCGAGGGCGCTGTAGCCGCGCTGGTGCTGGAACTCCAGGCTGGCGGTGAACACCATGCCGTAGAAGCCGAAGTTGAACAGCAGGCCGATGGCGGCGCCGCCGCCCAGGGCGCGTGAGCGCAGCAGGCCCAGCGGGAGGGCCGGGGACCGGGCCAGCCGCTCGCGCAGGGCGAAGGCCAGGGCGGCCAGGGCGGCCAGGCCGAGCCCGGCCAGCACGGCCGGGTCGGACCAGCCACGCCGCCCGGCCTCGTTGAGCGCCGCGGTCAGCAGGGCCACCGCGGCGACGACCGCGACCTGTGCGGGCAGGTCCAGGGCCCGGTCGGCGCGCCGCGGCGAGCGGGCGACGTGCCGCAGGGTGAGCGCCAGGCAGACCGCGCCGACGGGCAGGTTGATGAGGAACACCCAGCGCCAGCCCACCGTGGAGACGAGCAGCCCGCCCAGCAGCGGCCCGGCGGAGGCCGCGATGCCCGCCATCGATCCCCACAGCCCGAAGGCCCGCGAGCGCGTGTCCGGCTCCGGGTAGGCCTGCTGGAGCAGGGCCAGCGACCCGGGCACGATCAGCGCCGCGCCGAGCCCCTCCACCAGCCGGGCCACCACCAGGAAGGGGGCGTCGGGTGCCAGCGCGCAGGCCGCGGAGGACGCGGTGAACACCGCCACGCCCCAGCAGAAGACCCGCCGGTTGCCCAGCCGGTCCCCCAGCGCCCCGCCCGTCAGCAGGAACCCGGCGAAGACGAGCGTGTACCCGTCGGTGATCCACTGGATGCCGGTGAGCGAGGCCGACAGCTCCCGCCCGACCACCGGGACGGCGACGTTGATGACCGTCACGTCCAGGATCACCATGAAGTACCCGGCGCACACCGCCAGCAGCGGTGCCCAGGACCGTCGCTCGGAGGACATGGCCCTAGCAGTACACCAAAAGCCGCATCAGGGGACGTATGCCCCGCGTGCCGGGCTCAGCCGGCGGCGGCCAGCACCGCCTCCACCACCCGCGGCACCGAGCCCGGGTGCAGATCGAGGAACAGATTCGGCTCGATCAGCTCCAGCTCCATCACGCACGGCTCACCGTCCGGCCCGGTGACCAGGTCCACGCGCGCGTACAACAGCTCCGCGTCCCCGGGCACGGCGGCCAGCGCCCGCTCGGCGACATCCCGTTCGGCGGCGGTCGGCTCCCACGGGCGGATGCCGGGGTGGGCGACCTTGTCGGCGTCGTACGGCGTGCCCGGCGCGAGGACGGCGCCCTTGACGCCGGCGTGCAGCAGGCGCCCGCCGAAGAACTGCACGGCCCGCTCGCCGTGCGTGTCGATGCTGCTCAGGTAGGGCTGCACCATGACGGTGAACCCCTCGGCGTGCATGCGCTCGGCCTGCCGCAGGGCGGCGTCCCGCTCCCCGGCCGGGTAGCGGGCGGCGTACCGGGCCCCGGCCCCGGAGGCGGGCTTCACCACGTACTCGCCGTCGGCGGGCAGCTCGACGGGGTCGCCTGGCGCGAAGTACCGGGTGGGCACGGTGGGCACCCCGGCCTCGGCGAGCTGCCCGAGGTAGCGCTTGTCGGCGTTCCACCGCACGACCGGGAGCGGATTGGCGAGCCGCGTCGCCCGCGCGCACCGCTCGGCCCACGCCGTGAACTCCGCGGCGCGCCAGCTGTAGTCCCAGGTGGAGCGCAGGAGAGCGAGATCGAACCCGGCCCAGTCCACGCCCGGGTCGTCCCAGGCGACGGCGAGGGCATCGGCCCCGGCCTCCCGCAGCGCGTCCACCAGCACCGGCAGATCGCGGTCCTGGTGCTCCTCGCCGCGGGGGTCGTAGGTGACGACGGCGATGCGCGGGGTGCCGGCCACGGCCACTCCCTCTGCGTACGGACGATCGGCTGGACGTCGTCGCAGGCTAACAACCCGGCCGGGAACCGCGACACCCGGTTTGACCTTCACCTTCGGTGAAGCCTGAGCATCGGCCTGTCCGGCGTCGTCGCCGAACCCCACGTCCGGGAACTCCTCGCCGCACCGGCCTCACCCGAGGAGGCGGTGCGGGCGCTCGTCGCAGGGGCGAACACGGCGGGGCCCGGACCACGTCAGCTGTGTGGTCGCGGACGTGGTGGAGTCCGCGATCGGCGGCGTCGTCCAGAGCTCCTGCGGCTTGCGGCCCACGAACGGCCTGCTCGTCCTCGGCGCCGCCCCCGGACATCGACCGCGAGCGTTTCTTCCGGCGGCCGATGGTGTACGGAGGGATTGTGGTGGCGGTCGTACCGGCGGCCCGGGTGGTGACGACCAGGCCCGGCCCGCCGTCCACGACAACAGCAGGCAACAGTCAAGGAGATGTGACGCGTGCCCCCTCTCTTCCCGGCCCTGACCGACAGCCCGGCCGGCAGCACGGCCGGCGGCCCGGCCGACCGTCCTGCCCTCCGGTTCGGCGAGCGCTCCCTCACCTACGCGCAGCTCGCCGCCGCGGCCGGAGCGCTCACGGGCCGCATCGGCGAAGCCACACGGGTCGCCGTCTGGGCGACACCCACGCTGGAGACGGCCGTGGCCGTGGTCGCCGCGCTCCTGGCCGGAGTCCCGGCCGTGCCGCTCAACCCCAGGTCCGGCGAGAGGGAACTCGGGCACATCCTGTCCGACAGCGCCCCCGGGCTCGTGCTCACCGCTCCCGACGACCAGCTGCCCGCGCCCCTGCGCGACCTCGCCCGGGTGGACGTCGACGTGCACGCCACCGGCCCGGCCCCCGAGGACCGCGCCGCGGACGAGGATCCGGCCCTGATCGTCTACACGTCCGGCACCACCGGCCCGCCCAAAGGCGCCGTCCTCCCGCGCCGGGCCGTCGCGAGCACCCTGGACGCGCTGGCCGACGCCTGGCAGTGGACGGGCGACGACGTCCTCGTCCACGGGCTTCCGCTGTTCCACGTGCACGGCCTGGTCCTGGGCGTCCTCGGCCCGCTGCGGCGCGGTGGCTCGGTGCGGCACCTGGGCCGCTTCACCACCCAGGGCGTCGCCCGCGAGCTGAACACCGGGGCGACCATGCTGTTCGGCGTGCCGACGATGTACCACCGCATCGCGGAGGCCGTGACGAGCGACCCGGACCTGGTGACGGCGCTGGCCGGGGCGCGGCTGCTGGTCTCCGGCTCCGCCGCGCTGCCGGTGCACGACCACGGCCGGATCGCGACCTCGACCGGACGGCGCGTGATCGAGCGGTACGGCATGACGGAGACGCTGATGAACACCGCCGTCCGCGCCGACGGCGAGGCCCGCCCGGGCACGGTCGGCGTGCCCCTGCCGGGGGTGGAGCTGCGGCTGGTCGAGGACGACGGCACGCAGATCACCGCCTACGACGGGGAGACGGTGGGCGAGATCCAGGTGCGCGGGCCGAATGTGTTCACCGAGTACCTCAACCGCCCCGACGCCACCGCCGCCGCCTTCACCGCCGACGGCTTCTTCCGCACCGGCGACATGGCGGTGCGCGACCCCGACGGCTACGTCCGGATCGTCGGCCGCAAGGCCACCGACCTGATCAAGAGCGGCGGTTACAAGATCGGGGCCGGTGAGATCGAGAACGCGCTCCTGGAACACCCCGGCGTGCGGGAGGCGGCCGTCACCGGGGAGCCGGACGCCGACCTGGGCGAGCGGATCGTGGCGTGGATCGTGCCGGACGATCCGCAGGCGCCGCCCACGCTCGACGAGTTGGCCGACCACGTGGCCGAGCGACTCGCCCCGCACAAGCGGCCCCGGGTCGTCCACCACCTCGACGCCCTGCCCCGCAACGACATGGGGAAGATCATGAAGCGGGCGCTGACCCATGACTGAGCCCCGGTCCGCCCGCGCCGTCGTCACCGCCCTCGCCGACGACGCCACCTTCGCCGAACTCCCCGCCCCGACACGGAACTCCAGGCCCGACGGCCCGCTCGCCTGGCCCGGCTACGACGCCTCCCGCGCCCGTGCCGTCGAACGCACCGGCGAGCAGGAGTCCGTGGTGTGCGGCACCGCCCGGATCGGCGGCACCCGGGCCGTGCTGATCGCGTTCGAGTTCGGCTTCCTCGGCGGCTCCCTGGGTGAGCGCACCGGCGACCGGCTGGAGGCGGCGTACACCTACGCCCGCGAACGCCGCTTCCCGGTGGTGCCGTTGGTGGCCACGGGCGGCAGCCGTATGCAGGAGGGCATGCTCGCGCTGTCCCAACTCCAGCGGGTGGCACGGCAGTCGGCGCTCACCCGGGAGGCCGGTCTGGCGCAGGTGGCGGTCCTGCGCGATCCGACGACCGGGGGCGGCTGGGCCACCCTGGGCGCGGGCGCCGACGTGACGCTCGCACTGCCCGGCGCCCAGGTGGGTTTCGCCGGTTCCCGGGTACGGCCGGCCGACGCCGACCCGGCGGCGTACACGGCGGAGGCCCAGGTCACGGCGGGGTCGGCGGACGCGGTCGTACGGCCCGAGGAGCTGCGCGAGACGCTGGGGCGCTGGCTGCGGCTGCTGACGTGCCCGTCCACTACGCCCGTCCCGCCGCCCGAGCCGCTCGGCGGGTCCGCGGTCCTGCCCGCCACGGGCTGGGACGCCGTCCGCCGCGCCCGGTCCCCGCGACGGCCGCGCGCCGCCGCCTACCTGGACGCCTACTTCACCGACCGGGCCGTGATCAGCGGCGACCGCTGCGGCGGCACGGACCCGGACGGCATGCTGTGCGGCTTCGGCACGCACGAGGGCCGCACGGTCGCGTACGCCGCGCAGACCGGGACCGCCACCCGCCCCGCCGGCTACCGCACCGCCGCCCGGCTGATCCGCCTCGCGGACCGGCTCGGCATCCCGGTGCTGACCCTCGTGGACACCCCGGGCGCGGCCAACGACGCGGAGGCGGAACGGCAGGGCGCGGGCCCGGCGATCGCCGACCTGTTCGCCGCGGTCGCGGGCGCCCGCACCCCGGTGACCACGCTGGTGATCGGCGAGGGCGGCTCCGGCGGCGCCCTGGCCCTGGCCGCCCCCGGCAACACGTGGGCCACGCCCGACAGCTACTTCTCCGTGATCGCGCCGGAACTCGCGGCGGCCATCCTCAAACGCCCCCCACGCGAAGTGGAGACGACGGCGGACCAGCTCCGCATCCGGCCGCAGGACCTGGTGGAGCTGGGGGTGATCCGGGGGACCGTGGGACCCTGAGGTACCGGTGGATGCCTCCCGCGGCATCAAGTACCGTCCGTCACAATGGGAATGCCGGGCGCAAGGACGACGGGGGTGCCGTGGACGGGTTGGTCGAGTTCAGAACCGGTGACGGTGCGGTGGTCACGGTCGAGGCGGCCGAGGAGCGCTCCGGCTCCCGCCTGGTCTCCCGGGGCGACGGCACGGTCCTGGCGACCCGCACGTTCGAGGGAGCCCTGGACGGGGTACGGGCGGCCGCCGAGTCCGCGCTGCGGGTGTTCCGCGACGGGTCCCTGAAACCGGACGGCGTGGAGATCGAGTTCGGGGTCAAACTGGCAGCCGAGACCGGCGCGTTCATCGCCAAGGGCACCGCCGAGGGCCACCTGGTGGTCAGACTGACCTGGTCCCCGGCCGGCCCGGAGGCAAGCCCGGCCCCATGAACAGCGCCGAGTGGCACGCGCGGATCGAGTTACGGGGCCGGGTGGCCGGAGCGGGCTTCCTCGTCGCGCCCCGTACGGTGCTGACGTGCGCCCATGTGGTGGGCGACGGCGAGGAGCCGGTGGTGAGCTTCACCGAGCTGCCGGGCACGCCGCCCGTGCCCGCCCGGGTCGTCGCCCACGGCGGCTGGAGCGGCGGCGCCGCCGACCCCGGCGACCTCGCCGTGCTGGAACTGGACCGGGAGATGCCGATCGCCCCGGCCGCCCTCGCCCCGGTCGACGCCGCCCACGGCACGCCCCCGCGCAAACTCGTCGTCCACGGCTACCCGGCCGGCTTCGACGAGGGCACGCTCGCCGAATACCGCGTCACTGCCCCGCAGTTGATCCGACGGGAGTGGCTCCAGCTGGAGGCCTGGCACACCGGCGGGCAGCCGCTGGCCCCCGGCTTCAGCGGAGCCGCGGTCAGGCTGGCCGACACCGGTGAGGTCATCGGCATGGTCACGTCGGCGGCCGGCGCCCGGGACGTGCGCACCGGCCGGATGATGCCCATCGAGGTCATGGCCCGCTACTGGCCCGCCCTGCGGAGTCTGGTCCCCACCTCCGACCACACCACCGCCGACCGGGCCCGGCTGCGCGCTCTGGTGGAGAAGGCGGCCCGCACGGGCGTCGACTGCGATCCGGTGCGGCTGTACCGCGCGGCGGCCGACCCGTTCGATCCGCCGGCGCCCGAGGAGGGCTTCGCATCCCTGTGGTCGGCGGCCCTGTTCGTGCTGTGCGAGCTCGACGGCCCGGGCGCCGCACGGACCGTCGCCCGGTTCACCGACCGTCTCGAAGCGCTGCTGCACACCCCGGCCCTGACGCCCGCGGCGCCCGACTGGTCGCCGATCCTCGTCGAACTCGGCCACAGCGGGGCGGGCGACGGCCTGGTCCGTGTCGAGGTGTCCGCGTACAGCGAGGGACGGCGGCACCCGGTCGACTCCGGCACGGTCGAGCAGCCTGCGTTGTCCGCGTACGTGCGGGACCGCATCGAGACGGCGTTCCGGTATCTGACGCCCGGCGCCGACGAGCTGGTGGCGTTCGCGCTGCCCCGGGACTGGCTGGACTGGCCCGTCGACCGCTGGGAGAGCGCCCCGGACGACGCCACCCCGCTCGGCTGCCTCTATCCGCTGGTCGTCACCGACCACGTCCGGCGCAAGGCCAGCACCCGGCATGTGCTGACCCGGACCTGGAAGCGGCTCGACGCCTTCCCGGGCGCACGGCTGCACCGCGTGGAGTGCGGCGGCCCGGAGGAGCCCGGGCGGCTGCGGATGCGGATGCGGCGGCCCGACGCCTGCCTCGCCGGGTTCGGCACCGCCCCGGCCGCCTCCCGCACCCGGCCGCACTTCGACGTCTCGCTCACCGCGCCGGCCCCGGTGATCGTCTGGTCGCGCGGAGGCTGCGGCTCCGGGCAGGAGGAGTGCGCCGGGACGGACGGCTGCACCGGCAAGGCCTTCCTGGACGCGCTCGACGCGTGCGTGGCGGCCGTACCGCCGGCCGAACTCCCGCGTCACATTCTGGCCTTGCGCGAGGAGGCGCACGCGGAGGAGGACCACTGGGCACGCGGCATCCAGCTGCTGTGGGACGACCCGCGGATCTTCACCGACCCGCACGCCGTCGCCGCCGCGCACGCGGGGTCGCCGGTGGCCTGACCCGCCCGGGGCCGCCGGACAGCGGCCCGACGCGTCCGAGGAACAGCTGCACGAAACGGAGAGCGGAGAGCAACCCCCATGCCGCACTGGTCCGTCTACACCGGCGACCACGAGCCGCACGACGGCATCGACGACCTTCCGGCCCCGCCGCCCTGGCGGGCCTTCGACGGCGGGCCCACGCTGCCGCCGCCGCACGACCGCGACGACACCTCGGCCGTCTCGCCGGACCGGGTGCACCGGGCGAAGTCGTACGTCGCCACCCCGGAGACCGTCCGGCTCGTCAACGCCGCGCTCGTGCTGCGCCGGCCGCTGCTGGTCACCGGCCCGCCCGGCACCGGCAAGTCCTCGCTGGCCTACGCGGTCGCCCGCGAGCTGCGGCTCGGCCCGGTTCTGCGCTGGAACATCACCAGCCGCAGCGCCCTCGCCGACGGCCTGTACCAGTACGACCCGCTGTCCCGTCTGTACGCGGCCCGAGAGGGGCTCGACCGGTCCGGCGGTGTCGAGGACCATCTGCGTCTGGGGCCGCTCGGCACGGCCCTGCTCCCCTACGACCGGCCGCGCGCCCTGCTCGTCGACGAGATCGACAAGAGCGACCTGGACCTGCCCAACGACCTGCTGAACGTCCTGGAGGAGGGCCAGTACGAGATCCCCGAACTGGTCCGCGCCGCACGCCACTTCGGCGGCGGGGCGGCCGAGGTCCTCGCCGACGGCACGGACTCGCCCGTCACCGTCCGGCGTGGCCGGGTCCGCTGCCGGGCGTTCCCGTTCGTCGTCCTGACCAGCAACGGCGAACGCGAGTTCCCGCCGGCCTTCCTGCGGCGCTGCGTCCGGCTGAAGCTGCGCCGCCCCGACCGCGACCAGCTGACCGACATCGTCCGCGCCCACCTCGACACCCCCGACGGCGACGCGGACCGGCTGATCACCCGCTTCCTGGAACGGGCCTCCGGCGGCGAGCTGGCCACCGACCAGCTGCTGAACGCCCTGTACCTCACCGGCGTGGCCGGCCTGGACGCCGACTCCCGCGACGACCTGGCCGAACAGCTGATGCCCTACCTCAGCGCGACGGCGGACGGCGATGGCTTCTGACCCCGCCCCACCGTCCCCGCGGCCACGGCACAACGCCGGGCCGGCGCCGCTCTCGGCCCCACCGGCGCCGGCCGACACCCGGAACCCGCGGCACCACACCGGAACCAGCCCCTCCCCCCTCGCCCGGCTCCACGCCGTCCTGGCCGCGGCGGGGGCCGAGCCGACGCCGCGGGAGATCGCGGAACTGGTATGGCTGGCACACCAGTTGGACACCGGGCTGCGGCAGGACGCGGCGTCCGGACGGAAGGCTCCGGCCGGGGCACCGGTGTCTGCGACCGGCCCGGGGACCGCACCTGCCCCGCCCGCACCCCCCGAGGAC
>NZ_JAKEIO010000164.1 GCF_021474405.1 [Streptosporangium] indianense
AACCCGCCCCAACACCCCCACGTCTTTACCCCGTTCGGATTTCCGTTACACAACCGACGGACAGCCGAGCGCTGGCCGCAGGCTGCTTCGGACAGCGCCGTGACAACGCCTCCGTACCTTCAGATGCGTTCCCGGACGACACGGGACGACTGAAGACCACAGGCAGTACACGGGCGGCGGGGAGCCGGCCCGAACGGGGAAACGGGAGGCGGTTCACCATGGCGCAGGGCGAGGTGCTCGAGTTCGAGGAGTACGTCCGCACCCGGCAGGACGCGCTGCTGCGCAGTGCCCGCCGCCTGGTCCCGGACCCGACGGACGCGCAGGACCTGCTGCAGACGGCGCTGGTACGGACGTACGGCCGCTGGGAGACCATCGAGGACAAGCGGCTGGCGGACGCCTACCTGCGCCGGGTGATGATCAACACCCGCACGGAGTGGTGGCGGGCGCGGAAGCTGGAGGAGGTCCCGACCGAGCAGCTGCCGGACGCCTCGGTCGACGACGCCACCGAGCAGCACGCGGACCGCGCCCTGCTGATGGACGTCCTGAAGGTCCTCGCCCCGAAACAGCGCAGTGTCGTGGTGCTGCGACACTGGGAGCAGATGTCCACGGAGGAGACGGCCGCCGCACTCGGCATGTCGGCCGGAACGGTCAAGAGCACGCTGCACCGGGCGCTCGCCCGGCTCCGCGAGGAGCTGGAGTCCCGCGACCTGGACGCACGCGCGCTGGAGCGTGAGGAGCGGGAGCGGTGCGCGGCCTGACCGGCGAGGGTTCTGCACGGACCCGGGGCAGTATTCAGGCGGTGAGCGCGGCACTGGCCGTGCCCACCGCCCTCGCCCTTTTAGTGGCCGGGTGCGGTGCGGGCGGCACCGGCGCCCGTGACGAGGGCCCGGCGCACGCCGACTCGGTGGCGGGCGCGGCCGCCGCGACACCGTCCACCTCGCCGTTCAAGTCTCCCGACACCGTGAACGCGGTCGAGCTCGTCAAGGACGACCCGAAGGTCGCGCCCGAGGTGAAGCGGGAGCTCAAGCCGTGCGTGGCCAACGAGTACCCGGTCGACGTCTCCTACGGCAATCTCACCGACGGCTCCGCGGACGACGTCGTCGTCAATGTGCTGACCTGCGGTGACGCGGTGGGCGTCGGCAGTTACGTGTACCGCGAGCAGGGGGGCTCGTACGAGAACGTCTTCACGTCGGAGGAACCGCCGGTCTACGCGGAGATCGACCGCGGCGACCTGGTGGTGACCAAGCAGGTGTACGACAGGGGTGACCCGGTGTCGAGTCCGTCCGGGGAGAACGTGATCACGTACAGATGGACCTCCGGCCACTTCGCCGAGAAGTACCGCACGCACAACGACTACGGGAAAGTCGCCGGCGACAGCGCGACGCCGGCGCCGGCGGGCTGACGCGGGCGGAAGACCGCGTGAACCGATCGGGGCACCCGGAACGATCCCTCGGTGAACGCACCGCGGGGACTGTGCGTCCAAGGAGGAGAACACATCTCCACCGACCGCACATGTGTCCCCGGCAGTAGAACGCACCCCCACGGAACACAGAGGACAGAGAGCACCGGGATGGCAGACCAGACCCACGTCCTGTTCGTCGAGGACGACGACGTCATCCGCGAGGCCACGCAGCTCGCCCTGGAACGGGACGGCTTCGTGGTCACCGCCATGCCCGACGGGCTGTCGGGTCTGGAGGCGTTCCGGGCGGACCGCCCCGACATCGCGCTGCTGGACGTCATGGTGCCCGGCCTGGACGGGGTCAGCCTGTGCCGCCGGATCCGCGACGAGTCGACCGTGCCGGTGATCATGCTGTCGGCGCGGGCCGACTCCATCGACGTGGTGCTGGGCCTGGAGGCGGGCGCGGACGACTACGTCACCAAGCCGTTCGACGGTGCCGTCCTGGTCGCCCGGATCCGCGCGGTGTTGCGCCGCTTCGGACATGCGGGCGGCGGCCGGGCCGGGGAGCCGGACGCCCCGGCGAGCGGCGGGGTGCTGGCCTTCGGGGACCTGGAGGTCGACACCGAGGGCATGGAGGTCCGCCGCGCCGGGCAGCCGGTCGCGCTGACGCCGACCGAGATGCGGCTGCTGCTGGAGTTCTCCTCCGCGCCCGGCACGGTGCTCTCCCGGGACAAGCTGCTGGAGCGGGTGTGGGACTACGGCTGGGGCGGGGACACCCGGGTCGTCGACGTGCACGTGCAGCGGCTGCGGCAGAAGATCGGCCAGGACCGGATCGAGACGGTCCGCGGCTTCGGCTACAAGTTGAAGGCCTGAGCAGGGGCAGGGGTATGAGGGGGCACTTCCGGCGCCTGGTCGCCGCGGGCCTGGAGCGGGCGGGCATCCGCACGGGCCTCAGATGGAAGCTCAGCGCGGCCATCGCCCTGGTGGGCGCGCTGGTGGCGATCGCGCTGAGCCTCGTGGTGCACAACGCCGCCCGGGTCTCGATGCTGGACAACGCGCGTGACCTCGCCGACGAGCGGATCATGATCGCCCAGCGCAACTTCGAGCTGTCGGGGCGGATGAACTTCCCCAACACCAAGATCAACGATCCGGATCTGCCGCCTGCGCTGCGGGAGCGGGTCGAGGCGGGCCAGCGGGCGACGTACGTGGCGGACCGGCCGGGTGACGTGCCCGACATATGGGCCGCCGTGCCGCTGAAGAACGGACAGGTGATGTCGCTGCACTCGGGCTTCACCGACCGCAGCTCGGACATCCTCCAGGACCTCGACCAGGCCCTGCTCATCGGGTCCATCGCGGTGGTCCTCGGCGGCAGCGCGCTCGGGGTGCTCATCGGCGGGCACCTCTCGCGGCGGCTGCGCAAGGCGGCCGTCGCGGCGAACCAGCTCGCGGGCGGCGGGACGGACGTGCGGGTGCGGGACGCCATGGGCGGGGTCGTACGGGACGAGACCGACGACCTGGCGAGCGCGGTGGACGCCATGGCGGACGCGCTGCGCCAGCGCATCGAGGCCGAGCGGCGGGTCACCGCCGACATCGCGCACGAACTGCGCACCCCCGTGACCGGACTGCTCACCGCCGCCGAACTGCTGCCGCCCGGGCGCCCGACCGAGCTGGTGCTGGACCGGGCGAAGGCCATGCGCACACTGGTCGAGGACGTGCTGGAGGTGGCCCGGCTGGACGGGGCCTCCGAGCGGGCGGAGCTGCAGGACATCATGCTGGGCGAGTTCGTCGCCCGGCGGGTGGCGGCCAAGGACCGGGCCATCGAGGTGCGCGTCGTGCACGAGTCGGAGGTCACCACCGACCCGCGCCGCCTGGAGCGCGTGCTGTTCAACCTCCTGGCCAACGCCGCCCGGCACGGCAAGCCGCCCATCGAGGTCACCGTCGAGGGCCGGGTCATCCGCGTGCGCGACCACGGCCCGGGCTTCCCGGAGGACCTGCTCGCCGACGGGCCGAGCCGCTTCCGCACCGGCAGCAAGGACCGGGCCGGGCAGGGCCACGGGCTCGGCCTGACCATCGCTGCCGGGCAGGCCCGGGTGCTGGGCGCCCGGCTGACGTTCCGCAACGTCCGCACGCCCGGGACACCGGAGCACCTGCCGGCCGAGGGAGCGGTCGCCGTGCTGTGGCTGCCGGAGCACGCGCCGACGAACACGGGGAGCTACCCGATGCTGCCGGGGTCGTGAGGGTGCCGCGGCAGTTCAGCAGGACCAGTCCTGGTCCATGTCGAGACCGCCTTCGCGGGGCTGGGTGAACGAGAACCAGTTGCCGGAGTCGTCGCGGAACAGCGCCTCCGTGCCGTACGGGCGCTCCTGCGGCTCCTGGAGGAACTCCACGCCCTTGTCCTTGAGCTTCTTGTAGTCGCCGTGGATGTCGTCGGTGGTCAGCACGCCCGCGCCGAGCGCGCCCTTCGTCACGAGCTTCTTGACCATCTCCGCGGACTCGGGGTCCATCGCGGGCCCGCCGGGCACCATCAGGGTCAGCTCGACGTCGGGCTGGTCGGGCGAGCCGACCGTGAGCCAGCGCATGCCGCCGTCGCCCATGGTCATGTCCGTGCGGACCTCCAGGCCCAGCTTCTCCGTGTAGAACTCCTTGGCGCGGTCCTGGTCGAGGACCCAGACGGTCGAGATGGCG
The DNA here is from genome assembly GCF_021474405.1 of [Streptosporangium] indianense. Classification (GTDB taxonomy): domain Bacteria; phylum Actinomycetota; class Actinomycetes; order Streptomycetales; family Streptomycetaceae; genus Streptomyces; species Streptomyces indiaensis. Next base: position 4,085 of record NZ_JAKEIO010000164.1, read on the forward strand.
AGACCCTTGATCACGGTGTGCTCCTGCTCTGACGCTGCGGCTGCGGCCGGTTGTGCCCGCCCTGCCACGGTAGGCAGCCGGGGTGTCAGTGCGCTTCTCCGGAATTGCGCTTCTCTTCGGCGCCGGGAGCGGAGCGGAAGCCGCCGGCCCAGAGCATGGCGTAGCAGCCGGGTATGAGGGCGGCGCCGCGGCCCACGTGCTTCGTGCGGTACTCGCTGGGGGTCAGCCCGGTCCAGGACTTGAAGCGGGCCGAGAACGTGCCGACGCTGCTGAAGCCGACCAGGTGGCAGATCTCCGTCACCGACAGGTTCGCCGTGCGCAGCAGGTCCTCGGCGCGCTCTATGCGGCGGTGCGTGAGGTACTGGCCGGGGGTCTCGCCGTACGCCTCCTTGAAGGCGCGGATGAAGTGGTAGCGGGAGTACCCGGCGTGCGCGGCGACGGTGTCCAGGTCGAGTCCGGGGTCTGCCCAGTCCCGGTCCATCGCGTCCTTGGCCAGCCGGACCTGGCGCATCCTGTCCATGCGACCGATGGTGACACGGGGGTACGACATCGGCCCGGGGCTCATGGCCGGGCAGGACGAAGGCCCCCGGGCGGACACTCCCGGGGGCCTTCGTGCGGTGCGGTCAGACGGCCTCGACCACGGGCGGCTGCGCCGCCGGGGCGTCGGTCGGGCCGGCCTCCTTGGGTCCCGCTCCCTTCAGCGGCACCTCCTTGACGAACACGGCCGCCGCCAGCGCGACCACCGCCACCACGGCCCCGAGCAGGAAGGCCGAGTGCGTGCCGGCGGACACCGCGTGCTGGTACGCCTCACGGACCAGCACCGGCAGCTTCTCCAGGCTCTTCGCGTCGAGCTGCGCCGACTGCTCGGTCACCTTGGAGCCCAGCGCGCCGCCCCGCTCGGCCATGACGTCCTGGACGCGGTGGTTGAACAGCGCGCCCATGATCGCGACGCCGAAGGAGGAGCCGAGCGTGCGGAAGAGCGTGGTGGAGGAGGAGGCGACGCCCATGTCCCTCATCTCCACGCTGTTCTGCGCGACCAGCATGGTGATCTGCATCAGGCAGCCCATGCCGAGCCCGACCACGGCCATGAAGATCCCGGACGTCACACGGGACGTCCCGGTGTCCATCGTGGACAGCAGGTACAGCCCGACGATCATCAGAGCGCTGCCGAGGACCGGGAAGACCTTGTACTTGCCGGTGTTCGTGGTGACCCGCCCGGCGACCATCGAGGTCACGAGCATCGCCCCGAGCATCGGCAGGAGCAGCAGCCCGGAGTTCGTCGCGGACGCGCCCTGCACGGCCTGTTGGTACAGCGGCAGGAAGAGCGTGGCGCCGAACATCACGAAGCCGGTGATGAAACCGATGACCGACATCAGCGTGAAGTTGAGGCTGCGGAAGATGTGCAGCGGCACCACCGGCTCCGCGGCCCTGGTCTGCCAGAACACGAATCCGACCAGTGCGGCGACGCCGATGCCGATCAGTTCCATGATCCGTGCGGAGCTCCAGGCGTACTCCGTGCCACCCCACGTCGTGACGAGCACGATCGCGGTGATGCCGACGGTCAGCAGCGCGGCGCCCAGGTAGTCGATCCGCGCCTTGGAGCGCTTCTTCGGCAGGTGCAGCACGGCGGTGACGGCGACCAGCGCGACCACGCCGAGCGGCAGGTTGATGTAGAAGGCCCAGCGCCAGCCCCAGTTGTCGGTGATGGTGCCGCCGACCAGCGGACCGCCGATCATGGCCAGCGCCATGACGCCGGCCATCATGCCCTGGTACTTGCCGCGCTCGCGGGGCGGGATCAGGTCGCCGATGATCGCCATGACGCCGACCATCAGACCGCCGGCGCCGAGACCCTGCACCGCGCGGAAGCCGATCAGCTCGCCCATGTTCTGGGCCATGCCGCTGAGCGCGGAGCCGATCAGGAAGATCACGATGGAGGAGAGGAACGTGCCCTTGCGGCCGTACATGTCGCCGAGCTTGCCCCACAGCGGGGTGGAGGCCGCGGTCGCGAGGGTGTAGGCGGTGACGACCCAGGAGAGGTGTTCGAGCCCGCCCAGCTCACCGACGATCGTCGGCATCGCCGTGCCGATGATCATGTTGTCGAGCATCGCGAGCATCATCGCGATCATCAGCGCGAGCAGGACGACCCGCACGCTCCTGGGTTGCTTCCCCCCGGCGTCGGCTGCCGGTGTGTCCGTTGTGTCCGTCATCGCTTCCCACTCCCCCAGCAACCGCTACTTACTTGTCGACCGGCTAGTGACTACACTCGGAAGCTAGCCGCGGAACTAGCCGGGCGTCAAGTAAGTTTTATGGAAACCGGGCGGCGTAGGAGGATGGGCGGCACCATGGACGGCACCAGGCAGCGGCGCCGCGGGAACACCCGCCGGCGCATCCAGGACGTGGCCCTCGAACTCTTCGCCGAGCAGGGCTACGAGAAGACCTCCCTGCGCGAGATCGCGGAGCGCCTGGAGGTCACCAAGGCGGCGCTCTATTACCACTTCAAGACGAAGGAAGAGATCCTCGTCAGCATCTTCGAGGACCTCACGCAGCCGATCGAGGACCTGATCGAGTGGGGCCGGCAGCAGCCGCACACCCTCGCCACCAAGCAGGAGATCATCCGCCGCTACGCCGACACGCTGGCCGAGGCGACCCCGCTGTTCCGCTTCATGCACGAGAACCAGGCGACGGTCAGGGACCTGCGGATCGGCGAGTCCTTCAAGGCGCGCATCCACAGTCTGCGCGACATCATCGTCGACCCGGACGCCGATCTGGTCGACCAGGTCCGCTGCGCCAGCGCGATCTTCACGCTGCACGCCGGGATGTTCCTGCTCCAGGACATGGGAGACGACCCCGAGGAGAAGAACAAAGCCGTCCTCGAGGTCGCCACGGACCTGGTGACCCAGGCCCACCGGGGAGCCGGCGGCTCCTAGCGGGCCCGCACGGTCAGGCGGGTCAGACCTTCACGCCCTTGGCGCGCAGGAACTTCACCGGGTCGACCGCGGAACCGTAGTTCGGGGTCGTACGGATCTCGAAGTGCAGGTGCGGACCGCTGGAGTTGCCGGTGTTGCCGGACTTGGCGATCTCCTGGCCGGTCTTGACGATCTGGCCGACGTGCACCTTGACCTTCGACAGGTGGGCGTACTGGGAGTACGTGCCGTTGCCGTGCTTGATGACGATGGCGTTGCCGTACGCCGGGCCGTCGCCGGCGCCGTTGCCGCCGGCCTTGACCACGGTGCCGCCGTGGGTGGCGAAGACCTGGGTGCCGCTCGGCACGGCGAAGTCCTGACCGCTGTGCTTGTGGGCCCACATGCCGCCGTTCTGGGCGAAGCTCGCGGAAAGCGTGTACTTCTTCACCGGGTCGACCCAGGAGGGCGCGGCCTTCTTGGCGGCGGCCTTCTTCTGGGCCGCCTTCTTGGCGGCGGCAGCCTTGGCGGCCTTCTCAGCCTTCACAGCCTCGGCCTTGGCGACCTTGGCCTGGACGGCGGCCTGCGCCTGGACGGCGCCGGCAGCCCCGGACGCGGCCGTGGTGTCGGCGGCGGACGCGACCCCGGCTCCCAGTGCGACCGAGACACCGAGGCCGGCGGCCAGCACGGTCGCACGGGTGCGGAGCTGGGACGTACGGGAAGAACGGGACGTGACGCGCTGGGACATCGAAACCTCGTATGGAAGGGGACGGAGAAAACCACCCGGCGCACAACCGCTCGCCGTGTGGCCATCCCTTGGTAACCCGAAGTCCGACAAACGCCCAAAAGCGTGATCTACGACGCTAGTTAGTAAATTGCTTCAGTGTTCTACGTCTCTTGACACAGCAGTCATTCGGGACGAATCAGGACACTGGCCTGCACTTCCGCCCGCACGCAGGCGAAAAAATCCCTTTCCTCCTGATCCGTTATCCACTATTCCAGCTAGTAACGGACATATCGCCTGTGCGGCATGTCACCGGGGGCCCTCTTCGGCCATTCCTTAAATGTGGCGCACGCCTCTAGGCTCCTACCGTTCGGTAACCCTACGGTTCCCCTCGCGCCACCCTCGCGCACAAGCATGCACACGACATGTTGGCAGCGTCACGGACGTGAGAGGACCCCCACGACATGCAGACCCGACGCCCCTGGTTGCGCCGCGCATCAGTGACCGCCGTCTCCGCGGCGGCCCTCGTGGCGATGGCCACGCCGGCCGACGCCACGACCGCCGCCCCGGCCTCCTCGACCACCGCCGCGGCCCCGTCCGCGGCCGCGGACGTCGACTACGGCACCTGGCAGAAGGACTGCCAGGCCGTGATGGACCAGGCGCTCCCCTACCTGAAGCAGCGGATAGCGGCCACGAAGCCGGGCGAGAAGCAGGCGATCGTCTTCGACATCGACAACACGACGCTGGAGACGGACTTCGGTTTCAGCTATCCGCAACCGGCCAACAAGCCGGTCCTGGAAGCCGCCAGATACGCGCAGGAGCGCGGCGTGGCCCTGTTCTTCGTGACGGCGCGGCCGGACATCATCGCCGCGTTCACGCACTACAACCTGAAGCAGACCGGCTACCAGGTCTCCGGGCTCTACGTCCGCAACTTCATCGACCTCTTCAAGAACGTCGCCGACTACAAGACCGCCCAGCGCGTCGACATCGAGCGCAAGGGCTACACGATCATCGCGAACATCGGCAACAGCACCACCGACCTGTCGGGCGGCCATGCCGAGAGGACCTTCAAGCTGCCGGACTACGACGGGCAGCTGTCGTAGGGGCGCGGACATGCGGAAGGGGCCGGTGCCGAAAGGCACCGGCCCCTTCTCGTCAGGCCGTGACGCTTACGCGTCCTTGCTCAGGTTCGGACCCGTGCCACCGGCCGCCTGCTCGATCGGCGGGACGTCCGGGAGAGCCGCCTTCTCCTCGCCGCGGAAGGTGAAGGTCTTGGTCTCGCCCTCGCCCTCCGTGTCGACGACCACGATGTGACCGGGACGCAGCTCGCCGAAGAGGATCTTCTCCGACAGCGAGTCCTCGATCTCGCGCTGGATGGTGCGACGCAGCGGACGCGCACCCAGCACCGGGTCGTAGCCCTTCCTGGACAGCAGCTCCTTGGCGGACTGGGAGAGCTCGATGCCCATGTCCCGGTCCTTCAGGCGCTCGTCGACCTTGCCGATCATCAGGTCGACGATCTTGAGGATGTCGTCCTGGCTGAGCTGCGGGAAGACGACCACGTCGTCGACGCGGTTGAGGAACTCGGGCCGGAAGTGCTGCTTGAGCTCGTCCTGGACCTTGTTCTTCATGCGCTCGTAGTTGGTCTTCGTGTCACCCGAGGCCGCGAAGCCCAGGTTGAAGCCCTTGGAGATGTCCCGGGTGCCGAGGTTGGTCGTCATGATGATGACCGTGTTCTTGAAGTCCACGACCCGGCCCTGGGAGTCGGTCAGGCGACCGTCCTCCAGGATCTGCAGCAGCGAGTTGAAGATGTCCGGGTGGGCCTTCTCGACCTCGTCGAAGAGGACGACCGAGAACGGCTTGCGGCGGACCTTCTCGGTCAGCTGGCCGCCCTCTTCGTAGCCCACGTAACCGGGGGGCGAACCGAAGAGACGCGAGACCGTGTGCTTCTCGCTGAACTCCGACATGTCGAGGGAGATCAGCGCGTCCTCGTCGCCGAAGAGGAACTCGGCGAGCGCCTTGGACAGCTCGGTCTTACCGACACCGGACGGACCGGCGAAGATGAACGAGCCACCGGGACGCTTGGGGTCCTTCAGACCGGCACGGGTACGGCGGATCGCCTTCGACAGCGCCTTGACGGCGTCGTTCTGGCCGATGACCCGCTTGTGGAGCTCCTCCTCCATGCGCAGCAGGCGGGAGGACTCCTCCTCGGTGAGCTTGAAGACCGGGATGCCGGTGGCGGTCGCGAGGACCTCGGCGATCAGCTCGCCGTCGACCTCGGCGACGACGTCCATGTCGCCGGCCTTCCACTCCTTCTCCCGCTTGGCCTTGGCGGCGAGGAGCTGCTTCTCCTTGTCGCGCAGGGAGGCGGCCTTCTCGAAGTCCTGCGAGTCGATCGCGGACTCCTTGTCGCGGCGGACGCCGGCGATCTTCTCGTCGAACTCGCGCAGGTCCGGCGGCGCGGTCATCCGGCGGATGCGCATCCGGGAACCGGCCTCGTCGATCAGGTCGATCGCCTTGTCCGGCAGGAAGCGGTCCGAGATGTACCGGTCGGCCAGGGTGGCGGCCTGGACCAGCGCCTCGTCGGTGATGGAGACGCGGTGGTGCGCCTCGTACCGGTCGCGCAGACCCTTGAGGATCTCGATCGTGTGCGGCAGGGACGGCTCCGCGACCTGGATGGGCTGGAAGCGGCGCTCCAGGGCCGCGTCCTTCTCCAGGTGCTTGCGGTACTCGTCCAGCGTGGTGGCACCGATGGTCTGGAGCTCACCACGGGCCAGCATCGGCTTCAGGATCGAAGCGGCGTCGATGGCGCCCTCGGCGGCACCCGCACCGACCAGCGTGTGCAGCTCGTCGATGAACAGGATGATGTCGCCGCGGGTGCGGATCTCCTTGAGGACCTTCTTCAGGCGCTCCTCGAAGTCACCGCGGTAGCGGGAGCCGGCGACCAGGGCGCCGAGGTCCAGGGTGTAGAGGTGCTTGTCCTTGAGGGTCTCGGGCACCTCGCCCTTGACGATGGCCTGGGCGAGGCCCTCGACGACGGCGGTCTTGCCGACGCCGGGCTCACCGATCAGCACCGGGTTGTTCTTCGTACGGCGGGACAGCACCTGCATGACCCGCTCGATCTCCTTCTCGCGCCCGATGACCGGGTCGAGCTTGGACTCACGAGCGGCCTGGGTGAGGTTCCGGCCGAACTGGTCGAGGACCAGGGACGTGGAGGGGGTGCCCTCGGCAGGACCGCCGGCGGTGGCGGTCTCCTTGCCCTGGTAACCGGAGAGCAGCTGGATGACCTGCTGCCGCACGCGGTTCAGATCTGCGCCCAGCTTCACGAGGACCTGGGCGGCGACGCCCTCGCCCTCGCGGATCAGGCCGAGCAGGATGTGCTCCGTGCCGATGTAGTTGTGGCCCAGCTGAAGGGCCTCGCGGAGCGACAGCTCCAGGACCTTCTTGGCACGGGGGGTGAAGGGGATGTGGCCGGACGGGGCCTGCTGGCCCTGGCCGATGATCTCCTCCACCTGCTGGCGGACCGCCTCGAGCGAAATCCCGAGGCTCTCAAGGGCCTTGGCGGCGACACCTTCACCCTCGTGGATCAGGCCCAGGAGGATGTGCTCAGTGCCGATGTAGTTGTGGTTGAGCATCCGGGCTTCTTCCTGAGCCAGGACGACAACCCGCCGCGCGCGGTCGGTGAACCTCTCGAACATCGTTAATCGCTCCTCAGAGCGGTCAGGCAGTGGGGGGAACTTCCCCTCCCTGTCCTTCCGCAGCTTAGTCCCGCAAGCGGGGACCGCTCATTCCAACTGCCGACACCGTCCTTGGCCTCCTGACCCCGAACGCCGACATCTGCTCCAACCCGATGGTGCGAGACGATGTTCCCGCAGGCCAGGCAGATACCCCACTCGCCAGTACGCCGATGGCGAACGTGAGACGCCCTTTCCTGCGTGTCGCCCCCTCCCACTAGGGATGTCTTACCCGCGGGGAGCGGAAGACCATGCCGAGCGCCCCGGTTCCCTCCGCTACGGGCGAACAACCTTGCGCCTCCCCGCACCACTGGCGCGCCCCCATTTCGCCACCCTGCGCATCGGGCAAGCGACCTAGCGTAACCGGAACGGCCTTCGGACTGTTGCACGTGGCATGTTCGGCGCCCCTCAGCCCGTGACCGCATCCTCGTCCCCGCTCGTTCCGCTCCCCCGCCGGCCGCTCGCCCCGGCCGGCGCGAGCGGTCAGGTCCGGCGGTGGTACGAGAACGAACTGGCGTGGCCCACGGTGCCCGGCGATCCGCTGCGCCTGGTGGTGGGGGTGCGCTACGACGTCCTGGACGTGCCGGCCGAGGCCGGGCACGCGGCGCTGCGGCACGCGCCGCCGGGCTCTCCGGTCGCCCTGCGCGGCGACCGGATGCTGCTCTGGGTGGCCGCGGGCAGCGCGGAGGAGCTTCCGGGGCTGCTGGAGTGGCTGGACTGGGGTGACCTGCCGCTGGATCTGGTCGCGATCGGCGCGGACGGCCTCGTGGAGGCGCCGTCGCCCCCGGAGCCTCACGGGGAGAGGACGGTGCCGTCGTCGTGCGCCTCGCACACCGCGGCGCCCTGCGGGGCCGGTGTTCCGCCCGCTCCGCGGGGCCGGTTCGGTTCCCAGGGGGCCGCTGTGTGGCTGCGGCCCCCCGAGCCGGGATGCGAGGTCGAGGCCTCGCTGCCGACGCTGTCGGCGCCGGGGGGCGCTGGGGACGCCCCCGATCTCGTGCGGCTGGTGAGCACGGTGGCCACGCGGTGCCACCGGATCCGGCTGCGGCGCGCGGGCGCCGAGCCGCCGGCCGTGCGTACGCAGGGTCGGTAGTGCCGCTGTTCAGCCGTTGGCCTTCTCGTAAGCCTCGCGAATGGTCGCGGGAACACGGCCGCGGTCGTTGACCTCGTAGCCGTTCTCCTTCGCCCAGGCGCGGATCGCCGCGGTGTCCTGGCTGCCGCTCGACGCGGCGCGCGCCTTTCCGCGCCCGCCCGAAGCACGGCCTCCGGTACGACGACCGCCCTTCACGTAAGGCTCGAGAAGGCCACGGAGCTTGTCCGCATTGGCAGTGGTGAGATCGATCTCGTACGTCTTGCCGTCCAGCGCGAACGTCACGGTCTCGTCCGCCTCGCCACCGTCGAGGTCGTCGACAAGAAGGACCTGAACCTTCTGTGCCACCGGATTTCCTTTCATCGATATCTTCAGGGCCGGGGTGTGCCGGCGTCCGCCGTATCGCCGTCCCCTGTTATATGCAGTACTGCAGTACTGCGGAAAGCAAACCGCTTTTGCCGGAAAAACACAAACCCCCGGCTGAGACCGGCAGCCCGGGCTCCGTCCGGAAACGTGCGCGTTTCGGACATAGGGAACCGGGGCAGGGCGGCCCGGCGGAATATGCCTTGACGAACCGGCCGTGCGCTCTTGCGGCCGACCGGCATCCGGCGATCACAGATGCAAGAGCATCCGGCTGTTGCCCAAGGTGTTCGGTTTCACTCGTTCGAGTCCGAGGAACTCCGCGACACCCTCGTCATAGGAACGCAGCAGCTCCGCGTAGACATCCGTGTCGACAGGTGTCTCGCCGATCTCCACGAAGCCGTGCTTGGTGAAGAAGTCGACTTCGAAGGTCAGACAGAAAACCCGGCGAACGCCGAGCCAGCGGGCGGTCTGCAGCAACTTCTCCAGCACCCGGTGTCCGACACCCGCACCCTTCAGGCCGGGCTTCACCGCGAGAGTGCGGACTTCCGCGAGGTCTTCCCACATCACGTGCAGCGCACCGCAGCCGACGACCTCGGCGTTGTCGTCCCGTTCCGCGACCCAGAACTCCTGGATGTCCTCGTAAAGCGTCACCGTTGCTTTGTCGAGCAGGATGCGGCCGCGCACGTAGGCGTCAAGGAGGCCGCGCACGGCCGGGACATCGCTGGTGCGCGCCCGCCGGACGGTGATGGCTTTTGCGGCGGCTTCGGGGCTCTTCGCGGACATGACGGGACGCTATCGCCCGTCCCGCTCCCGAGCGGAGGCGGGGTTCTCCGGAGGGGCTTCCCCGGGTTCCGGCCGTTCGGGCCGTTCGGGCCGTTCCGCGGATTCCGACGGTTCGGTCGGTTCCCGGGTTTCCGGACCCTGCACGATCCGTACGGCATCGGTGAGTGACCGCCGCTGTTCCTCGCTCATCATGCCGAAGAAGGCGACGAGAGCGGCGGCGGGGTTGTCGCTCTGTGACCAGGCGTCGTTCATCAGGGCGGCCGCGTAGGCGGCGCGGGTGGAGACCGCCTCATATCGATAGGCACGGCCTTCCGCCTCGCGGCGCACCCAGCCCTTCTGATGGAGATTGTCCAAAACGGTCATCACGGTGGTGTACGCGATGGACCGCTCCTTCTGAAGATCTTCCAGGACTTCTCGAACGGTCACCGGGCGGTTCCACTTCCACACCCGCGACATGACCGCGTCTTCGAGTTCTCCCAATGGGCGAGGCACAGCTCAGAACAATAGTGGGAGATCCCGGTAATGGCGTGGCGGACGTGCGCTTCACCGGCGAACGTGCACAAAAAGGGCGTACGGCTCGGAAGTGCGGGCGCCGCGGGGTGCGGGTCCGCCGAGTCGTACGCCCTCGGAAGGGGGGGGTCAGGCGTCGGCCTTCGAGGACGCCGCGCCGGGCCGGCGGGCGCCCTCCACGCGCGCGAGGGCGGCGTCCACGGCCGCGTCCTCCTTGGCCTTGTTGGCGCCGCCCTGGGTCTTCACGATCACCCGGATCACGCCGATGAAGAAGACGGCCATGACGGCCGGGGGCAGCAGCGCGGAGACGTAGTCCATGGCTCCAGGGTAGCCACGTCAGCCCGCGGCGAGCTGCTGGGGGTTGGAGGGCGGGGGCGG
>NZ_JAKEIO010000165.1 GCF_021474405.1 [Streptosporangium] indianense
CGCCCGCCCCCGTCCCCGTGCCATCCCGTCCGCACCACCCGGAGTACCACCACCCATGGCATCCCGAACCCGCCTTTCCGGGCCCGCGCCGCGAGCCCGTGGCGGCTCCAGGCGCCGGCGCCTGCCCATGCGTCTGTTGTTGCCCCTGCTCGTCCTCGTCGCGCTGGGGGCGATGCTCATGCTGCGCGGCTACGTGCACAGCGAGGTCCTCGCCGACCACCGTGTCGGACCGCCCACGGCGAACGACCGCGTCCCGAAGGACATCCTCAAGGGCGGCCCCGTCATCGACACCCGCGGCGGGAAGGCGACCAGCCTGGACCTCCCGGACCACGAGCTGGTGCTCACCTTCGACGACGGCCCCGACCCGATGTGGACGCCCAAGGTCCTCGACGTGCTGAAGAAGCACGACGCCCACGCGGTCTTCTTCATCACCGGCACCATGGCCTCCCGCTACCCGGACCTCGTCCAGCGCATGGTCGACGAAGGCCACGAGATCGGACTGCACACCTTCAACCACCCCGACCTGTCGCTGCAGGGCAAGAGCCGGGTCGACTGGGAGCTGTCGCAGAACCAGCTCGCGCTCGCGGGCGCGGCCGGCATCCGCACCTCGCTGTTCCGCCCGCCCTACTCGTCGTTCGCCCGGAACATGGACAACAACACCTGGCCGGTCACCGAGTACGTCGGCAGCAAGGGCTACCTCACCGTCGTCAACGACACCGACAGCGAGGACTGGCGCAGGCCCGGGGCCGAGCAGATCATCCGCAACGCCACGCCGAAGAACGGCGACGGGGCCGTCGTGCTGATGCACGACTCCGGCGGCAACCGCTCCCAGACCGTCGCCGCCCTCGACCGGTACGTCTCCGGACTGCAGGCCAAGGGTTACCGCTTCCACACCCTCACCGGCGCACTCGACGCCCCCAGCGCGCACACCCGGGTCGCCGGACTGGAGTCGCTGAAGGGCGAGGCGTGGGTCTTCCTGGTGCAGGCCTCCGAGAAGATGACCGGGTTCCTCGTCGCCGGCCTCGCCGTCGTCGGCGTCCTGGTCTTCGCGCGGCTCGGGCTGATGCTGATCCTCTCCGTGGCGCACGCCCGCCGGGTGCGGCGCAGCGGCTTCAGCTGGGGCGATCCCGTCACCGAGCCGGTGTCCGTCCTCGTGCCCGCCTACAACGAGGCCAAGTGCATCGAGCAGACGGTCCGTTCCCTGGTCGCCAGCGACCACCCCATCGAGGTGCTGGTCGTCGACGACGGCTCCAGCGACGGCACCGCCCGCATCGTGGAGAACCTGGGCCTGCCCGGCGTACGTGTCGTCCGTCAGCTCAACGCGGGCAAGCCCGCCGCCCTCAACCGGGGCATCGCCAACGCCAAGTACGACCTGATCGTGATGATGGACGGCGACACCGTCTTCGAGCCGACCACCGTCCGCGAACTCGTCCAGCCCTTCGGCGACCCGCGGGTCGGCGCCGTCGCCGGCAACGCCAAGGTCGGCAACCGGGACTCGCTCATCGGCGCCTGGCAGCACATCGAGTACGTGATGGGCTTCAACCTCGACCGCCGCATGTACGACGTGCTGCGCTGCATGCCCACCATCCCCGGCGCGGTCGGGGCGTTCCGGCGCAGCGCACTGGAACGCGTCGGCGGCATGAGCGACGACACGCTCGCCGAGGACACCGACATCACCATGGCCATGCACCGCGACGGCTGGCACGTGGTGTACGCCGAGAAGGCCGTCGCCTGGACCGAGGCCCCGGAGTCCGTCCAGCAGCTGTGGTCCCAGCGCTACCGCTGGTCGTACGGCACCATGCAGGCCATCTGGAAGCACCGCCGGTCCGTCATCGAGCGGGGGCCCTCGGGCCGCTTCGGCCGGGTGGGCATGCCGCTGGTGTCGATGTTCATGGTCGTGGCGCCGCTGCTGGCCCCGCTGATCGACGTGTTCCTGCTGTACGGGCTGGTGTTCGGGCCCACGGAGAAGACCATCGGCGCCTGGCTGGGCGTCCTCGCAGTGCAAGGGGTGTGCGCGGCCTACGCGTTCCACCTGGACAAGGAACGCATGACCCACCTGATCTCACTCCCGCTCCAGCAACTCCTCTACCGCCAGCTCATGTACGTCGTCCTGCTCCAGTCCTGGATCACCGCCCTCACCGGCGGCCGGCTGCGCTGGCAGAAGCTGCGGCGCACCGGCGCGGTGGGCCTGCCCGGTGCCGGCACCCCCGCCGCCCAGCCGCAGATGGACGGGAGGCCGGTCGGATGACCACCCACGTCACTCCCGCCACCGAGGCCGCGCCCAGCGAGGCGGCCCCCGTCCAGAAGCCAGGCCGCGACCGGTACTTCGACCTGCTGCGCGCCCTCGCCCTGTTCCGCGTCGTGCTCTACCACCTGACGGGCTGGGCCTGGCTGCCGCTGGTGTTCCCGTCCATGGGCGTGATGTTCGCGCTCGCCGGGAACCTCATGGCCCGCTCCCTGAAGCGCCCGGCCGTGCAGGTGATCCGCGGCCGGATGCGGCGGCTGCTGCCCCCGCTGTGGCTGCTCGGCGTCGTCGGTGTCACCGGCATGGTCCTCCAGGGCTGGGGCCCGGACGAGGACGGACACCCCGGCTGGTGGCTGCTCCACCTCACCTTCTGGATCGTCCCGCTCAGCGACCCCCCGTACGCGGAGGGCCTGCCCGGCGTCCACGGCTTCATCGGCGAGAACTGGGCCGCCGACCTCGCGGGTCCGCTCTGGTACATCCGCGCCTACCTCTGGTACGTCCTGCTGTCGCCGGTGCTGCTGAAGGCCCTGCGCGCCCTGCCGGTCCTCACGATCCTCATGCCGGTCGCCCTGTCCGTCGCCTTCGAGCAGGGCTGGATCACGCTGCCCGGCGAGCGGATCCCCTCGGCGCTCACGGACTTCTCCACCTTCGGCGCCTGCTGGATCCTCGGCATGGCCCACCAGGAGGGCATCCTGCGGCGGCTGCCGCGCTACATCGTGCCGTCCGTCGCACCCGTCATCGCCCTGGCCGGCCTCTGGTACGCCCTGCACCACGACTTCGGCACCGGCAACGACCTGGACAGCATGCCGCTGGCCCAGGCCCTGTGGTCCTTCGGCACGGTGTTCCTGCTGCTGCACCTCAGCCCGTCCTGGACGGAATGGCCACGCCGGCTGCGCCCCTTCGCGGGCACGATCACCCTCCTCAACTCCCGTGCCGTGACCATCTATCTGTGGCACAACACCTGCATCCTCATCGCCGCCACCCTCTGGGACCAGCTGTGGGGCTTCCCCCTGCTGGAGCAGAACGTGCCCGGGCTGCTGGAGAGCGTGTGGCCGGTACTGGTCCTGGTCTGGATCCTGATCGGCTGCTGCGTGCTGGCGTTCGGCTGGGCGGAGGACCTGGCGGCGAAGCAGAAGCCCCGGTTGTGGCCGACGGGCGAACCCCGGGCACAGTCCCGCGGAAGCCGCAGGCGCGCCTGACGGCCTTTCCCCCGGGCCCGACCGGTGTGCCAGACTGCCCGAGTTGCGGTGGTGAACAGGGTGGCCCGGGGGAGCGGTGAATGAGCAAGCGGCAGACACAGAAGATGCTGCGGCTGATGGCGAGCGGGGAACCGGTCGAGCTGACCAGCCCGATGGCGTCCGTGAAGAAACTCGCCCGGCTGGCCTTCGTGGCCCAGCAGTTCGGCTACGAGTACGCCGACGTCCGCCAGAGCAACGGCCGCAACGGTGCGCTCATCATGCTGCTCGTGCCCGACCCGAGCCCGCAGGCCCGGGCCCGGGCCGGGCAGAACTGGGCGCAGTACCCGAACGCCGGTGACGGTGTCTCCCTGCCGCCCCTGGTCCCGGAGGCGTTCGAACTCCTCAAGGCCCGCATCAACTTCGACCTCACCGGCAAGAACGCCGAGAAGCGCATGGGGTACGGGGCCCTGGGGGTGAGCATCGGCTGTGTGATCCTCGCCTTCCGGTTCGGCGGGCAGTCGGACGACTTCGTCGCCGCCGGTGTGGTGTGGCTGCTGCTCATGGCGGTCTTCGGCATCGGCCTCGTGGTGACGCGCAAGCGCAACGCCAAGTTCTCCGCCCGGCTGCGGGCCGCGGGCTTCACGCCGGTGCACGACGAGAACGGGCGGCTGCGGTATCTGCCGCCGGGGGCGCAGCCGCCCGGGCAGGGCAACCCGTTCGCGGGGGCCCCGTACGGCGGGCCGGGCCAGGCAGCGGGAGCCCCGCCGACCTACGGGCAGCAGCCCCCCGGTCCGTACGCCCAGCCCACACCGGGTCCGTACGCCCAGCCCGCCCCGGGTCCCTACCCGGGCGGGCCCGCGCCTGGTCCGTACGCCGGCCAGCCCGTGCCGGGGCCGTACGCCGGCCAGCCCGCGCCGGGCCCCTACCCCGGTCAGCCCGCGCAGGCCCCGTACCCGGGTCAGCCCGCGCCGGGCGGCCCTTACGGTGCGCAGCACCCCGGCCCGTACGCCCAGCCGTACCACCGGCCGCAGTCCCGGCCACAGCCGAATCCGCACGGGCAGCCCCCGCAGCGCTGAGACGGGAACCTCCCGGAACCTCTCATCCCGCCTCGGGGCGGGGTGAGAGCGAAGTTCCCTCGCGGTCACCGGGTGCCACACGACAGGAAACGCGTCCTCCCTACGTTCGGGACCAGTCACTCGCGTACGACCGAGCCCCGGAGCACAGTGGAGGCGTCATGACAGGCCCTGGCACGGCAACCGCACCCCCGAGCAGGGGCGGCCGCTGGATCCGGCACTGGGATCCGGAGAACGAGACGTTCTGGAAAGAGACCGGGGAGAAGGTCGCCCGCCGGAACCTCTTCTTCTCCGTGCTGTCCGAGCACATCGGTTTCTCGATCTGGACCCTGTGGTCCGTGCTGGTGCTGTTCATGGGCCCGGAGTACGGACTGACCCCCGCCGACAAGTTCATGCTGACCTCGATGGTCACGCTGGTCGGCGCCGTCGTCCGCGTCCCCTACACCTTCGCCGTGGCGATCTTCGGCGGACGGAACTGGACGATCATCTCCGCGAGCCTGCTGCTGATCCCCACGGTCGCCGCCTTCGCCGTGATGGAACCGGGGACGTCCTTCTCCACGTTCCTGCTCGTCGGCCTGCTCGCCGGTATCGGCGGCGGCAACTTCGCCTCCTCCATGACCAACATCAACGCCTTCTTCCCGCTGCGGAAGAAGGGCTGGGCGCTGGGTCTGAACGCGGGTGGCGGCAACATCGGCGTGCCGGTGATCCAGCTGGCCGCTCTCGCGATCATCGGCGCGAGCGGCGGGCCGCGGGTCCTGTTGGGGATCTACATCCCGCTCATCGTCCTGGCCGCGGTCCTGGCCGCGGTCTTCATGGACAACCTCGAGAACGTGAAGAACGACACCGGTGCCGCCAAGGACGCCGCGCGCGACGCCCACACGTGGATCATGTCCGTCCTCTACATCGGCACCTTCGGCTCCTTCATCGGCTACAGCTTCGCCTTCGGCCAGGTCCTGCAGAACCAGTTCGGCCGGACCCCGCTCCAGGCCGCGTACGTCACCTTCCTCGGCCCGCTGCTCGGCTCCCTCATCCGTCCCGTCGGCGGCTGGCTCGCCGACCGCTACGGCGGCGCCCGGATCAGCCTGTGGAACTACGTCGGCATGGGCGCCGCGACGGCGGTCCTCATCGGAGCGTCCATGCAGAAGTCGCTGTCCCTGTTCACCGGGGCGTTCGTGGTGTTGTTCGTGCTCAGCGGGCTGGGCAACGGCTCGACGTTCAAGATGATCCCGGGCATCTTCCAGAACAAGGCCCTGGCCAAGGGGCTCCAGGGCGAGGAGGCGGCGGCGTACGGGCGGCGGCTGTCCGGGGCGTCCATGGGGCTGATCGGTGCGGTGGGCGCGCTCGGCGGTGTCGGCATCAACCTCGCCTTCCGCCAGTCCTTCCTCTCCTACGGTTCCGGCACCGGGGCGTTCGTCGCCTTCCTCGCCTTCTACGCGGTCTGCTTCTTGGTCACCTGGGCCGTATACCTTCGCCGCACGGCTCCCCGGGTACCCGTCACCACGACGACCTCGGAGACGAAGCCACAGCTCACCTACGCCGAGGTGTGACGCGGTGCTCAACCGGGGGACGACCCCCAAACCCGAAGGCCACGGCCGTCGGTCCAGCGGAAACCGGCATCGGTAACACCGTGGACATCACACCGATCCGAGCCTGTCACGAGCCGTTGACAGGCTCGATCGGCATGTAGGTACGCCATGCCCATGAAGTACGACGACTCGAGTGCGGGACGAGAGCCATGTACGAAGAACAGCGACCGGACCACGGACCCCTGGCGGGCTTCACCGTGGGTGTGACGGCCGCGCGCCGGGCCGACGAGCTCGGGGTGCTGCTGCAGCGACGCGGTGCCGCCGTCCTGCACGCCCCCGCCCTGCGGATCGTGCCGCTCGCCGACGACAGCGAGCTGCTGGCCGCGACGAAGGAGATCATCGAGCAGGTGCCGGACATCGTCGTGGCCACGACCGCGATCGGCTTCCGGGGCTGGGTCGAGGCCGCCGACGGCTGGGGGCTGGGGGACGAACTGCTGGCGCGGCTGGGCGACGTACGGATCCTGGCGCGCGGGCCGAAGGTCAAGGGGGCGGTCAGGGCGGCCGGGCTGACCGAGGAGTGGTCGCCGTCGTCGGAGTCCATGGCGGAGGTGCTGGACCGGCTGCTGGAGGAGGGCGTCGACGGGCTGCGGATCGCGATCCAGCTGCACGGGGAGCCGCTGCCCGGGTTCGTGGAGGCGCTGCGGGAGGGCGGGGCCGAGGTCGTCGGGGTGCCGGTCTACCGCTGGATGCCGCCGGAGGACATCACCCCGGTCGACCGGTTGCTGGACGCGACGGTCGCCCGGGCCCTGGACGCGGTCACCTTCACCAGCGCCCCGGCCGCGGCCTCCCTCCTGTCCCGGGCGAAGGGCCGCGGACTGCTCGACGAGGTCCTGGCGGCGCTGAGCCACGACGTGCTGCCGGCCTGCGTGGGACCGGTCACCGCCCTGCCCCTGCAGTCCCGCGGCATCGACACGATCCAGCCGGAGCGCTTCCGGCTCGGCCCCCTGGTCCAGCTGCTCTGCCAGGAACTCCCCGCGCGGGCGCGCTCCCTGCCCGTCGCCGGGCACCGCGTGGAGATCCGCGGCCACGCGGTTTTGGTCGACGACGACCTCAAACCGGTCCCGCCCGCCGGCATGGCCCTGCTGCGCGCCCTCTCCCGGCGCCCCGGCTGGGTCGTCGCCCGCGCCGACCTGCTGCGCGCCCTGCCGGGCTCCGGCCGTGACGAACACGCGGTGGAGACCGCCATGGCCCGCCTCCGCACGGCCCTCGGCACCCCGAAGCTGATCCAGACGGTGGTCAAGCGGGGCTACCGCCTGGCCTTGGACCCGAGCGTGGAGACGAAGTACGCGGACGCATGAGCCCGGCCGGGGGTTGAGCCGCATCACGACAAGATCTGCCCCCGGTTCGGCCGCCCGGGCGCCATGCCGGGAGGACTCACGACCCGAGGGAGGCCGGGTGCCGCCCGGCGGCAGCCGCCCACGGGGAACGCTCCGTGCGTTCCCGGCGCCGCAGGGCGGCAGGGCACCCCGTCCGGCACGGCCTGAACCCCTGTCCCTTTTCGGCCGTCCGGCACGGCGACGTGTGTGCGAGGGGTTTTCGGCTTCGTCGCGGGCAGGCACTGTAAGAGGGAGCGGTCCACCGGCCCTCTCACCGGCGTCCCACCGATGCCCTCGCGACCGGGGTGAACCCCTAGGCGGTGACAGGCACATGGCACTGAGTACGGCCACGGCCTCCCACGAGCTGCGCTTCGACGCCGGGCGGATCTGTCTGGACCTGCTCTCCACCACGCACCCCGAGGAGCGGCTCGGCTCCGTGGACGTGCTGCGCGCCTGGATCACCGGCTCCGGGCTGGTCCCGGCCGGCACCGACCTGGTCCACGCCGACACCGGCTGGCTGCTCGCCTTTCGTGAACTGCGGTCCCAGATCGACCGGTTGGTGCGCTGCCGGCCCAGACCGGGGGCCGCCGTGTACGACCTCGCCCTCGCTCGGGTCAACGACCTGGCCCGCACCGCGCCCCCGGCCCCGCGCGCGGTCCGCGGCGAAGACGGCCAGCTGCTGCGGCGGTTGGACGGCCCGCCCGGCTGCGCCGCCCTGCTCGCGGTCGTCGCCCGGGACGCCGTGGACCTGCTGACCGACCCCGTCGCCCGTGCCGCGCTGCGGCAGTGCGAAGGCGACAACTGTCCCATCGTGTACCTCGACACCTCACGCGGACGCCGACGGCGCTGGTGCTCCAGCGAGGTCTGCGGGAACCGCGAGCGCGTCGCCCGGCATCGCCGCCGCGCGGCACTCACGCGCACGTGAAACGGAATTGAGTGGTCCGTGCACTCAATTTCCCTGTCCTAAATGCGACTTCTGCGACCGCGCCACCGAAGTGATTTCGGTTACATGCCGTTTACCTACGCCACCGTAGGGAAAGCCTGGCTCGAACGTGCCGATGTGGCGGAAATGTAAAGAACGCGGGGTTGGAATGTGACCCCATGTCCCGCTCGTCACGTCATCCCGAAGAAAATTGTCAGGTCTCTTTGAACGCCCAACCGCTCCTATCCGTACGGCATGTGGAGCGACCGACTGGGGGAACCCCCGGACATCGGAGGTGGGCGTGCGCAAGGATTCCGTCGTGGCCAATGAACGTGCACCGAGGGCCCGACATCGCATGTCCCAGCCCTCGGAACCCGACGAGGAGCTGATGCGTGCGCTCTATCGCGAACACGCCGGACCCCTGCTGGCATACGTCCTGCGCCTGGTCGCCGGAGACCGGCAGCGCGCCGAGGACGTCGTGCAGGAGACGCTCATCCGTGCCTGGAAGAACGCCGGTCAGCTCAACAGAGCGACCGGATCGGTACGCCCCTGGCTGGTGACGGTCGCCCGGCGCATCGTCATCGACGGCCACCGCAGCCGGCAGGCCCGGCCGCAGGAGGTCGACCCGTCGCCGCTGGAGGTCATCCCCGCGGAGGACGAGATCGACAAGGCGCTGTGGCTGATGACTCTCTCGGACGCACTCGACGACCTGACCCCCGCCCACCGGGAGGTGCTCGTCGAGACGTACTTCAAGGGGCGTACCGTCAATGAGGCGGCCGAGACCCTGGGCATACCCAGCGGCACCGTCCGCTCCAGGGTGTTCTACGCCCTGCGTTCGATGAAGCTGGCACTGGAGGAGCGGGGGGTGACGGCGTGATGAGTGTTTACGGGGGTAACCAAGGGTTCGGTACGGGAGGCATGGGTATGTCTGGTCCCATGCAGGAATCTCCGGTGCCGAACGAGCACGAGACCGTCGGCGCCTACGCCCTCGGCATCCTCGACGACGCCGAAGCGACCGCATTCGAGGCCCACCTCGCCACCTGTGAATGGTGCGCCCAGCAGCTCGACGAACTGGCCGGCATGGAGCCCATGCTCGCCGCCCTCGCCGATCTGCCCGGCTCCGGCAGCACCCCCGCGATCGGCGACTCGCTGTCCGCGAAGCCCCGGCCGCGCCTGGTGGAGAAGCTGGTCGACGAGGTCGCCGACCGCCGCGCCCAGAAGCGCCGCCGCAGCTTCTACATGGTGGCCGCGGCCGGCGCGCTGATCATCGGCGGCCCGTTCGTCGCGGTCGCGACGAACGGCGGCGACAGCGGCGGCGGCGCCGCCGAGAACCGCCCGCTCGCGGCGAGCCCCGCCAAGGCCGCCTTCGACGGCATCTCCGACAAGATCACCGCCACCGACCCGAACACCAAGGTCTCCGCCACCGTCGCCCTTCAGAAGAAGGACTGGGGCACGGGCATGGTCCTGGAGCTGAAGAACGTCAAGGGCCCGCTCAAGTGCGCCCTTGTCGCGGTCGGCAAGAACGGCGAGCGCGAGACCCTGTCCTCCTGGTCCGTCCCGGAATGGGGTTACGGCCTCCCGGACGCCAAGTCCGACAAGGCCAAGGAACCCCTGTACGTCCAGGGCGGCGCCGCCTTCGAACCGAACGAGATCGACCACTTCGAGGTCGTGACCTTCGACGGCAAGCGGCTGGTCGAGGTCGACGCGTAGAGCTGTTCGGCCGTCCGGCGGGCGCCATTGGGGGCAACAGCCCCGCGCCTGCCGCCGGCCCGTAGCTTCCAGGGGTCCCCTTCGCGTACGGTTGACGGCTGCCCAGCACGTCAGAAGGGGGCCCGGTGGCCGCTCAGGCTCACAGACAAGACGCGGTCGGTTCGGTGCACGACTCGGTTCGTGACCGGGAGATCCACGTCGAACAGGAACACCTGGACCGGGTGTACCGGCGCCTCGAGGAGAAGATCCACGAGGCGGAGTTCCTGATGCAGGACGCCGCCCGGCGCGGCCAGGTCGGCACCCCCGGCGCACTCGCCGAACGGGACGCGCAGGTCTTCCGCGCGGGCATTCACCTCAGCCGCCTCAACAACGAGTTCGAGGACTTTCTCTTCGGCCGTATCGACCTCCTGACCGGCAAGGACGGCAAGAAGGGCCCCGACGGGGCGTACACCGCCGTCGAGCCGGCGGAGGGCGCCGTACGCCCCGACAACACCGCCGACATCGCCGAGACCCTGCACATCGGCCGCATCGGCGTCCTCGACCAGGACTACGCACCGCTGGTCATCGACTGGCGGGCCCCGGCCGCCGCCCCGTTCTACCGCTCCACCCCGGTCGACCCCGGCCGTGTCGTCCGCCGCCGCGTCATCCGCTCCAAGGGCCGCCGGGTGCTGGGCGTCGAGGACGACCTGATGCGTCCCGAGCTGACGGCGTACCTCGACGGCGACGAGCTGCCCGTCATCGGCGACGGCGCCCTGATGGCCGCGCTCGGCCAGGCCCGCAGCCACACCATGCGCGACATCGTCGCCTCCATCCAGGCCGAGCAGGACCTGGTCATCCGCGCCCCCGCCGCCTCCGTGACCTACGTCGAGGGCGGCCCGGGCACCGGCAAGACCGCCGTCGCCCTGCACCGCGCCGCCTACCTCCTCTACCAGGACCGGCGTCGCTACGCGGGCGGCATCCTGATCGTCTCCCCGACTCCGCTGCTCGTCGCCTACACCGAGGGCGTGCTGCCCTCCCTCGGCGAGGAGGGCCAGGTCGCCATCCGCGCCATCGGCTCCCTGGTCGAGGGCACCGAGGCCACCCTCTACGACTCCCCGTCCGTGGCCCGCGCCAAGGGCTCCTCGCGGATGCTCAAGGTGCTGCGCAAGGCCGCGCGCGGCGCCCTGGAGCTGAACGACCCGCCGGCCCGGCTGCGCGTGGTCGCGTTCGGCCGCCGCCTGGAGCTGGAAGCCGCGCAGCTGGACGGCGTCCGCCGCGCCGCCCTCGGCGGCACCGCCCCCGTGAACCTGCTGCGCCCCCGCGCCCGCAAGCTCCTCCTGGACGCCCTGTGGGAGCGGTCCGGCGCGGCCGGCCGGCACTCCGACCCCGAACTCGCGGCCGAGCTGCGCTCCTCCTTCGACGAGGACATCACCTCCGAGGACGACTTCATCGCCTTCCTCGACGCCTGGTGGCCGGAGCTGACCCCGGCCGCCGTCCTGGACGCCATGGCCGACGAACGGCGCCTCGGCCGCTGGGCCCGCCGGATCCTCAACCCCGGCGAGGTCCGCAAGGTCGCCCGCTCGCTCAGGCGCGAGGGCCGCTCGGTGCACGACATCGCCCTGCTCGACGAGCTCCAGGCCGTCCTCGGCGCCCCGGCGCGCCCCCGCAGGAAGCGCGAACTCGACCCGCTGGACCAGCTCACCGGCCTGGAGGAGCTGATGCCGGTGCGTGAGGAGTCGCAGCGCGAGCGGGCCGAACGACTCGCCCAGGAGCGCGTCGAGTACGCCCACGTCATCGTCGACGAGGCCCAGGACCTCACGCCGATGCAGTGGCGCATGGTCGGCCGCCGCGGCCGGCACGCCACCTGGACGGTCGTCGGCGACCCGGCGCAGTCCTCCTGGTCCGACCCGGACGAGGCCGCCGAGGCCCGTGACGAGGCCCTCGGCACCCGCCCCCGCCGCCGCTTCGAACTCACGGTGAACTACCGCAACCCGGCCGAGATCGCCGAGCTGGCCTCGAAGGTCCTCGCCCTCGCCATGCCCGGCTCGGTGTCGCCGAAGGCGGTCCGCTCCACCGGCGTGGAGCCGCGCTTCACGGTCGTCGAGGAGACCCTGGCCGCCACCGTCCGCGACGAGGCGGCCCGCCTGCTGGAGCGCGTCGACGGCACGGTCGGCGTGGTCGTCGCCATGCAGCGCCGCGAGGAGGCCCGTCGCTGGCTCGCCGGCCTCGGCGACCGGGTCGTCGCCCTCGGCAGCCTGGAGGCCAAGGGCCTGGAGTACGACGCGACGGTCGTGGTCTCCCCGGCGGAGATCGCCGACGAATCCCCGGCCGGCCTGCGCGTCCTCTACGTCGCGCTGACCCGGGCCACCCAGCAGCTCACGGTCGTCTCGGCCGACCGGGACGAGCCCGACGCGGCGGGAGTTCCGGACCTGCTCAGGGAGTGAGGCCCCCTACCCAGTTGTCGGCGAAATGAACTACCGCTACGGGAATGGCCTTACGGGATCCGTTTGTTAGCCTGGATGTGGCACCGGCTCGATCCAAGCCCCCGGGCCCAACCTTCGTCGCTACGAGCGACCACTTGCCGCGAGGCGAGCATGGCGGGTCGGTGCCACTTATTCGTGAAGAGACCCACGTCCACGTGACGTGGGTCTCTTTTTGCTGCCCCATTCCGCGAACAAAACGTTCGCAATCGAGGGCGGCTACCTGATACTCAGCGGTAGGTGCGACGATCGGACGGCACAACTCAGCGTCAGGTGAAAGCAGAGGAAGTCGGCCATGGCAACGGCGCCCAGCGTCTCCTACTCGATGACGGTCCGGCTGGAGGTGCCCGCGAGCGGAACCGCCGTCTCGCAGCTCACCACCGCCGTGGAGTCCTCCGGAGGCTCGGTGACCGGCCTCGACGTCACCGCGTCCGGTCACGAGAAGCTCCGTATCGACGTCACCATCGCCGCCACGTCGACCGCGCACGCGGACGAGATCGTCGAGGAACTCCGCGGCATCGAGGGCGTCACCCTGGGCAAGGTCTCGGACCGGACCTTCCTCATGCACCTCGGCGGCAAGATCGAGATGGCGTCGAAGCACCCCATCCGCAACCGTGACGACCTGTCCATGATCTACACGCCGGGCGTGGCCCGCGTCTGCATGGCGATCGCCGAGAACCCCGAGGACGCCCGCCGCCTCACCATCAAGCGCAACTCCGTTGCGGTCGTGACGGACGGTTCCGCCGTGCTGGGCCTGGGCAACATCGGCCCGAAGGCCGCGCTGCCCGTCATGGAGGGCAAGGCGGCCCTGTTCAAGCGGTTCGCGGGCATCGACGCCTGGCCGATCTGCCTCGACACCCAGGACACCGACGCGATCGTCGAGATCGTCAAGGCGATCGCCCCGGGCTTCGCGGGCATCAACCTCGAGGACATCTCCGCCCCGCGCTGCTTCGAGATCGAGGCCCGGCTGCGCGAGGCCCTCGACATCCCCGTCTTCCACGACGACCAGCACGGCACCGCGATCGTCGTCCTCGCCGCCCTGACGAACGCGCTGCGTGTCACCGGCAAGGCGATCGAGAACATCCGCGTCGTGATGTCCGGCGCCGGCGCGGCCGGTACGGCCATCCTCAAGCTGCTGCTCGCCGCGGGCGTCAAGAACGCCGTCGTCGCCGACATCCACGGTGTCGTGCACGCGGGCCGCGAGGACCTGGTCGACGCCGCCCCGGACTCGGCGCTGCGCTGGATCGCCGACAACACCAATCCCGAGGGCCTCACCGGCACCCTCAAGGAGGCCGTGCGCGGCGCCGAGGTCTTCATCGGCGTCTCCGCCCCGAACGTCCTCGACGGCGACGACGTGGCCGCCATGGCCGACGGCGCCATCGTGTTCGCGCTCGCGAACCCGGACCCCGAGGTCGACCCGGCAATCGCCCGCCAGACCGCGGCCGTTGTCGCCACCGGCCGCTCGGACTTCCCGAACCAGATCAACAACGTGCTGGTCTTCCCGGGTGTCTTCCGCGGTCTGCTCGACGCGCAGTCCCGGACCGTCAACACCGAGATGATGCTGGCCGCCGCGACGGCCCTCGCCGACGTGGTGACCGAGGACGAGCTGAACCCGAACTACATCATCCCGAGCGTCTTCAACGACAAGGTCGCGGGCGCGGTCGCCGGTGCCGTGCGGGAGGCCGCCAAGGCGGCCGGCACGACGGCGCACAGCCCGGCCGGGGGGGGGGGGGGGGGGGCGGGGGGGGGCCCCCCCCCCCCCCCACCGCCCACCGCCCGGGGGGGGGCCCGGGGGGGAAAAAAAAAAAAAACGCCACACA
>NZ_JAKEIO010000166.1 GCF_021474405.1 [Streptosporangium] indianense
CCCTCCCCCACCCCACCACCCACACCGAGACACCCGACGTCACCTACACCGCCCCGCGCGACAAGACCGAGGAAACCCTGGCCGCCATCTGGGCCGACATCCTCGGCGTGGAGAAGGTCGGCATCCACGACAACTTCTTCGAACTCGGCGGCGACTCCATCCTCTCCATCCAGGTGATCACCCACGCCCGCCGGGCCGGCCTCCACCTGACGTCCAAGCTGATGTTCGTCCACCAGACCATCGCCGAGCTGGCGTCCGCCGTGCAGCAGGCCGGAGCCGATGCCGCGGTCGCCGGGGACGAGGCGCTCGATGGGTCCGGCGGGGTCGAACTGACGCCGATCCAGCGCTGGTTCCTGGCCGAGCACCGGTCGGACCCCGACCACTACGCGATGTCCGTCCACCTGTCGCTGGCCCCGGACACCGACCCCGTCGTACTGGGACGCGCCCTGGAAGCGGTGGTGGACCACCACGACGCCCTGCGCATGCGGTACGCGGTGGACGAGGCGGGCAGCTGGGTCCAGGAGTACGGCGAGCGTCCCGAAGGGCTGCTCACCGTACGGGACTTGACGGCCGTGCCCGACACCGGGCAGGCACTGCACGACGCCGCGCTGGAGGCGCAGCACGCGCTGGACCTCCGTATGGGCAGCGTGGTGCGGGGTGTGTTCCTGCGCATGCCGGACACGGCACCGCCCCGTCTGTTCCTGGCCGTGCATCACCTGGTGATGGACGGCGTGTCGTGGCGCATCGTCCTGGAGGACCTGGCCACCGCGTACGAGCAGCTCGCCGCGGGCGGCCCGGCCGACCTCGGTGCCAGGTCGAGCAGCTACGGGACGTGGTCGCGACGGCTGGCCGAACTGGTGCGTTCCGGTGGCCTGGACCATGAGACGGCGTACTGGCGCAAGGCGGTGGCCGCCTCCGTGGACGTCCCGTGCGACGGGGCGGCGGCGAGCACGTACGGGGAGGTCGCCGTCGAGTCGTCGACCCTGGACCGGCCCGTCACCGAGGCGCTGCTCCAGCGTGTGCCCGGCGCGTTCCGCACCCGGATCAACGACGTGCTGCTGACCGCGCTGGGGCGTGTCCTGCGGGACTGGGCGGGGGCGCCGGTGACGATCGCCCTCGAAGGCCACGGCCGTGAGGAGCTGTTCGACGACGTGGACCTGTCCCGCACGGTGGGCTGGTTCACCACCATCTACCCCGTGGCCCTCGACGTGGTGGAGGGCCCGTGGGAGACGGCGCTGAAGGCCGTCAAGAAGACCCTGCGCCGGCTGCCCGGGCGGGGGCTCGGGTACGGCGCGCTGCGCTACCTGTCCGAGCCGGGCAGCGCCGCACACACCGCACTGGCCGCCGCCCCGCACCCGAAGGTCAGCTTCAACTACCTGGGGCAGTGGGACGGTACGGCCGACGGCGAAGGCTTGATCCGGGGCCGGCTGGACGCTCTCGGCGCCGACCAGGCGCCGGGCCTGCGCCGCCCGCACCTGATCGACATCGTCGCCGCCGTCAGCGACGGCGAACTGCGCGTCGACTGGCTGTACGCACCGTCCGCGCACACCCCCGCCACCGTCCGCGCGCTCGCGGACGACTTCGCCACCGCCCTGCGGCAGATCGTCGCCGCGGCCGGCAACTGACCACCCCATCGAAAGGCTTTGCTGTGGCTCGTTATGTCCTGAGTGAGGACGAGAAGGACCAGGTGGCCGCGGTCGCGGACGAGTTCCTGGCCGACCGGCCCGTGTGGGCGCCACTGGAGTACGCGGACCGGGTCCGCGTCGAGGCGGAGCGGCTCCCGGTGGGAGTGCGCCGGTTCCTCGTCTCCTCGCGTGCCGCCGAGGACGCCGTCATCGTGCTGGGGAACCTGCCCCTGGACGAGGACCTCGTCCCCACGCCGCCCAGTTGGCAGGTCGCGGAGAAGGAGCAGTCCGCGGTCCGCGAGGAGCTGGTGCTGATGCTGGTCGGCTCCGTGCTCGGCGAGCCGTTCGGCTGGGTCAACCAGCAGAACGGACGCCTCGTCCACGACGTCTGCCCGTCCAAGGGGCAGGAGAACTCGCTGACGAGCGCGAGCAGCCGGCAGCAGCTCACCCTGCACACGGAGGACGTGTTCCACTCCTGCCGCGGTGACTACGTGGCCCTGTTCTGCCTGCGCAACCCCGACGGGGTCGGGACGACCGTGTCGCTGGTGGAGTCGGTGGACTTTCCCGAGCCGGTGCGGCGCGTGCTGCACCAGGACCGCTTCCGGTTCTTCCCGGACGACTCCCACCACGTGGTGCCGCAGCACAGCGCGGACAACCCGTCGGCGCTGGAGGACCGCCCGCACGAGGTGTCGTCGGTGCTCTTCGGCCCCGAGGAGTCGCCGTACCTGCGGATCGACGCCGACTTCACCGAAGCGGTGCCCGGTGACGGGGCGGCCGCGGCCGCGATGGAGGAGGCCGCCGGGCTGCTGGCCGCCGCCGCCGAGCGGGTCGTCCTGGCCCCCGGGGACGCCGTGTTCATCGACAACCACCGGGCCGTCCACGGCCGCGACACGTTCACCCCCCGCTACGACGGGACCGACCGCTGGCTCAAGCGCACGAGCCTCGTCCGCGACCTGCGGCGCACCTACGTGCGGACGAAGTCGCGCTCGCGGCTCCTCGGCTGATGGGGCCCGAGAAGCCGGAGAGGCCGGAGAGGCGCGGGACGGCGCGGCGGGGCGGCGGATTCACGCTGCTGTGGGTGAGTTCGGCGCTCGGCGAGTTCGCGTACAGCACGTCGCTGATCGTGTTCCCGCTGATCGTGCTGGCGCTCACCGGTTCGCCCGCGCAGGCGGGCATCATCGGTTTCGCCGACGCGGCGGCGCTGCTCCTGTCGGGGCTGCCCGCCGGGGCCGTCGCCGACCGGTACGACCGCCGGAGCGTGATGCTGTGGTGCCAGGCCGCCCTGGTGGCCGTGTTCGGTGTGCTCGCCCTGCTGCTGTGGGCGGACGCCGCCTCGCTGCCGGCGCTGGTGCTGCTCGCCCTGGTCAACGGTGCGGCGACCGCTCTGGCGATGGCGGCCGGGGAGGCGATGATCCCCAGTCTCGTCACGGAGGAACGGCTCTCGGACGCGGTGGCGATGAACGGGGCGCGCACCTACGCGGGTCAGCTCGCCGGCACGTCCGTCGGCGGGTTCCTGCTGTCGGTGAGGAGCGCCCTGCCGTTCGTCGTGGGCTGCCTGGCGCATCTCGTGGGGCTGGTCCTGCTGCTGTTCCTGAAGCGGCAGCCGCCGGCCGCCCGGGCCCCGGGCGACCAGCCGGTGTTCGGCGGCCGGGGGCTGGTGGAGGGGGTCCGCTGGATCGCGTCCCATCCGTTCCTGCGGGTGGGTCTGGTCTGCGCGACGGCGACCAACTTCTTCTTCGGCACCATCTACTTCATCGTCATCGCCTCGGCGCAGACCAGCGGCATGGCCACCGGGCTCATCGGCGTGATGGCGGCGCTGCTCGGCGTCGGTGGTCTGCTGGGCGCCCTCGCCGCTCCCCTGCTCCAGCGTGCCCTGCCCGGCGCGCGCCCCATCCGTGTCGTGCTGTGGGCGTTCGTCGTCCTGACCGTGGGCATCGCGACGCTGCCGGGCGGCTGGACCCCGGGGGTGCTGCTGGGGGCGATCGCCTTCGCGGCGCCGACGGCGAACGCGTACTTCACCACCTGGCAGCTGAAGCTCACGCCGGACAGCCACCGGGGGCGGGTGGTGAGCGTCGCGGCCATCGCCAGCGGTGGCGGCGGTGCGATCGCCCCGCTGGCCGGCGGCATCGTGCTGGACGCTGCGGGGCGCTTCGCCGGTCTGCTCGGCTGCGCCGCGGTGATGGCCGTCGTCGCCCTGCTGACCTCGCTCAGCCCGGCCCTGCGCCACGCGCCCGAACCCCGCGGGGAGGAGCCCGAACCGCCCGGCAGCGGCCCCGCCGACCCGACATCGTCCGCCGCGGTTCCGGCCCGCGGCCCCTCGTCCCCCGTCACCTGACAGGCAGGCAGAGACATTCCCATGCCCCTTGATCTGGCCAACCCCGACCTGTACACCACCGAGGCCCGCTTCACGATGTGGGAGGAGTACCTCCGGACGGACGCGAAGGTCTGGAGCGATCCGGGCCTCTCCCCGTCCGGCTTCTGGTCGGTCTTCTCCCACCGCGACGTCTCCGCCGTCCTCTCCCCCAAGGCACCGTTCACGTCCGAGCACGGCATGATGATCGGCTTCGACGCCGAGCATCCCGACACCTCGGGCGGCCGAATGCTGGTGGTGAGCGAGGGCGAGTGGCACTCCACGCTGAAGCGGCTCATCGGGCCGTTCCTGTCGCGACTGCGCGCCCCCGAACTCCAGTCGGTGCTGCACCGGGAGGTGCGGGACGTCATCGACCGGCTGCGGTCCGAGGACTCCACCGACATCGCCGCGAGCGTGGGCCCGCGGCTCCCGGCCGCCGTCGTCTGCGAGGTCATCGGCGTACCGCTGAGCGAGCGGGAGCACCTGATCGACCTGACCAACCACGCGTTCGGCGGAGAGGAGAGCAGCTTCGACAGGATGACCCCGGCCGAGGCGCACACGGAGATCCTCTTCTACTTCCACGAGTTGATCGAGCGGCGTCGCCGGCAGCCCGGTTCCGACCTGGTCAGCGCCCTGCTGGAGGACGGCCGGCTCAGTACCGACGACGTGCTCGTCAACTGCGACAACGTGCTGATCGGCGGCAACGAGACCACCCGCCACTCGATCACCGGCGCCTTCCACGCCTTCCAGGCCTTCCCCGGCACCCTGGACACGCTGCACGACGACCCGGACCTCGTCCGGCCGGCCGTGGAGGAGGTCGTCCGCTGGACGTCACCGGCGGCGCACGTCCTGCGGGTGGCCACCGCGGACTGCGAGATCGGCGGCCAGGAGATCCTCAAGGGGCAGCCCGTCGTGGCGTGGCTGTCCGCCGCCAACCGCGACGAGCGGCTCTTCCCCGACCCGCACCGCTTCCTCCCGGGCCGCACGCCCAACCGCCACCTGGGGTTCGGCAACGGCCCGCACCACTGCCTCGGCGCCGCACTGGCCCGGCTGGAACTGCACGCCCTGCTGCAGGAGTTGGCCACCGATGCCCGGGGGGTGGAACTGGCCGGGGACGTGCGCTGGATGCGTTCCAACCTCGTACAGGGCTACAGCGGCCTCAAGGTCACCATGGACTGGCGCTGAGCCGGCGCACTGACGATCGGAATCACCCATGCCCCTTCCCGTCCCGACTCCCTCGCCGTACCTGACCCGTCACACCCGGCCCGAGCGTCCCGCACGCCGTCTGGTCTGCTTTCCCCACGCGGGCGGCGCGGCGAGCTTCTACCGCCCCTGGGGGCGGTATCTGGACCCCTCGGTGGAGCTCACGGCCATCCAGTACCCGGGCCGCGAGAACCGGTTCCGCGAGCCGCTGGTCCCTGCGATGGATCCGCTGGCGTCGGCCGTCGCCGAGGAACTCCTGGCCCTGCCGGAGCTGCCGACGGTGTTCTTCGGCCACAGCATGGGCGCGGCGGTCGCGTACGAGACCCTCCTGCGCCTCGAGGGGGCGGGCGCCGGGCACGTCACCCGCCTGTGCGTCTCCGGCCGCTCCCCCGACGGCTTCGCGGGGCCGGCCGTACGGACCGACGACGAGGTGGTCTCGGCGGTCAGGTCCCTGGGCGGCACGAACGCGGCCGTCTTCAGCGACCCCGACCTGCGGGAACTGCTCCTGCCCGCGATCCGCAACGACTACCGCCTGATCGACGACTACCGCCGGCGGCCCGACGCGCCGCTGCTGCGGGCCGCCGTGCACGCCCTGACGGGCGACCGGGATCCGCAGGTCACCCCCGACCAGGCGGCAGGATGGCGCGCGGTCACCTCGGGTGCCTTCAGACTCACGGTCCTGAAGGGCGATCACTTCTACCTCGTACCGGAGGCCGAGCAGGTGGCCCGTATCGCCATGGAACCGGCGCGGACTCTTCCGGTTTAGCGGCATGTCCGGGGTCGGGACAGCTCGTGGTGGAACCGGGGGTGCGTCGGATGTCCTGAGACCGGCGGACAGCGGAACCTGGTCCTATGACGCGAAACCGGTCCGTACTCATCCTGCTGGTGGGGCTGCTGTTCTGCACGGGAATCGTGGGCTCCGGCACCCTCCCACCCCCGGAGACCCGCGCGGTGCGGGCCGCGGAGCGCGGCACCCACCCGCTGCGCACCACCGGCCCGGACGGCGGCCTGGGCGACCTGGCGCCCCTGGGCCGCATGGTGGGCGACGCGCGGGTGGTGGGGTTCGGCGAGGCGACGCACAGCTCACACGAGTTCTTCACCCTGAAGCACCGCGTGCTGCGCTACCTGGTGGAGCACAAGGGCTTTCGCACCTTCGCGCTGGAGACGAGCTGGAGCAGCGGCCTCCGGCTGGACCGGTACGTCCGCACCGGTGAGGGCGACCCGCGGCGCATCATGCGGGAGGAGTTCCAGGACACGTACGCGTGGTGGAACACCGACGAGTACCTGGATCTCGTCGAGTGGATGCGCGCGTACAACCGCGAGCATCCGCGGGACCGACTGCGGTTCATGGGCGACGACTTCGCGTACGCGGGTCCGGAGCTGCACGACAAGGTGCTCCGGTACACCGCCCGTCATCTGCCGGATCTGCTGCCGCGTCTCACCGCGCTGTACCGGGGACTGCGCCCCACGACGCCGGCCGGCACCTACATGAAGACCTACCTGACCCGGCCCCTGTCCGAACGCCGGGCGCTGGCCGAACGCGCGGAGAAGGCGCTGTCCCTGATCGCCCGACGGCCGGTTCCCGCGTCGAGCACCTACGACGCCCACGCCTGGGCGGTGCAGCACGCACGGGCACTGGCCCAGACCGCGCGCGGCTACGCGTTCGACTTCGACGATCCCGGGCAGCTGAGGCAGTCCATGCGTTACCGGGACGGCTTGATGGCGGACAACGTCGCCTGGTGGGCGGCCCGGACGGGCGACAAGGTGCTGCTGTCCGCGCACAACAGCCACGTCGCCTACCGCACCTCCGACCCGCGCTACCCCCGCATGCAGGGCGCGTTCCTGCGGGACCGGCTGGGCGCGGACTACGTCAGCGTCGCCACGACGTTCGGCGAGGGGTCCTTCAACGCGACGGACCCCGACGGCACGACGCGTGTCCACACCCTCGGTGCCCCGTCGCCGAACAGCACCGAGCGCTTCCTGAACCGGGTGCGCCCCGGCGACTACTTCCTGGACCTGCGCTCCTCCCCCGCCCCGGCGCGCATCTGGCTGGACACGCCCCGGCCCACCCGCAGCATCGGCACGTCCTACCCGGAGCGCACGCACCGGATCGCCCCCGCGGCATCCCACGACGTCCTCTTCCACCTCCGCCGCGTCGCGCCGGCCCGTCTGCTGTCACCTCCGAGCTGACGTGCCCCGGGCGGCCGACCGCAGCGACCACGGCCCCCGCACCGACGGTGCGACACTGGACAGTGTGGCGGAGACCGAGCGGCAGCTCACTCAGCGGCTGGAGCGGGTCATCATGGACCTGCTGAACCGGCGTGCGGCCACTGCCTCGATCTGTCCGTCCGACGCCGCACGCGAGGCCTACGAAGGCGACGACGACGGCTGGCGCGCCCTGCTGGAACCGACCCGCCGGGCCGCGTGGCGCCTGGTGGAAGCAGGCCAGGTCGAAGTGACCCGGGCCGGCCGGCCCGTCACTCGGACCGAGGCCCGCGGCCCCCTCCGCATCCGCCGCCCGGACCGGTAGCAGCCCGGCTCCGGACGAGTCGGTCCCGGCGGGCGAGCCGGACGCCGATCGCCCAGGCGTCCTTCTTCCTGTCGAAGATCGACCTCCGCCGTGGCCCCGCCCCGACCATGGCCCCTTGGCGCAAACGCCTGTTCATCGCCACCTCCTGCATCACGGCGGACGCAGCCGAGTACTTCGGCCTCCCCCGCGACCGCACGGTCATGATGGGCTCCCACGTCGAGATCCAGCCCCCGGCTGCGCCGCCCGCCGGCATGCCCCTTCGAGCAGGGCCCACATCACCGGCCACCACCGGCCGGACGAGGAAGAAGGAGAGACCACCATGGCGATCCAGCGGATGGACAACGTCGGGATCGTCGTCGAGGACCTGGATGCCGCCGTCGCGTTCTTCGTGGAACTCGGTATGGAGCTGGAGGGCAGGGCGGAGATCGAGGGCCCCTTCGCCGACCGGTGCACCGGACTCGACGGTGTCCGCTGCGACATCGCGATGCTCCGGACGCCGGACGGTCACAGCCGGCTCGAGCTGGCGAAGTACCGCAGCCCCGCGGTGATCACCGCGGGGCCACGCAACCGGCCGCACAACGTCCTGGGCACGCACCGTGTCATGTTCGCCGTCGACGACATCGAGGACACCGTTGCCCGCCTGCGCCCGCACGGCGCCGAACTCCTCGGCGGGATCGCCCGGTTCGAGGACAGCTACCTGCTCTGCTACGTCCGCGGCCCGGAGGGCGTCATCG
Organism: [Streptosporangium] indianense; assembly: GCF_021474405.1. Classification (GTDB taxonomy): domain Bacteria; phylum Actinomycetota; class Actinomycetes; order Streptomycetales; family Streptomycetaceae; genus Streptomyces; species Streptomyces indiaensis. Next base: position 8,443 of record NZ_JAKEIO010000166.1, read on the forward strand.
TCGGCCTGGCCGAGCAACTGCGCTGAACGAGGATCCGGAGTGCGCCCCCGAGGGGGCTACTTCGGGTCGCGGGCGAACAGCGACCCGGACCAGACGTAGCCGAGTGCGCTCAGCCCCAAGCACCAGGCGACGGCCAGCCAGCCGTTGTGGCCGATCCCGGTGCCGAGGAGCAGACCCCGGAGGGTCTCGATCGCCGGGGTGAAGGGCTGGTACTCGGCGACCGGCCGGAACCAGCCCGGCATCGTGTTGACCGGGACGAAGGCGCTGGACAGCAGCGGAAGGATCATCAGCGGCATGGCGTTGTTGCCGGCCGCCTCGGCGTTCGGGCTGGACAGTCCCATCCCCACGGCGATCCAGGTGAGTGCCAGGGACATGAGGACCACCAGTGCGAAGGCCAGGACCCACTCCACCGCGGTGGCGTCCTCGGAGCGGAAGCCGATGGCCACGGCCACGGCACCGACGAGGCCCACGCTCATCGCGCACTGGATCACGCTGCCGACGACGTGCCCGACGAGCACCGAGCCGCAGTGGATCGCCATCGTGCGGAAGCGGGCGATGATGCCCTCGTTCATGTCCATGGAGATGGACACCGCGCTGCCGATCGTCGTGCCGCCGATGGTCAGCATCAGGATCCCCGGGAAGAGATACGCGAGGTACTCGGACCGGTCCCCGCCGCCGCCTCCCATGCCGGCGCTCATGGTGTCGCCGAAGATGTAGACGAAGAGCAGCAGCAGCACGATGGGGCTGAGCAGCAGGTTCAGGGTGAGGGAGGGATAGCGGCGCACATGCAGGAGGTTGCGGCGCAGCATGGTGGAGGAGTCGCGCAGGGCGAGGGAGAGGGAGCTCATCGGGCAGCCTCCTCGGGCTGGTCGGGCCGGTTCGGCCGGTTCGGCTGGTTGGTCTGGCCGGGCCGGTCCGCGGTCAGGGCGAAGAACACGTCGTCCAGGTCGGGGGTGTGCACGGTCAGCTCGTCCGCCTCGACGCCCGCCGCGTCCAGCCAGTCGAGGAGGGAGCGCAGTTCGCGCTGACTGCCGTCGCTGGGGATGTGCAGGGCGAGGGACTCGTCGTCCCGGGTGACCTCGCGCAGGGCCTCGGCCGCGCTCCGGTAGGCGGCCGGGTCGTCGAAGCGCAGGCGGACGTGTCCGCCCGGGACGATCCGCTTGAGCGCGTCGGCGGTGCCCTCCGCGGCGATGACACCGTCGTGCAGGACGGCGATCCGGTCGGCGAGTTCGTCGGCCTCCTCCAGGTACTGGGTGGTGAGGAAGACGGTGACGCCGCCGGTGACCAGTTCGCGGATGATCTGCCACATGTTGTGCCGGGAGCGCGGATCCAACCCGGTGGTCGGCTCGTCGAGGAAGATGACCCGCGGGTCACCGACCAGGGTCATGGCGATGTCTAGGCGCCGCTTCATGCCGCCGGAGTACGTGGAGGCGGGCTTCTTCGCGGCCTCAGTGAGGTCGAAGCGCTCCAGCAGCTCGGCGGTCACCCGCCGCCCCTCGCGTTTGGACAGGTGGTGCAGGTCCGCCATGAGGAGCATGTTCTCCTCACCGGTGATCAGACCGTCGACCGCGGAGAACTGACCGGTGACACCGATCGCGGCCCGCACGCCCTGCGGGTCGGCGGCCAGGTCGTAGCCCGCCACCCGGGCCTGTCCGTCATCCGCACTGATGAGCGTGGACAGGATCTTCACGGCGGTGGTCTTGCCCGCGCCGTTCGGCCCCAGCAGGGCGAACACCGACCCGGCCGGGATGTGCAGATCGATGCCGTCGAGGACGGTCTTGTCGCCGTACGACTTGCGCAGGCCGGTGGCGGAAACGGCGGCCGACGAGCCGTGCGGAACGGATGTGGGCATGACAGATAACGGCATGAGGTCCTCCGTGAGAAGCCTGATGGAGTGAGGTGAGACCGGTCGGAACGGGCGCGGTTCAGCCCTTGGCGCGGAAGACGTCGATGTTGCCCCAGTTGGTCCGCGCACGGACCTTGACCGTGTCCTCGGTACGCTCCGGGGCGTCGGAGACGGTGAGCGTGTTGCGTACGAGCCCGCGATGGGAGCTGACGTCCAGCCAGGCGGCGGTGCCCTCGCGGACGCCGATCTCGATGGAGCCGTTGGAGGTCTCCAACTGGACTTCACCGCGGGCGACTTCCGAGACCCGCAGGACACCGTTGGTGGCGGTGCCGGTGACGGACGCCTCGGCGCACGCGATGTCGATGGCGCCGTTGGCACCGCTCACCCGCAGCTCGCCGGACACGACGCCGACGGTGGTGTTGCCGTTGGAGTTCTTCAGGACGGCGGGGCCGTCGATGGTGCCGACGCGCAGATTGCCGGAGCTGGTGGTGATCTCGGCCCTGCCCTCGACCCGGTCCACGACGATCGAGCCGTGGGAGGCGGTCAGCTGGACCGGCCCGGTGGTGTCGAGCCGGACGTCGCCGACCGAGCTCTTCACCCGGATCTCGCCGAGCCGACCGCCGCCGAGCACCTGGGCCCAGGCGCCGGTCACCTCGACGCCTGAACCCGCGGGCAGTTCGACCGTCACGTCGACGACACCGGAGGGACCGATCATGCGGCGCTCCTTCGTCCTGACGGTCAGGACACCGCTCGCGAAGCCGACCTCGGTCTGCTCGGCCGCCCGCACGTCCTTGTCCCGCTCCGGGTCGCGGGGACGCACCTCGACGACCGTGTCGAGGCGGTCGCCCGCGGTGAGCCGGAGGGAGCCGGCGCCGACGTGGGCGACGACCGAGATCGGTTCGGGCGTGTCGAAAGAAGGCATGGCTGTCCCGTTCTCTTGAGTCTTCGGGGCGTCCCTGCTGGTGGGACGTGATGCACGTGTTGTGCTGGTTTCCTCCGGGGCGCGGGCGGGGGCGCGGCTAGCGCACCCAGCCCGTGAAGCTCTGTCCGACGTTCTGGGTGCTGCCCGGCGTGCGCGGCCGGGTTCCGCCGTCGACCGCGGCGGAGACGGCGCGGACCAGCCACGCGTTGACCGACAGGCCCTCGCGGCTCGCGGCCTCCTCGGCGCGGGCCTTGAGGTGGGCCGGCAGGCGCAGATTGACTCGGGCGGTGCCGCCTTCGTCGCCCTCGGCCGGGGCCCTGAGCGGTTCGGGGGCCACGGCCGGCTCCACGGGGGCGCCGGCCTGGGCGGGCGGGGGTGTCACGACGAAGTCGGGGTCGAGCCCGCGCAGCCGTACGTCGACCGAGCCGGGGGCGAGTTCGCGGGTGATCTCGTCCATCGCGACGGAGAGCACGTTGAGCATGACCAGGCGGGTCGCCGACTCCAGGGGAGCGGTGAGCCGCTCGGCCAGCTCACGGGCTTCGTCGCCTCCGGCTTCGGCAGCCACCGCGAGTTCGCGGCGGAGGTTGTCGACATACGGGGTGAGGTCCATGACGCCATCATGGCACCACTATGGCGCCACACGCAACCCTCAAAGGTGTCAACACGACCACGTCGGGCCCTCCCATCTGCCCAAATGCCGGATGACGCCAGGTGGCACCACATGGCACCACCCGGCGCCATCCACGCCGCTCTCCCCGGCGGCCCGGTGGATCCGGAGGTCCGCGTAGGCCGGGGAGATAGCGGGGGCATAAGAGGCGCGTCAAAGGTTCGGGGGCCGCCACACGGGGAGGACTGTCGCGAGCTATGGGCAGTGCATGACGGATCGTAACTTCACGGCACAACAGTGCACTTGGCGGATAAAGGGGTGCGAAAGCGGGGTATGGAAGCCCTGTTCGTTTCGTGGAATGGTTCACGAAAACGACACAGTTGGCAGGCCGACTTCCGTACAGTGTTCCCGCTGCACGCCGAGTCGCCGGCCGTCTCGGCAGGTGCACGTCTGTTCGGGCTGCCTCCGCGGCCCTCAGACGTGAGGGGGGATGTCGATGTCTGTGGAAGCGGAGCAGCGCGGTGCGACGGGGGCCCTGCCAGGCGAGGAGGACGCGGTCGGGCAGCCCGACCTTCACATCGAGTTACGACTGCTGGCCGACGAACCACAACTGGCCTTCCAGCGGGCCACGCTGGAACGACTCGCCGTGGCCGTCGAGCACGGGGAGGGCCTTGCCGCCTGGTCCGGCGGCGGGCTGGTCGCCGCCTACGCGGGCGAGGGCGCCCTGGCCCCGCGGACGGCGGGCGCGGCCGCATGGGCGCGGCGGCTGGGCTCCGCCACCGCCGTGCTGGTGTACGCGCCGCTGGTCCTGACCTGGTCCGGCCTCGGTCTGGCCATGTACGCCTACCACGAGGCGCGACAGGACCCGTCGGCGCGGCTGCGGGGCACCTTCCTGGAGATGTGGCAGCAGGGTTTCGACGGCCACCTCCCCGGCCTTCTCCGGTTCGACGCCCTGGTCTGGTACACCATCACCCTGCTGGTGCTGGTGGTGGCCGTGACGCTGGCCTCGCGGAGCACGCAGCACCGGGCCGACGAGCAGGACCGGGCACTGCTGCTGCGGCTGGCCCACGCACTGGCCCGGGTCGAGGCGGCGGCGGTGGCGGCGGCCCACACCGAGCCCCGCCGGTTCACCGACGAGTTGCAGGGGGCGGCCGCGGAGTTACGGGCGCTGCTGGGGCTGTCGGACCGCGCGGGGGAACTCTCGCAGAAGCTGCTGGGCCAGGCCGTGGCCGCATCCGCGGAGGCGGCCACGGCGACCCGGACCATGGACGCGTCGGCGGTCGCGCTGCGCGAGGCGGTGACCTTGGTCGCGGCCGCCTGCCGGGAGGCGGCCGCGGCCGCCGGACACCTGAGCCGCGGCGCGGACGGCTTCGGGGAGGCGGTCCAGGCCTCGACGGCCACGCTCACCACCGGCATGGTGGCCGCCGCGGAGGAGGCCGCGCGGCGGATCGTCGAGGCGGTGACAACGGCGTCCGGACACCTCACCGACGCGACGGCAGCCGCGTCCGGACATCTCACCGAGGCGACGACAGCCGCGTCCGACCGGTACGCGGAGGTGATGGCGCAGGCCGTTACGGGGCTCGAGGCGCAAGCCGGACGGCAGACGGACGAGGTACGGACGGTTCTCGCGCAGGGGCGCGACGCGCTGGCGGGTGCGGCCCTGGAGTTGCGGGAGTCCGCGTCCGGGCTGACGCGGAGCGTGGCGGTGCTGCCGGGGTCGCTGGAGGCGGCGGCGGGCGCGGGTGCCGACCACGTCGGCCTCGCCTACGAGACCGCGGTCACGGCGCTCGCGGCCTCCCTCCACGCGGAGGTGCGCCAGGCGGGCGAGGCGCTCGCCGCGGCGACGGCGCAGGCGCTGGCCCGCCAGGAGGTGGCGAACCGGGCCGCACAGGAACGGCATCTCGCCTCCGAGCAACGGCTGCTGGCCTCGGCGGCGGAGTCCCGCACCGTACTCGTCACCCTGCTGCGGCACGTCGAGGAGCACACGGAACGGCTGACGGAGCGGGAGCGGCACGAGGAGAGCGTGCGCGCACGCGACCGGGAGAACCACCGGCTGCGCACCGACGCCCTGCGCGAGGAACTGGCCCTGCTCGACCAGGTGCGCGAGCGACACGAGCGGCTCCTGGACGCATGGGCGGACCGCCACGCACAGGCCGGCCCACCGACTCCAGCTGCGCCTCCGGCTCCAGCTCAGACTCCGACTCCATCAGCTCCGGCTCCGGCAGCTCCGGCTCCAGCTCCAGCTCCAGCAGCTCCAGCTCCAGCCCCGGCCCCGGCC
>NZ_JAKEIO010000167.1 GCF_021474405.1 [Streptosporangium] indianense
CCCCCCAGCCGCTCTCCCCCGGGCGGCGGCCCCTCGGTGTGCCCTCAGCCGCTCTCCCCCGGGCGGCGGTCCCTCGGTGTGCCCGTCAGAACTGTGGGGTTTCCCGGCGGAGGTGGGCGAGGACTGCGAGGACGCGGCGGTTGCCCTCGGCCGGGTCGAGGTCCAGCTTCATGAAGATGTTGCTCGAGTGCTTGACCACCGACGCCTCCGTGATGGTGAGCCGCTGCGCGATCGCCTGGTTGTTGAGCCCCTCCGCCATGAGGGCCAGCACCTCCCGCTCGCGGGGCGTGAGCCGCTGCAGCGGTTCGTCGGCGGTCCGCTGCTGCAGCAGCACACGCACCACCTCCGGGTCGATCACGGTCTGCCCGCCGGCGACGCGGTCCAGCGCGTCGAGGAAGTCGGTGACCTCCCCGACCCGGTCCTTCAGCAGGTACCCGAGCCCTCCCTCGGCCGACGAACCGCCGCTGAACAACTGGGTCGCGTAGGCCGTGGCGACGTACTGCGACAGCACCACGACCGGCAGTCCCGGGTGGCGGCTGCGCAGCTCCAGCGCCGCCTTGAGCCCTTCGTCGCGGAAACCGGGCGGCATCCGCACGTCGGTGATGACCACGTCCGGCCGGTCGGCGTCCACGGCGCGCGCCAGTTCCACGGCGTCCCCGACGGCGGCGGTCACCACGTGTCCGACGCGGGACAGCAGCTCCACCAGGCCGGCGCGCAGCAGGACGGCGTCCTCGGCGAGCACTACGCGGAGCACGGCACCTCCACCCGCAGTTGTGTGGGTCCGCCGACGGGACTGGTCACGACGAGTCTCCCTTTCAGAATGGCCACTCGGTCCGCCAATCCTTGCAGACCCGCTCCGGCCGCGGGGTCCGCGCCGCCGTGGCCGTTGTCGGTGATGAGCAGGACCAGTTTGTCGTCGCGCAGGTCGCCGACGACGCTGACCTGGTCGGCGCCGCTGTGCTTGGAGGCGTTCGTCAGCGCCTCGGTGACCGTGAAGTACGCCGTCGTCTCGACCGCCGTCGGCAACCGGTCCGGCAGCTGTATGTCGACGGTCACCGGGATCGGGTTGCGCAGGGCGAGTTCGGCGACGGCGGCCGGCAGTCCGTGGTCGGTGAGGACCTGGGGGTGGATGCCGCGCACCAGGGAGCGCAGCTGGTCCAGGGCCTGGCGGGCCTCGCCGCGGGCGCGGGCGATGAGCGCGGTGGCCGGTGAGTCCTGGCCGCGCAGCTCCAGTTCGGCCAGTCCCAACGTCATGCTGAGCGCGACGAGTTGCTGCTGGGCGCCGTCGTGCAGATCGCGTTCGATCCGTCGTCGTTCCGCTTCGAACGCGTCGACCAACCGGGCACGGGAGCGGGTCAGTTCGATGACCCGGGTGCTCAAGTCCTCGTCGCGCGCCGACAGCAGGGACTGGGCCACCCACACCTGCGCCCCGGTGAGGAGTCCGCCCACGTAGGCGGAGACGAGCAGTCCGAACAGGCCCGCGGCGCTGCCGGGCAGGGCCGCGACGGGGTCGGAGATCGGCCGGCCGGGCACCAGCATCACCGTGTCGGGTGCGATCGCCCACACGATGACCGGTGTCGCGGTGAGCAGCACCGACAGGCCGAGCAGGGCGGCGAAGCCGATGCCCGTGGCGGTGAAGACGACAGCGAGGGCGAGGGTGTAGCCCAGTTCCCGCCAGGTGGCCCGCTCACGCAGCCGGGTGCGCAGCCAGGGCCAGGCGCCCGTGCCGGGCAGCGAACCGTGGGGATCGAGGAGCGGTTCCGGTTCGACGAGGCGTAACCGGCGCCGCTCCAGCGTGGCGACGGGGATGCCCAGCACGGCGACCCCCATGAGGACGAGCAGCCCGACGCCCAGCACGGACAGTCCCACTCCCACGAACAGCAGAACCGTCAGCAGGAGCAGGGCGAAGAAGCCCACGACGGTGCCGCTCAGCAGGAACGCCCAGCACCGCAGCGGCCAGAGGGTGAGGGCGAAACGCAGGGGGCGGGTCCGCAGGGCCTCCCAGACGGCGACGGTCATCGTGCGTATCCCTCCGGGGCCGTGCGCGTGCGGGTCCACCGGTCACTCTAATGGGCCCGTGGCCTCGGCGGATGGTAGGGAAAACCCACCCCCCAGGACTCCTTGCAGCTCCACTGACCCGGGCGGCGCGCGCTGCTGGACTGGAAGCATGTCTCTGCTCACCGACATCCAACTGCCGGCCGTCCAGCTGGCCGCCGTCTCCAAGAGCTACCCGGGCGCCACGGGCCCTGTCCCGGTGCTGCGTGAGGTCAGTCTGGGCTTCTCGCAGCGGGCGCTGACCGCGGTGATGGGGCCGTCCGGCTCCGGCAAGACGACGCTGCTCAACTGCGCGGCCGGCCTGGACAGGCCCGACAGCGGCAAGGTCCTCCTCGGAGACACGGACCTCGCCGTCTGCGACGAGCGCGAGCTCACGGTGGTGCGCCGCGGCCGGATCGGCTTCGTCTTCCAGCAGTTCAACCTGCTGCCGATGCTGACCGCGTACGAGAACGTGGCCCTGCCGCTGCGGCTGCGGCGGCGGTCGGTGAAGCGGGACCGGGTCATGGAGGCGCTGCGCGAGGTGGGTCTGGCCGACAAGGCCGACCGGCGGCCCGCGCAGCTGTCCGGCGGGCAGCAGCAGCGGGTCGCGATCGCGCGGACGCTGGTGGCCGAGCCGGAGATCGTCTTCGCCGACGAGCCGACCGGTTCCCTGGACCGGCAGAGCGGCCGGCAGATCATGGAGCTGCTGCGTGCCGTGGTCGACCGGGCGGGTCGCACGGTGGTCATGGTGACGCACGACCCCGCGGTGGCGGCGTGCGCGGACCGGGTGGTGTTCCTCTCGGACGGCGAGGTCGTGGGGCGGCTCGACCACCCCACCGCCGACGCGGTCGCCCGTCGGCTGAGCGTGTGGGAGCGGTGATGTGGCGGATCTCCCTGGCCTCGGTGCGGCACTACTGGGCCCTGTTCGCCGGTACGTTCGTGGCCCTGGCGCTCGGCGTGGCGCTGATCGGCACGTCCGCCTCGGCCCTGGCCGCGACGTGGGCGGTGCCGGCGTCGCCGCGGGCCGGGAACCCCTCCGTGACGCTCGAGGACGGCACCGGGGCGGCTCACACGCTGTCCAGCGGTGACCTGGATCTGGGCGGCGTGCAGAGCGTATTGGCGATGGCGGGGGTGGTGTCCGCGTTCGTGACGGTCTTCGTCATCACCGGCACCTGCGCGTTCGGTATCGCGCTGCGCCGTCGCGACATGGGGCTGCTGCGCATGGTGGGCGCGGGCGGGCCGCAGGTGCGCCGGATGGTGCTGGGTGAGTCACTGGCGGTGGCGGTGCCCGCCGCGCTCGCGGGGTGCGCGGTGGCCGTCGTGGCCGCGCCGGTCGCCGTGGAGGCGCTGAACGGCACGGGTCTGTCGCCGGTCGATTTGCGGCCGGGACCGTTGCTCTGGCCGCTCGTGTTCGCTGCGGCCTGCGGCCTGTTCATGGCCGTGCTGGGAACGCTGGCGGCGTCGAGGCGCGCCGCCCGGGTCCGTCCGACGGAGGCGCTGCGCGAAGCGGATCTGGATGCCCGGACGATGACGGCGGGCCGCGGTGTGACCGGTGTGCTGACGCTGGTGACCGGCGCGGTGATGCTGGCGCTGGCCCCCGGCGCCGGAGCGGAGGCCGCCACTCCGCTGGCGTTGTTCGGCACCATGTCGCTGGCGGTCGCGGCCACGCTGCTGGGGCCGGTGTATCTGCCGCCGCTGCTGCGGCTGATGGCGCTGCCCCTGCGCTGGGCCGACCCGGTGGCGGGGCGTCTGGCGGCCGAGTCGGTGCGCACGTCACGGCGGCGTACGGCGTCGCTGGTGGGACCGGTGCTGGCGATTCTCGCGGTCGTCGGCGCCTTCACGACGGTGCTGTCCACCACGGGGGCGGCGACGGAGGCGGACGACCGCGCGCGTACCGTCGCCCAGCTCGTCGTGGAGCCCTCCCGGGGTGACTCGCTGAGCGCGGACGACGTGCGGGCGCTGCGCGCCGACCCGCGGGTGGCGGTCGTCTCGGCGCCCGCCGAGCTGGAGGTGGCGGTGGCGGGCCCGGACTCGGTGTGGAAGGAACAGGCGGCGGTGGCGGACCCGGCCACCCTGGCCCGTACGCACCGGATCTCCGTGGTCGACGGCTCACTCGCGCCGCTGCGGCCGGGCACGGTCGCCGTGTCGCGGGAGTTCGCCGACTGGTACGGGTATCACGCGGGTTCGACGGTGACCTACGGGCTGTTCGGCGGCCGGCCGGTGAAGGCCCGCGTGGCGGCGGTGCTGGAGGGCGGTTCAGTCGTGCCCCCGCTGCTGCTGCCGGACGGTGCGCGCAGTGCGGCGGCGGCCCCGGCACGTGCCGCCGTGCTCCTGGACGAGAAGTCCGCGGGCTCCGCGCGGGCGGTGGCCGCCGACCTGACGGCGCGGGTGGGTGCCGATCGGATCGAGGTGGTGCCGTCGGCCCGGTGGTTCGGTGAGGCCGCGACCGACCAGGACCGGCTCAACCGGCTGGTGCTGGGTGTGCTGACGGTGCCCGCGTCGCTGTACGCGCTGATCGCCGTGGCGGGCACGCTGGTGATGTCGTACAGCCGGCGCGGAGCGGAGATCGCGGGCATGCGGATGCTCGGCGTCAGCGCGGGGCAGGTGCGGCGTATGGCGCTGTGGGAGACGCTGTCCACCTCGGCGCTGGGTGTGGTGATCGCGGCGGGAGTGGTCGCGGTCGGGGCCCAGGCCTACCGGGGGGCGCTCACGGTGTTCGGCGGCGAGGCGCCGCTGGAGGTCGAGTGGGGGATGCTCTCGGCGCTGACGGCGGCGTGTGTGCTGGCGGGTGTGGGGGTGAGTCTGGCGGCGACCGGTCGTTTGCTGCGGCAAGCCGGCGTGACGCTGGTCGCTTCCCGCCGCTAGTCTCCTCGGGCCCGTGGTCGCCCCTCGCGCGGCGTAGCGTCACCCGGCGTGCCGCCCTATGCTGATGGCCCCCCACGGCTCCAATTCCCTTTCACCATCGGGTCGCGTCATGCCCGGTGGTTGTCGGCACGATCCTCACGAGCGGGAGTCTCCATGCGCGTCGCGATCGCCGAGGATTCCGCGCTCCTGCGAGCCGGGATGGCGAGACTGCTGGCGGACGAAGGAATCGACGTGGTCGCTTCGCTGAGCGATGCCACGGGGGTACTGGAAGTCGTCCGGACCGCCCGGCCGCATGTGGTCATCATGGATGTCCGCATGCCGCCCACCTTCACGGACGAGGGCATACGCGCCGCTCTGGAGATACAGAAACTCGGCACGGACACAGCGGTGTTGCTGCTTTCCCAGTACGTCGAGCCCACGTACGCCGAGGAGTTGGTCCGTAACGCGCCGACGGGAACGGGCTACCTGCTGAAGCAGCGCGTCGGGGACTTCGAGGAATTCCTTTCGGCCCTGCACCGGGTGCGGTGCGGGGAAACCGTCCTCGACTCCGACATCTTCAAGCAGTTCGTCGGAACTCCGCGCGAGAAACGCGCCACGGAGTTATTGACGCCGCGCGAACGCCAGGTGCTCGAACTCATGGCGACGGGGCTGACCAACAGCGGCATCGTGAACCGGCTCGGCATTTCCGAGCGCGCGGTGGAGAAGCACGTCACGTCGATCCTCGGCAAGCTGCGGATCCCCAACTCGGGTGAGAACCACCGCCGGGTTCTGGCGGTACTGGACTATCTGCGGGGCCTGGAAAGGCTGAAGGACTGAGCCGGCAGACGCACGATGGTCCGTAGCCCCATGACGTTCCCGTCTCCCCACCGCATGGCCGCCGGTCTGATCTACCTCTCCGTGGGCAGTCTGGTGGGCCTGTTGCTGGCCCCTCTCCTGGCGGCCTCCCTGGCGCTGCGCGCCGTGTCGTGGCTCCTGCTCGTCGGCCTTCCGACGGCGACGGCCGCCGCCGCGCGCGGTGCGGGGGCGGTGGTGCGGCGGGCCGTGCCGGCGGCGCGGCGGCGGACGGCGGGGGCCGGCCCCACCCCCCTCGGCGAGGTGCTGCGGCAGGTGCCGGTCCGGATGGCGGCCCTGCGCGACGGCATGTCGTTCAGCCTGCCGCTGTTGCGGGCCGTCGCCGACCTGGAACGTCTGCTCGCCCACTCGGTCGTCGGTGACCCCGGGGACCCGGCGCACCGGTTCACGGAGGCGGACCGGGAGGTGCAGCGCGAGCGCAGGTCGGCCGAGGCGGGCTGGGACGACATCGGCTACCTCGGACTGCTGCTGCTCGGCACCCTCTGGCTGCTGCCGCTGGCGACACTGGCGTTCCCGGTGATCGCTTTCGTCATCGCCCTGCCGATCGGGCCGCCCGAGCAACTCGCGTTCGGGCCGGGCCTGACGCTGCCGGTGACCGGGCCGGTCACGCGGGTGTCGGTCGCCGTCGCGTCCGTGGCGGTCTTCACGGTCCTGCTGGGCCTGCTGCTGTGGATGGGCAAGCTGCGGGCGCGGCTGGTGCGGCGCGTCCTCAGCCGGATCGACGAGGCCGAGGCCCGGCTCCGGGAGCAGGCGGCCGAACGCCAGCGCATCGCGGCCCTGCGGGTCAACGACGCCGATTACCGTCGCCTGGAAAGGGATCTGCACGACGGAGCGCAGGCGCGCCTGGCGGTTCTGCTCATGCGCCTTTCGAACGCGAAATGCCGGCGGCGTGACGACGTGGAGTACCTGTCCGCGCTCATCGACGAAACGCACCAGGAAATCGGCAGGGCGCTCAATGAGATCCGGGACCTGGTGCGCGGAATCCAGCCGCCCATTCTGAGCGACCGCGGTCTGGACGCGGCCATCACGGCGCTCACGGAGCGGTTTCACGTGCCCGTGGAGGTGTCCAGCACGCTCGAACGGCGCCCGGACGTGAGTGTGGAGTCGACGGCGTACTACATCGTCGCGGAATGTCTGGCGAATACCGTCAAGCACGCGTCCGCCCTGCATATTCACGTCCATCTGGAAGAGCGCGAGAACCAGCTGATCGTCTCGGTGAGGGACGACGGCACGGGCGGCGCCTCGACGACCGACGGCACGGGCCTGCGCGGCCTGGAGGACCGGGCGGCCGCCCTCAACGGGCAGTTGGAGGTCACCAGTCCGCCCGGGGGACCCACCACGGTGACCGCGACCCTCCCCTGGTCATCCCACACCCTCTGACCTGCACTTTTTCCTTAAATCGAAACTCCTTGCCTTTCTTCGAACGGGTCATTGAGGATGAGGGGGTACGGCTACCCGCACCCCCCACGGTACGGATAGCCGTACCCATGACGGTTCATCAAGGGGGAGATGTGGAAGCGCCTCTTGCGGCAGACCTCCTGCGCAGGCTCACGCACGACCACGCGGTTCCCGGCGCGCAGCTGACCATCCTTCGGGCCGGGGACATCCTGTCCGTGACCTCGGGTGTGACACGCGCCGGCACCACCCGGCCGGTGACTGCGGACACCGCTTTCGCCCTGGGTTCGGTGACCAAGGCATTCACGGCGACGGTGGCGGCCCAACTCGTCGCCCTGGGGGATCTCGAATGGGACGACCCGGTCGCCGAATATCTGGCGGAGTTCGACGGGACGGAGGACGACAGGTTCTCCGCGGTGACCCTGAGACATCTCCTCAGTCACACCGCCGGACTGGTCGCCGATCACGAACTCGACGACGCACGGGAATCGTCCCTGGCGCGTTACACGGCAAGTGCCGCGACCACGTCGCCCGTGCATGAACCCGGCCACTGTTTCTCGTATTCGAACACCGGCTACAACATCGTGGGACGCGTCATCGAGACCGCCGGTGACATGAAATGGCAGGCGGTCGTGGAGAACCTCCTCTTACGACCGCTCGGCATCGACCCGCTGTTCCTGAGCGGCGGCCCCGCAACGGGTCTGCGCACCCTCGCCGACGGCCACGCCGTACGGCCCGGCCCGGAGCGCACCGCGCACCCCGTCGACCCGTTCGTACCGGCCGGCTGGGCACCGGCGGGGGGCCTGGCCGGGAGCGCCGACGACCTGATCGCACTGGCCGCCCTGCACCTGGGCACCCGCCCCGACGCCGACACCCTGCTCCCCGCCACGGAGCGCGCCGAGATGGCGGCCCGGGACCCCCACGCCGACGCCTTCGGCATGGCCGACGGCTGGGGCCTCGGCCTCGCCCACTACGCGTCCCCCGACGGCCCCTGGCTCGGACACGACGGCACCGCCGACGGCGGCACCGCCCACCTGCGCCTCCACCCGGCCTCCGGCACCGCCGTCGCGCTGACCACCAACGCGACAACCGGCACCCTGCTGTGGGCCGACCTCGTCGACGCACTGCGGGCCCACGGCCTGCCCGTGGGCGACCACCGCCCCACGCTCTCCACCGCGCCCGCCGTGACGACGGGTCCGGACCGCTTCACCGGTGACTATCGCAACGGCGACACGCGCTTCGCCGTCCGCAGCCGCCCCGGCGGCACCGCCCTGCGCCTGACCGACGCGACCGGACTGACCGCCGACCTCGCGCTCCACAGCGACCTGACCTTCACCGCGCGGCGCACGGACACCGACACCGCCCCCTACACCGGCCGGTTCGTCACCGAATCCGCCGACGGCGACGTCGTACTCATGCAACTCGGCGGCCGCTCCGCCCGCCGGACGCCGGCCGCGTAACGCCGCCGCGACCCGCGCGCCGGCCGCCCGTCACCACCCTCCGGCCGGCGCTGCGCCGCCCCCCTTCCCGCTTGGTCTCTTTCGTTCTTCCGGCTTCCTCGCCAGCCCTGGCCCCCCCATGCCCGGAAGCCGCCCCTTTTGGAGGTACAAACGTGGCTCGCGCCGACGTGCCGGTGAACCGGGCACTCCCCGACAGGATCGAGTTCTGGCGGGCAGCACTGGACGGCATCCCGCCCCTGGAGCTCCCGGCCGACCGGGCCCGCCCGGTCGTCCGCGCGACCGGCACCGCCCTCCACACCCGCGCGCTGCCCGGCCCCGCCGAACTGGCCCTGACCGATCTGGCCGAGCGCCACGCCACCAGCCGCGCGGCCGTCCTCACGGCCGCCGTCACCGCCCTGCTCGCCCGCTACTCCGGGCAGGAGGACATCGCCCTCGGCTCGGTGTCCCCGCGGACCGGTCACACCGTCGTCGTGCGTACGGGCGTCGACGCGGCGGCGCCCTTCACGGCCCTGCTGGGCGACACCCGCCGCGCGCTGGAGGACGCCCTCGCCCACGAAGTCCCCTTCGCCGACCTCGTCGACGCGCTGTCCCCCGCGCGGGACACCAGCATCACCCCGTACGTCCAGGCCATGGCCGTCGACCTCGACGAACTCGCCCCGGGGCAGCGCGATTTCGATCCGCTGGACCTGTCCTTCGAGGTCTCCGCCGCCGAGCGGCTCGTGCGGGTCCGGCACAGCACCGCCCTGTTCGACGAGGCCACCGCGGCGCGTCTCGCGGGTCATCTGACCGTCCTGCTGACCGGCGCCGCCGAACGCCCCGACCTGCCCACGACCGCCCTGCCGCTGCTCACCGACGGCGAATTCGAGCAGGTCGTGCGCGTCTGGAACGACACCGCCCGAGAGGTGCCGACCGGCACGTTCCCCGAGCTGTACGCCGCCCAGGTCGCCGCCCGCCCCGACGCCGTCGCCGTCGTCGACGAGCACGGCTCCGTCACCTACCGCGAACTGGACGAACGGGCCAACCGCATCGCCCATCACCTGACGGCACTCGGCGCCGGGCGCGACCGGCTGGTCGGCCTGTGCGTCGAGCGGAGCGCCGCCATGGCCGCCGGGCTGCTCGGCATCATGAAGGCCGGCGCCGCCTACCTGCCGCTCGACCCGTCGTACCCGGCCGACCGGCTCGCCTACATGCTCCGGGACTCCGGTGCCCGCATCGTCGTCACCCAGCGCGAACTGCGCGACCGGCTGCCGGACACCGGCGCCACCCTCGTCGACCTGACCGCCGACCGGGCCGCTCTCGACGCCCGCCCCGCCACCGCCCCCGAGGTGGCACTCGCGCCCGAGGACCTCGCGTACGCGATCTACACCTCCGGCTCCACCGGCCGGCCCAAGGGCGTCCTCGTCTCCCACCGTGGCATCGGCAACCTGGCGGCCGTGCAGGCCGACGCGTTCGACGTGGTCCCCGGCAGCCGAGTCCTGCAGTTCGCCTCCGCCAGCTTCGACGCGGCGTTCTGGGAAGTCTGCATGGGCCTGCTGACCGGCGCCGCGCTGGTCATGGGTTCCAAGGAGACCCTCGCCCCGGGTGAGCCGCTCGCCTCCTACGCCGCCGAGCACGGCGTCACCCACGCGACCCTGACCCCGGCCACCGTCGCCGTGCTCCCCGAGGGCCGCGGCCTGCCCGCCGGCGCCACCCTCGTCGTCGCCGGCGAGGCGAGCACCGCCGACCTGGTCGGCCGCTGGTCCCGCGGCCGGCGCATGGTCAACGCCTACGGCCCGACCGAGACGACCGTCTGCGCCACCATGAGCGCCCCGCTCAGCGGCGCGGCCGTCCCGCCGATCGGCACACCCATCGCCAACTTCCGCGTGTACGTCCTCGACGACGCCCTGCGCCCGGTCCCCGCCGGGGTGCGCGGCGAGCTGTACATCGCGGGCGTCGGACTCGCCCGCGGCTACCACGGGCGCCCCGGCCTCACCGCGGAGCGCTTCGTCGCCAACCCGTACGGCGAGCCCGGGGAACGCATGTACCGCTCCGGTGACGTGGCGCGCTGGAACACCGACGGCACCCTGGAGTACCTGGGCCGCGCCGACGACCAGGTCAAGGTGCGCGGCTTCCGCATCGAACTGGGCGAGATCGAGAGCACCCTCGCGCTCCACCCCGACGTCGCCCAGGCCGTGGTCGTCACCCACAACACCAACCTGCTGGCCTACGTGTCGCCGTCCGGGGCACGCCGGCCGTCCGCCGGGGACCTGCGCGCCCACCTCGCCGAGCACCTGCCCGACCACATGATCCCGTCGGCCGTCGTGGTGCTCGACACCCTGCCGCTGACTCCGAACGGCAAGGTCGACCGCAAGTCCCTGCCCGCACCGTCCTCCGTCCAGGAGAGCGCCGACGCGGACCGGACGGCCCCGCGCGACGCCGTGGAGGAGACGCTCGCCGGCGTCTGGTCCGAGGTGCTCGGCGTCGAGAACATCGGCGTCCACGACGACTTCTTCGCCCTGGGCGGCAACTCCATCCTCGCCGTCCGTGCCGTCGCCCGGATGCGCACCGCGCTCGGCACCGCCCTGCCGCCGCGCATCCTCTTCGACACTCCCACCATCGCCGCGCTCGTCGCCTCGCTCGCCCCCGACGAGGCCGCCGAGGACCCGGACATCCCCGTCGCCCCGCGCGACGGTGCCCTGCCCATGTCGTACGGGCAGCAGCGCCTGTGGTTCCTGGCGGACTTCGACCCGGGCAGCACCGAGTACCACACGGCGACGGGGCTGCGCCTGACCGGTTCCCTCGACACCGAGGCGCTGCGGTCGGCCGTACAGGACTTGACGGGCCGTCACGAGTCGCTGCGCACCACGTTCGGCGTCGTCGGCGGACGCGGCGTCCAGGTGGTCCACGGGCGGCTCGCACCCGAGTGGCGCACCGAGGACCTGACCGGCCTCGCGGAGCGGCCCCGCGAGGAGCGGCTGCGGGACCTCGTCCGCGCCGAGACGAACCGCCCCTACGACCTGACGGCCGGGCCGCTGGTCCGGGTGCTGCTCGTGCGTCTCGCCGAGGACGAGCACGTGTGCGTCCTGGGGATGCACCACATCGTCACGGACGGCTGGTCCATGGGCGTCGTCACCCGCGAACTGGGCGAGCTGTACACGGCCCGCGTCGAGGGCCGCGCGCCCCGCCTGCCCGAGATCACCGTCCAGTACCCGGACTTCGCCGCGTGGCAGCGCGGCCGCATCGAGGACGGCGGGCTCCTCGACCGGCAGCTCGACTGGTGGCGCGCCCGGCTCGACGGCATCGCCCCGCTGGAACTGCCCACCGACCGGCCGCGGCCGCCCG
Source organism: [Streptosporangium] indianense (assembly GCF_021474405.1). Lineage (GTDB taxonomy): Bacteria > Actinomycetota > Actinomycetes > Streptomycetales > Streptomycetaceae > Streptomyces > Streptomyces indiaensis. Next base: position 11,928 of record NZ_JAKEIO010000167.1, read on the forward strand.
TGCGCTCCTCCGCCGGAGCCGAGTACACCTTCCGGGTAGCCGACGGCACCACCGCCGCCCTGCGGGAACTCGCCCAGCAGCACGGCGCGACCCTGTTCATGGCCCTGACCGCCGCCGTGAAGACCGTCTTCGCCCGCTGGTCGGGCCAGGAGGACATCGCCGTCGGCACCGCCTCCGCCGGCCGCGACCACCGTGGCACGGAGCACCTCGTCGGCTTCCTGGTCGACACCGTGGTCCTGCGCTCCCGCATCGACCCCCGGATGTCGTACGGGCAGCTCCTGGCGGGCGTCAAGGAGACCGTCCTGGAGGCGTTCGCCCACCAGGACGTGCCCTTCGAGCGCCTGGTGGACGTCTCCGGCGCCGCCCGCGACACCAGCCGCACCCCGCTCGTCCAGGCCATGGTGGTCCTGCAGAACGCGCCGGCCGAGCCGGTACGGCTGCCCGGCCTGCGCACCGCCGCCCACCCGGTGCCCCGGGAGGCCGCGCCGTTCGACCTGACCGTCGAGTTCTTCGAGACCGGTGACGGCCTGACCGCCCGCGTCGGCTACGGCACGGCCCTGTTCGACGAGGCGACCATCGCCCGCTTCGCCGGACATCTGACGACCCTGCTGCGCGCCGCCACGGCCGAGCCCGACCGGCCGCTCGCCACCCTGCCGATGCTGACGCGGGAGGAGTACGAGCAGGTCGTCACCGGCTGGAACGGCCCGGTGGCCCCTGCCCTGACCGGCTCGTTCCCCGAACTGGTCGCGGCGTCCGCACGGCGCCGCCCGGACGCGCCCGCCGTGGAGGACACCCACACCGTCCTCACGTACCGGGAGCTGGACGAGCGGGCCAACCGGCTCGCCCACCACCTCGTGTCCCTCGGCGCCGGTCCGGGCACGTTCGTCGGGCTGTGCCTGGAGCGCGGCGTGGACCTGGTCGTCGGGCTGCTCGGCATCATGAAGGCGGGCGCCGCCTATCTGCCGCTCGACCCCGGCTACCCGGCGGACCGGCTCGCCTTCATGCTCCGGGACTCCGGTGCCGGCCTCGTCGTCACCCGTACCGAGCTGGTGCGGCGCCTGCCGGACACCGGCGCCCGGGTCGTGGACCTGGCCCGGGAGGGCGACGCGCTCGCCGCCCTGCCGGCCACGGCGCCCGAGCCCGGCCCGCGCCCCGACGACCTCGCCTACGTCATCTACACCTCCGGCTCCACCGGCACCCCCAAGGGTGTCCTCGTGCCGCACTGCGGCATCGGGAACCTGGCCTCGGCCGAGATCGAGCGGCTGGAGGTCGACGAGGACAGCAGGGTCCTGCAATTCGCCTCGTCGTCCTTCGACGGCGCCGTCATGGAGGTCCTCATGGCCCTCCCGGCGGGCGCCACGCTCGTCCTGCCGCCGCACGGTCCGCTCGTCGGTGAGGCGCTGCACACGTTCCTGCGGGAGCGTCGCATCACCCACACACTGCTGGCGCCCTCCGCCGTGGCCACCATGACGCCCCGGGGGCTCGACGGGCTGCGCACCCTCGTCGTCGGCGGCGAGGCCGGCACCGGCGACCTGGTGTCCCGCTGGGCACCCGGCCGTCGGATGATCAACGCGTACGGCCCGACCGAGTCGACCGTCGTCGCGACCATGAGCGCGCCGCTCGCCGGCGGGGCCGTGCCCCCGATCGGGACGCCGCTGCCCAACACCCGGGTACGGCTGCTCGACGCGGCGCTCCAGCCGGTGCCCGTGGGCGTGCCGGGCGAGCTGTACATCGCCGGACCGCACCTGGCGCGCGGTTACCACGGGCGGCCGGGCCTGACCGCGGAGCGGTTCACGGCCGACCCGTACGGCGAGCCGGGCGACCGGATGTACCGCTCGGGCGACGTGGCCCGGTGGCGGGCGGACGGCAGCCTGGAGTATCTGGGGCGCGCCGACGACCAGGTGAAGCTGCGTGGTTTCCGCATCGAGCTGGGCGAGATCGAGACGGCCCTGGGCCGTCACCCTCAGGTGCGGGACGCGGTGGTGGTCGTCCACCGCGACGAGGCCGGCCGGGGGCGCCTGGTCGCCTACCTGGTGGCCGACCGCGACCTGTCCCCCGGTGAGCTGCGCTCCCATCTGTCGGGTTCCCTGCCCGACTACATGGTGCCCGCCCTGTACGTGCCCCTGGAACAGCTGCCCCT
>NZ_JAKEIO010000168.1 GCF_021474405.1 [Streptosporangium] indianense
CCCCCGCTCCGGCAGCCGCCCGCCGAACACCCCGAGCAGCAGCACCCCGGCCGCCGCACCGAGCATCGCCCACGGCAGCCAGCCCGGCCCGGGCTCGTCGCCCTCCGCCCCCGACGCCAGCCCCAGCAGCGCGAGCCCGGCGCACACCACCGCCACCGCCGCCCACTCGACGCGGCTCAGCCGCACCGTGAGCAGCCGCGCCGCGACCACCGCCGTCACCGCGAGACTCGCGGCCAGCGCCGCCCCCACCGCGTAGATCGGCACCGACCGCAGCGCCAGGATCTGCAGCACGAACCCGAGCCCGTCCAGCGCGAGACCGGCCAGATACCGCCACTGCCGCAGTGCCCGCCACAGCAGTGCCACGTCCCCGCCGGGCCCGCTCGCCGCCGCCGACCGCGCGGCGATCGCCTGCAACACCGTCGCCGTGCCGAAGCAGACCGCCGCACCAAGGGCGCACACCATTCCAAAGATCACAAAACGACAGTAGGGGAGCGGTCGCGGCCGGGGGGCCATGCGCGCCCGTCCGCGCCCCTCTCTAGGCTGACCGTCTGTCAGTGCACGGACGGGGAGACACGGGGAGACACGCACATGGCTGAAACACGGCGACGGCTGCGTTCGAGCACGGTGGTGCTGGGCGGCATGGGCGTCCTCGCGGCGGCCCTGTCCGCCTGCGGCTCCGACCCGGACCGCCGCTGTGTGGACCGGGACAGCTACGACTACATCAACGGCTACAAGATCGTCGCCGACAAGAACTGCTCGTCCGGCACGTCCTCCTCGGGCAAGGGCCGCAAGAAGACCGGCAAGACCAGGGTCTCCGACGCCGACTGGTACTACGACTCCGACGTCAGCGGCGGCTACGCCGACCACGGCACCTTCAGCCGCAGCGAGGCCGTCGACCGGGGCGGCTTCGGCTGCTCCGGCTCGGGCAGCGGCGGCGGCTGACGGGCGGGTACGGCAGATGGAACGCAGAACCGCCGAGCCCCGCCCCGGCTGGCAGCAGACCGTCGAGGAACAGGGCCTGATCTACCCCCTGACCCGCTACCCCGACGACTCCCTGCGCCCCTACTGGGACGAGAGTGCCTACTACGTCTTCTCCCTGGAGGAGGTCGAGGCGCTGGAAGAGGTCGTCGAGGACCTGCACCGCATGTGCCTGGCGGCGGCCGGCCACATCGTCACCGAGGACCGCTTCGCCGACCTCGGCATCACCGACCCCCGCGTGGCCCGCACGGTCGCCGAGGCCTGGCAGCGCCGAGCCGAACTCCCCTCCGTCTACGGCCGCTTCGACCTCCGCTACGACGGCACCGGCCCGGCCAAGCTGCTGGAGTACAACGCGGACACCCCCACCTCGCTGGTCGAGGCCGCGTCCCCCCAGTGGTTCTGGATGGAGGACCGCTTCCCCGGCGCCGACCAGTGGAACTCCCTCCACGAGCGCCTCATCGACGCGTGGCAGAAGCAGGCCGCCCTCCTGCCGCCCGGCAGCCCCCTGTACTTCGCGTACTCCTCCGCCGACGAGCTCGGCGAGGACATGATGACGGTCGCCTACCTCAAGGAGACCGCCGAGCAGGCGGGCCTGGCGACCGACTGGATCGCCATGGAGGAGATCGGCTGGGACCGCCTCTCGGGCCGCTTCGTCGACAACCGCCTGCGCTTCATCCGCAGCATCTTCAAGCTCTACCCGTGGGAATGGCTCACCACCGACCGCTTCGCGGACCACGTCCTGGACACCCTGGACAACGGCGGCGGTACGGGCTCCACCCTGTGGATCGAGCCGGCCTGGAAGATGCTCCTCAGCAACAAGGCGCTGCTCGCGATCCTCTGGGAGCTGTATCCGGACCACCCGAACCTCCTCCCGGCGTACCTGGACGGTCCGAGGGACCTGTCCGCCACGGGCTGGGTGGCCAAGCCACTCCTCGGCCGGGAGGGCGCGGGCGTCACGATCCACGAGCCCGGATCCACCCCCACCGTCCGCGACGAGCCCTGCTGCTACCAGCAGCTCGCCCCCCTCCCCGACTTCGACGGCAATCGCGTCGTCCTGGGCGCCTGGGTGGTGGAGGACGAGTCGGCGGGCCTGGGCATCCGGGAGTCCTCGGGCCTGATAACGGACGAGTACGCGAGATTCCTGCCCCACGTGATCCTTTAGTCGGCGCGGGAGGGGGACGCCCCGAAAGGGGCGCGGGGCTGTATCGATGTGCGGCTACCGCCGCGTGGGCGCGACAAGCCACGCACGACCCGCACTCGGCAAGGAAGAGCAACCCGGTAGGCTGACCGAGGGCCGTGACTGGCGCGCTGGGATGGGATGAACCATCGGGGAGCGGCCCGAGCAGACAGAGCCGTGCGCCTGGGCCGTACCGTGAACGCTGAACGCAACGTCCGGAGGTCCACACATGTCAGCCGAGCACCTTTCCCCCGCTTCCACCGCCTACCGCGCCGCCCTCGACGTGATCCGCGCCGTGGAACCCCGCGTGGCGGACGCCATCGGCCAGGAGGTCGCCGACCAGCGCGAGATGCTCAAGCTGATCGCCTCCGAGAACTACGCCTCCCCGGCCACGCTCCTGACCATGGGCAACTGGTTCAGTGACAAGTACGCCGAGGGCACCATCGGCCGCCGCTTCTACGCCGGCTGCCGCAACGTCGACACCGTCGAGTCCCTCGCCGCCGAGCACGCCAAGGAGCTCTTCGGCGCCCGCCACGCCTACGTCCAGCCGCACTCCGGCATCGACGCCAACCTCGTCGCCTTCTGGTCGGTCCTCGCCCAGCGCGTCGAGGTCCCCGCCCTGGAGAAGGCCGGCGCCCGCCAGGTCAACGACCTCTCCGAGGCCGACTGGGCCGAACTGCGCCGCGCCTTCGGCAACCAGCGCATGCTCGGCATGTCCCTGGACGCCGGCGGCCACCTCACCCACGGCTTCCGCCCGAACATCTCCGGCAAGATGTTCGACCAGCGCTCCTACGGCACGGACCCGGCCACGGGCCTCATCGACTACGAGGCGCTGCGCACCTCCGCCCGCGAGTTCAAGCCGCTGATCATCGTCGCGGGCTACTCCGCGTACCCCCGTCTGGTGAACTTCCGCATCATGCGGGAGATCGCCGACGAGGTCGGCGCGACGCTCATGGTCGACATGGCGCACTTCGCCGGCCTGGTCGCGGGCAAGGTCCTCACCGGCGACTTCGACCCGGTCCCGCACGCCCAGATCGTCACCACGACCACCCACAAGTCGCTGCGCGGCCCCCGCGGCGGGATGGTGCTGTGCGACGACTCGCTGAAGGACCAGGTCGACCGCGGCTGCCCGATGGTCCTCGGCGGCCCCCTCCCGCACGTCATGGCCGCCAAGGCCGTGGCCCTCGCCGAGGCCCGCCAGGAGTCCTTCCGCGACTACGCCCAGCGCATCGTCGACAACTCCCGCGCGCTCGCCGAGGGCCTGATGCGCCGCGGCGCGACCCTGGTGACGGGCGGCACGGACAACCACCTGAACCTGATCGACGTCGCCACCTCCTACGGCCTCACCGGCCGCCAGGCCGAGGCCGCCCTGCTGGACTCGGGCATCGTCACCAACCGCAACGCCATCCCCGCCGATCCGAACGGCGCCTGGTACACCTCCGGCATCCGCATCGGCACCCCCGCCCTCACCACCCGTGGTCTCGGCACGGCGGAGATGGACGAGGTGGCCGGCCTCATCGACCGCGTCCTCACCACCGCGGAGCCGGGCACGACCAAGTCGGGCGCCCCCTCCAAGGCGTCCCACGTCCTCGACGCGAAGGTGGCGGACGAGATCTCCCAGCGCGCCACCGACCTCGTGTCCGGCTTCCCGCTGTACCCGGAGATCGACCTCGGCTGACACCTGCGGCCCGTCACCCGTCCGGGACGGGGGCGGCGCCCGCGGCCTCTCACACGTCCAGGTCGATCAGCACCTGACGCGGTTCCTCCCGCGGCGGTCCGGCTTCCCGCCGGGCCGCCGCGCCGCGTATCAGCAGCGTGCCGCCGGCACCGGCCGCGAGCCCCGGTGCCCCTGCCGCCACGCCCCAGCGCACCTCAACCCGCGCCGGACCGTCGAGGTCCGGGGCCGCTGCCGGGTCCGCGAGAGGTCCGCCCGCCACGGCCCCGAGCAGCCGTGCCCCGTCCAGCCGCGCTCTCCCGGCCCCGCCTCGTGCCCGCATCGGGCCCCTCCAGGTCCGCCCCGCCCGGGCACCGCCAGGAAGACCTCCGCGTGCCTCCCCCCTGGTCACACCGCCGGAGCCGCACGGGAGCCCGTCTGTTTCCGGCCGGTTCCGGATCGGCCTCCGGGACCTGAGAGAATGGTGAGCATGGCCTCTGACCGACCTCGCGTGCTCTCCGGGATCCAGCCCACCGCCGGCTCGTTCCACCTCGGCAACTACCTCGGCGCCGTCCGCCAGTGGGTGGCCCTGCAGGAGACTCACGACGCGTTCTACATGGTCGTCGACCTGCACGCGATCACCATCCCGCAGGACCCGGCGGACCTGCGCGCGAACACGCGCCTGGCCGCGGCCCAGCTCCTCGCGGCGGGCCTCGACCCGGACCGCTGCACGCTCTTCGTGCAGAGCCACGTCCCCGAGCACGCCCAGCTCGCCTGGATCATGAACTGTCTCACCGGCTTCGGCGAGGCCGGCCGGATGACCCAGTTCAAGGACAAGTCCGCCAAGCAGGGCGCCGAGCGCGCCTCGGTCGGCCTGTTCACGTACCCGATCCTCCAGGTCGCGGACATCCTGCTCTACCAGGCCAACGAGGTCCCGGTCGGCGAGGACCAGCGCCAGCACATCGAGCTCACCCGTGACCTCGCCGCGCGCTTCAACGGCCGCTTCGGCGAGACCTTCACGCTCCCCAAGCCGTACATCCTCAAGGAGACGGCGAAGATCTACGACCTCCAGGACCCGTCGATCAAGATGAGCAAGTCGGCGTCCACGCCGAAGGGCCTCATCAACCTTCTCGACGAGCCCAAGGCCACGGCCAAGAAGGTCAAGAGCGCCGTCACCGACACGGACACGGTGATCCGCTACGACGCCGAGAACAAGCCGGGCGTCAGCAACCTGCTCACGATCTACTCGACCCTCACCGGCGAGAGCATCGCCGAGCTGGAGGAGAAGTACACCGGCAAGATGTACGGCGCCCTCAAGACGGACCTCGCCGAGGTCATGGTCGAGTTCGTCACGCCGTTCCGGGAGCGCACCCAGCAGTACCTGGACGACCCCGAGACGCTCGACTCGATCCTCGCCAAGGGCGCCGAGAAGGCCCGCGCGGTCGCCGCGGAGACCCTCGCCGAGGCGTACGACAAGGTCGGCTTCCTGCCCGCCAAGCACTGAACCGGCCGCCCGCGCACAGCCGTACCACCGAACAGCGCTGTACATCACTCCGGTTGCGCCTGCCCGTAACCCGGCCGTGGCCTTACAGTCGATAACCGGGTGGTCGTATCAGCGGCCACACTGACACGACAGGAGACGACGTGGGGACCGTAACGATCGGCGTTTCGATCGCGGTCCCGGAGCCTTACGGCAGCGAGCTCCAGCAGCTGCGCGCGGGCTTCGGCGACGCCGCTGCTCACGGCATCCCCACGCATGTCACCCTGCTGCCGCCGACGGAGGTCGACGAGGCCTCCCTGCCGGCGGTCGAGGCGCACCTGGCCGAGGTCGCCGCGGCCGGCCGCGCGTTCCCCATGCGGCTGTCCGGCACGGGCACCTTCCGGCCCCTGTCGCCGGTGGTGTACGTCCGCGTCGTCGCGGGCGCGGAGGCCTGCACGCAACTCCAGCAGCAGGTCCGCGACCCCGCCGGGCCGGCCGCACGCGAACTGCAGTTCCCGTACCACCCGCACGTCACCGTGGCGCACGGCATCGACGAGGCGGCCATGGACCGCGCCTTCGAGGAGCTCGCCGGGTACGAGGCCGAGTGGCCCTGCACCGGCTTCGCCCTCTACGAGCAGGGTGCCGACGGCGTATGGCGCAAGCTCCGCGAGTTCCCCTTCGGCGGCTCGGTGGTCCCCCCACAGGCCGGACGGGCGGAACGCGGCTCGGTCCCCACCCGCTGAGCCCCCGGCCGGTCGAGCCGACAGCCGCCGGAACACCGCGCCGTTCAGACCGACAGCTGCCGCAGCACCTCACCGGTCAGACCGACAACCACCGGAACACCTCGCCGGCTCACACCGGCAACCGCCGGACTACCTCGTCGGCTCACACCGGCAGCCACCGGAATACCTCGTCGGCTCACACCGGCAGCCACCGGAATACCCCGTCGGCTCACACCGGCAGCCACCGGAATACATCGCCGGTCATATCGGCAGCCGCGGAGGCCCTCCGCCTCTCACACCGGCAGCCGCGGAGGCCTCCCGCCTCTCACACCGTCAGCCGCGGCGGCCCCGCCACTCAGACCGGCAGGCGTCGGAACACCCCGCGTGGCAGGTGCCGCAGGGCCGCCATCACCACGCGCAGCGTCCCCGGCACCCACACCGTCTCCGTGCGGCGCCGCAGCCCCAGCTCCACGGCCGTCGCGACCGCCTCCGGCGTGGTCGCCAGCGGCGCCTCGGGCAGCCCGGCGGTCATCCGCGTCCGCACGAATCCGGGGCGTACGACCATGACGTGCACCCCCGTGCCGTGCAGCGCGTCGCCCAGACCCTGCGCGAAGGCGTCGAGGCCGGCCTTGCTGGAGCCGTAGATGAAGTTCGCCCGGCGGGCCCGCTCGCCCGCCACGGACGACATCACGACCAGCGAGCCGTGCCCCTGGGACTGCAGCGAGCGGGCGCACACCAGGCCCGCGGAGACCGCGCCGGTGTAGTTGGTCTGCGCCACCCGCACCGCCGCCTCCGGTTCCCGCTCGTCACGGGCCTGGTCGCCCAGCAGCCCGAAGGCGAGCAGCACCATGTCGACGTCGCCCTCGGCGAAGACCTTGCCGAGCACGGCCTCGTGGGAGGCCGGGTCGAGCGCGTCGAAGGCCACGGTGTGCACGTCGGCCCCGAGCCCGCGCAGCTGGCCGGCGGCCTCCTCCAGGGCGGGGGAGGGGCGGCCCGCCAGCCAGACCGTGCGGGTGCGGCGGGCGATCAGCCGGCGGGCGGTCGCCAGCGCGATCTCCGACGTACCGCCGAGGACGAGCAGGGACTGGGGGAGGCCGAAGGCGTCCTTCATGACAGCTCCTAGGGGAGGGCTCAGAGACTGAGACGGCGGGCCAGGTCGGACACGAACACCCCGCTCGGGTCCAGCCGGGCGCGCAGCTCGCGGAAGTCGTCGAGACGCGGGTACATGGCCGCGAGCAGCTCGGGACGCAGCCGGGCGTCCTTCGCGAGGTAGACGCGGCCCCCGGCGGCGGCGACCTCCTCGTCCAGCTCGTCGAGGAACGCGCCGAGGCCGGGCAGGCCCGCCGGGATGTCCAGCGCCAGCGTCCAGCCCGGCACGGGGAAGGACAGCCAGCCCGGGTCGGACTCCCCGAACCGCTTGAGGACGGCCAGGAAGGACGGGCAGCGGCGTTCGGAGATGCGGCGCACGATCCGGCGCAGCGCGTCCTCCCGGCCGTAGCCGACGACGAACTGGTACTGGACGAAGCCGCCGCGGCCGTAGACCCGGTTCCAGTGGGGCACGCCGTCCAAGGGGTGGAAGAAGCCGGAGATCCGCTGGAGCTGGCCGGTCCGGGCGCGCGGGGCCTTGCGGTACCAGAGCTCGTTGAACAGACCCACGGTCGTCCGGTTGAGCAGGCCCTCGGGGAGGATCGCCGGGGTCGCCGGGAGGCGGGGAGTGCGGAAGGCCAGCGGGTCCCGGCGCAGGCGGGCGGGGAGCGCGTCCAGGGGCGCGTGGTCGCCGCGGGTGAGGACCGCGCGCCCGGTGGCGGCGCCCCGGGCCAGCAGGTCGACCCAGGCGACCGAGTAGCGGTAGCGGTGGTCGGTGGCCGCCAGCCGGGCCATCAGGTCGTCGAGGTCCGACGCCCGCTCGGTGTCGACGGACATCAGGGACGTCTCGACCGGCTGGAGCCGGATCGTCGCGGTGAGGATCACGCCGGTCAGACCCATGCCGCCGGCCGTGGCGTCGAACAGCGGCGTGCCGGGGATCACCGTGCGGATCTCGCCGTCGGCGGTGAGCAGTTCGAGCGCGAGGACGTGCCGCGCGAAGGAGCCCGAGACGTGGTGGTTCTTGCCGTGGATGTCGGCGCCGATCGCCCCGCCGACGGTGACGTAGCGGGTGCCGGGGGTGACCGGCACGAACCAGCCGAGCGGCAGCAGCACCTCCATCAGCCGGTGCAGGGAGACCCCCGCGTCGCACAGTACGGTCCCGCCGTCGGCGTCGATCGCGTGCACCCGGTCCAGAGCCGTCATGTCGAGCACGGAGCCACCCGCGTTCTGCGCCGCGTCCCCGTACGCCCGCCCCAGGCCCCGGGGGATCCCGCCGCGCGCCCCGCAGTCCCGGACGGCCGCCGCGGCCTCCTCGTACGTCCGCGGACGGATCAGCCAGGCGGCGGTGGGTGCGGTGCGGCCCCAGCCCGTGACGGTGGTGTGGTCTAGGCCCATGACGTCCGGGTCGGAATCGGTGTCGGCAGACATGTGCGTGACCGTATCGCCCCACTATGACCGATCAGTTCGTGAACATGGCATCCCTCCCCGAAATGGGTGATTAATGGGATGTCGCTCAATATTGCCGGAGTTCGGGCCTGATGGGCGTGAACAGTGAGTCCACATGGACGACCTCGACGACCTGCACGACATGGACCACCGGATCGTTTCGGCGCTCAGGGAGTGCGGCACCGACCCGCGCGTCGCCGGCGCCGCCCGTGCCCTGTCCTGGGCGGGGGAACACGCGGCGCTGTGGCTGGCGGCGGGGCTCGCCGGAGCCACCGTCGACGGCGGACGACGCGGCGCCTGGCTGCGCGGCACGGCCCTCACCGCCGGGGCGCACCTGGTCAGCATGGGGCTGAAACGGGTCGTGCGCCGGCCGCGCCCCGCGCACGTCGAGCCCCTGGTGCGCACCGCCGGCCGGCACTCCTTCCCCAGCTCCCACGCCACCTCCGCCGCGGCCGCCGCCGTCGCCTTCGGCGCCCTGGGCGCCCACGCGGTGCCGCCGCTCGCCGGCCTGGTGTGCGTCTCACGGCTGGTGGCCGGCGTCCACTTCCCCACGGACATCGCCGCCGGGGCGGCCCTCGGCGCCCTCACGGCCCGGCTCGGCGCACGCTGGATGCGGGAGGGGGTCCACCATGCCTGAGACGGCCGTCCTGCGGCAGCGCACCCACGAGGAGCGGCCCGCACCACCTCACAAGGGTGGTGTCCTGGCCGGGCTCCTCAGGACCGCGCGCCCGAAGCAGTGGGTCAAGAACGTCCTCGTGGTCGCCGCCCCGGCCGCCGCCGGCGAGCTCTTCTCCCGTCACGCCCTGATCCAACTGGCCCTGGTCTTCCTCCTCTTCACGGCGTGCGCCGCCGCCGTCTACCTCGTCAACGACGCCCGCGACGCCGACGCCGACCGCGCCCACCCCGTCAAACGGCACCGCCCGGTCGCCGCCGGGCAGGTCCCCGTACCCGTCGCCTACGCCGTCGGCGGCTGCCTCGGCCTCCTCGCGCCCGCCGCCGCGGCCTGGCTGTGCGGCCCGGCCGTCGCGGCCCTGCTGACCGCCTACCTCGCGATGCAACTGGCCTACTGCATCAGCCTCAAGCACGTCCTCGTCGTCGACCTCGCGGTCGTCACCACCGGCTTCCTGATGCGGGCCATGGTCGGCGGACTCGCCCTCGGCATCCCGCTGTCCCGCTGGTTCCTGATCACCACCGGCTTCGGCGCGCTGTTCATGGTGTCGGCCAAGCGCTACTCGGAAGCCGTCCAGATGGCCGGAAAGGCGGGCGCCACACGGGCGTTGCTCACCGAGTACACCACCGGCTACCTGCGCTTCGTCTGGCAGCTCGCGGCCGGTGTCGCCGTCCTCGGCTACTGCCTGTGGGCCATGGAGGAGGGCGGCGTCCCGCACACCAGCGTGCTGCCCTGGCGCCAACTGTCCATGGTGGCCTTCATCCTGGCGATCCTCAGATACGCCGTCTTCGCCGACCGCGGCACGGCCGGCGAGCCCGAGGACGTCGTCCTGCGCGACCGCGCCCTCGCCCTCATCGGCGTGGTCTGGATGGCGATGTACGGCCTGGCCGTGGCGAATTGGTGACCACACACGCGCGACGAGGCCCCGCCACCCCCGGCCGCCGGTCGCGGGCGTGGCGAGCCCCCGGCATCCCCGGCCGCCGGTCGCGGGCGTGGCGAGCCCCCGGCATCCCCGGCCGCCGGGGGCGGGCATGGCGACGCCCCGCCACCCCCGGCCGCCGGTCGTGCGCGTGGCGCGGTCCCGGCACCCCCGGTCGCCGGGAACTGCTCGGCTTCGCCGCCGTCGGGCTCCTCGCCTACGCCGTCGACCTCGCCCTGTTCACCGCGCTGCGCGGCCCCGCCGGACTCGACCCGATCACCGCCAAGTCCCTGTCCTTCCTCGCCGCCTGCACGGTCGCCTTCGCGGGCCACGCCCTCGGCACCTACCGCACCGCCCGCACACCCGGCATGCGGGCGTACGCCGCGTTCTTCGCGGTGAACCTCGCCGGAGCCGCCGTCCAGCTGCTGTGCCTGGCCGTCAGCCACTACGGCCTCGGCCTCACCTCGCAGCGCGCCGACACCGTCTCCGGCACGGTCGTCGGTATGGCGCTGGCCACAGTCCTGCGGTTCTGGGGTACCCGTACATGGGTGTTCCGGGCGGAGGGCAGAGTCGGATCATGGACTGGCTGAAAAGACTCCCGGTGATCGGGCCGTGGGCGGAACGGCTGATGATCACCCACGCGTGGCGGTCGTACGAGCGGCTCGACCGCGTGAAGTGGACGCGGCTGGCCGCCGCGATGACCTTCACCAGTTTCGTCGCGCTGTTCCCGCTGCTGACGGTGTCCGCCACCATCGCCGCCGCCACCCTCAGCACGGAGCAGGAGCACACACTTCAGGACAAGCTCGCCCAGCAGGTCCCCGGCATCTCCGACCAGCTCGACATCGCCGGCCTGGTCGACAACGCCGGCACCATCGGGCTCATCGCGGGCGGCCTGCTGTTCTTCACCGGCGTCAGCTGGGCCGGGTCGATGCGCGAGTGCCTGCGGGCGGTGTGGGAGCTGCCCGACGAGGAGGAGAACCCCGCCGTGCGCTACGGCAAGGACGCGGGCGTCCTCATCGGCCTCGGCGGCGCGCTCCTCGTCACCATCGCCGCGTCCGCCGTCGCCTCCGCGATGGTCGGCTGGATCACCAGGGAAGCCGGCATCGACGAGGGCGGCTGGGGCGGGGTCCTGCTGCACATCGCCGCGTTCCTGATCGCCGTGCTCGCGAACTTCCTGCTGCTGCTCTACGTCCTGACGCTGCTGCCCGGCGTCGAGCCGACGCGCCACCGCCTGTTCGTGGCGGCACTGACCGGCGCGATCGGCTTCGAACTGCTGAAGCTGCTGCTCAGCGGCTATCTGCAGGGCGTGGCGGCGAAGAGCATGTACGGCGCGTTCGGCGTGCCCGTCGCGCTGCTGCTGTGGATCAACTTCACCTCGAAGCTGGTGCTGTTCTGCGCCGCCTGGACGGCGACGCAGAGCAAGGCGGACGAAGTCCCGGAGTTCACGGACGGGGCCGGCGGCGCACCAGATCCGGCAGCGGCCATCGGCGGTTGACCAGGAACGCGGCGCCCGCGAGCAGCACCAGCAGCCCGCCCGTGATGCCGAGCGCGGTCCCTATGCCGCTGGAGCCGTCCGCGGCCGGGGCGCTCGCCGCCGGTTTCGAACCGGTCCCGCCCGTGCCGCTGCCGCCGTCCCCGGAGCCGCCCGCCTCGCCGGAGGGGTTCGCCCCGGGCTTGGCCTGCGCGGCACCCTTGGGCGGCACCAGCTCACCCACCGGCTGCACCTTCCCGGCCGCCTTGAAGCCCCAGTCGAACAGCCGGGCCGTCTCCTTGTAGACCTCGTTGTGCTCGGGCTTCTCCGGGTTCATCACCGTCACCAGCAGCACCTTGCCGCCGCGCTCGGCGACACCGGTGAAGGTGGCGCCGGCGTTGGTGGTGTTGCCGTTCTTGACGCCCGCGATGCCCTGGTAGACGGGCACGTCCGAGTCGCCGGCCAGCAGCCGGTTGGTGTTCTGGATCTCGAAGGACTCGCGGACCTTCTTGCCCTTCTTGCCCTTCTTGGTCTCCCCGGGGAACTTGGCCCGCACCGTCGAGGCGTACTCGCGGAAGTCCTTCTTCTGCATCCCGGACCGGGCGAACAGCGTCAGGTCGTACGCGGAGGAGACCTGCCCCTCGGCGTCGTAGCCGTCCGGGCTGACGACGTGCGTGTCGAGCGCCTGTAGCTCCTCGGCGTGCTCGTTCATCTCCTTGACGGTGTTGTCGACGCCCTTGTTCATGGCGGACAGCACGTGCACGGCGTCGTTCCCGGAGCGCAGGAAGACGCCCAGCCACAGGTCGTGGACCGTGTACGTCTCCTCCTCCTTTATGCCGACCATGCTGGAGCCCGAGCCGATCCCGGCCAGGTCGGCGGGGACGACCTTGTGCCGGGTGTCCCCCGGGAACTTCGGCAGCAGCGTGTCCGCGAACAGCATCTTCAGCGTGCTGGCAGGGGCGAGGCGCCAGTGCGCGTTGTGCGCGGCCAGGACGTCCCCGGACTCGGCGTCGGCGACGATCCAGGAGCGGGCGGTCACGTCCTTCGGCAGCACCGGCACGCCGCTCGCCAGGTTCACCTGCGTACCCGGCCTGCCGAGCCGGGCACCGCCCACGGTCGACATCGACGCCGGGGGCGTGGCCGAGGGGCTCGCCGACGGGCTGCCCGAGGGCTTCGGGGCGGCGACGGCGGCGGGGGCGGCCAGGGCGAGGGACGACAGGACGGCGGAGGTGACCAGCAGGGATCGCCTGACGGTCTGCTTCGGAGCGGGCACGGTCGGAAACGTACATGCCGTACGGGGGGAAGTCCCGCCCCCGGCTCCACCCCGCGAACGGAACCGGACAGGTCCTGGCGATACTGGGTGCATGAAGCTCAGCCGCCCCGTCTCCTGGTTCCTGCTCGCCTTCGGGGTGTGGAGCTGGGTCATCTGGATCACTTTCGTCAAGAACCTGGTCAAGGACGGCAGCGGGCTCGCCTTCGACGACGGCCGTCCCACGGCCTACTTCTGGGTGCACCTGCTGCTCGCCGTCGTCTCCTTCGTATTGGGGACGGTCATCGGGGCCATCGGGTTGCGTGGTCTGCGCGCACTGCGCCGGACGTCATAGCGGCGATCGGGAGACTCGACACCGTGGTCATCGTTTTCGTACTCGTCGCGGTACTGGTCCTGGCCGTCGTCGTGACGGCCAACTGGTACATGTGGCGCCGCCTGTTCCGCGACACGACCAGCGGCCCGGGCCTCGTCCGGCGCGCGGGTGCGGTGCTGATCGCCGGTGGCTGGCTGCTGGCGATCGGAGCCCTGGTCGCCGAACGCTCCGGGGCCCCCTTCGGGCTCCAGCAGACCCTCGCCTGGCCGGGCTTCCTGTGGCTGGCCCTGTCGATGTACCTGCTGCTGGCGGTGGTGGCCGGCGAGATCGTCCGGCCGCTCCTGCGCCGGTTCCTGGACCACCGGGCGAGACGGACGGACCAGGTCCCGAGCGAGGGTTCACAGGGGAACGACGTCGGCACCGGCGCGACCCGCGAGACCGCGACCGCCTCGCGGACGGGCGGCACGGGCGGGGCGACCGGTCCCGCGACGGCCCACGCGACCGCCACCCACCCGCCGAACGGCCCCGGCGCGGACACGCCCCCCGAGGGCGCTCCGGAACCCCCTGCCACCCCGGACC
>NZ_JAKEIO010000169.1 GCF_021474405.1 [Streptosporangium] indianense
CCCCCCGCCCCCGCCCCCGCCGCCAACCCCGACGCCGAGATGACCCAGGTGGTCCGCCCGTCATGAACAAGCCCCTGCGCCGGATCGCGATCTTCTGCGGCCTGCTCGTTCTGGCACTGCTGATCCGCGACAACTGGATCCAGTACGTCCAGGCCGACGAGCTCCGGACCAACAAGAACAACCGCCGCGTCACCATCGAGCGTTACGCCTCCCCCCGCGGCAACATCATCGTCGGCGGAAAGGCGATCACCGGCTCCGCCGAGTCGTCGGGCAGCGACTTCAAGTTCAAGCGCACCTACAAGGACGGCCCCATGTGGGCGCCGGTCACCGGCTACGCCTCGCAGGCCTTCGGCGCCACGCAGCTGGAGAACCTCGAGGACGGCATCCTCACCGGCAACGACGACCGGCTGTTCTTCCGCAACACCCTCGACATGCTCACGGGCAAGAAGCAGCAGGGCGGCAACGTCGTCACCACCCTGAGCGCCGCCGCCCAGAAGGCCGCGTACAACGGCCTCGAGAAGCAGGGCGGCAAGGGTGCCGTCGTCGCCCTGGAGCCGTCGACGGGCAAGATCCTCGCCCTGGCCTCCTACCCGTCGTACGACCCGTCGTCCTTCGCCGGGAACTCCACGAAGACGGACAGCAAGGCCTGGACCAAGCTTCAGAAGAAGAACAACCCCGACGACCCGATGCTCAACCGGGCCCTGCGCGAGACCTACCCGCCCGGCTCCACCTTCAAGGTCGTCACCGCGGCCGCGGCGCTGGAGGACGGCAAGTACAAGACCGCCGACGGCAAGACGGACTCGCCGGACCCGTGGGTCATGACGGGCACCAACACCAAGCTGCCCAACGAGGGCAACATCCCCTGCGAGAACGCCTCGCTGCGGGTCGCCCTCCAGTACTCCTGCAACACCGTCTTCGGCAAGATCGGCGCCGACCTCGGCAACGACAAGATGCTGGACATGGCCAAGAAGTTCGGCTTCGGCGAGGAGCAGTTCACGCCGGTCCGCGCCAACGCCTCGGTCTTCTCCGACGACATGAACCCCTCGCAGACCGCGCTGTCGTCCATCGGCCAGTTCAACACCGCCGCGACCCCGCTGCAGATGGCCATGGTCGCCTCGGCGGTCGCCAACGACGGCACGCTGATGAAGCCGTACATGGTCGACGAGCTCCAGTCGCCCGGCCTCGACCCGATCACGAAGACCGACCCCGAGGAGCTGAGCCAGCCGCTGTCGCCGGAGAACGCCCAGATCCTCCAGTCGATGATGGAGACGGTCGTCGAGAAGGGCACGGGCTCGAACGCCAAGATCGACGGCGTCACGGTGGGCGGCAAGACCGGTACCGCCCAGCACGGCGTCGACAACAGTGAGAATCCCTACGCGTGGTTCATCTCCTACGCCAAGGGCGAGGACGGCAGCTCGCCGGTCGCCGTGGCGGTCGTCGTCGAGGACGACAACGCCGTCCGTGACGACATCTCCGGCGGCGGCCTCGCGGCACCGATCGCGAGGAACGTGATGGAGGCGGTCATCGACAGCAAGAAGTGACCCCGCTCACGCCTGCTTCACATCGGTGCACGTTGCGATACCGGTCCTGTATCGGCTGACGGGCTTGGCCAGGTCACACAAAGCGAGCCGGGTACGGTAGGCCCGGACGGCAGCCTCCGACCGTACAAGCGTGCCGGTCGGGACCGACGGAGAGGGCTGGTAGGTAGCTATGGAAGAGCCGCGTCGCCTCGGCGGCCGGTACGAGCTGGGCCAGGTGCTCGGGCGTGGTGGCATGGCGGAGGTCTACCTCGCGCATGACACCCGCCTCGGACGCACCGTGGCGGTGAAGACGCTGCGCGCGGATCTCGCGCGTGACCCTTCCTTCCAGGCACGGTTCCGCCGGGAGGCCCAGTCGGCCGCCTCGCTCAACCATCCCGCGATCGTCGCGGTCTACGACACGGGCGAGGACTACATCGACAACGTGTCGATCCCGTACATCGTCATGGAGTACGTGGACGGCTCGACCCTGCGTGAGCTGCTGCACTCCGGCCGCAAGCTGCTGCCGGAGCGTGCCATGGAGATGACCATCGGCATCCTCCAGGCCCTGGAGTACTCCCACCGCGCCGGCATCGTCCACCGTGACATCAAGCCGGCCAACGTCATGCTCACCCGCAACGGCCAGGTCAAGGTCATGGACTTCGGCATCGCCCGCGCGATGGGCGACTCCGGCATGACGATGACGCAGACCTCCGCGGTCATCGGCACCGCCCAGTACCTCTCGCCGGAGCAGGCCAAGGGCGAGCAGGTCGACGCCCGTTCCGACCTGTACTCCACCGGCTGTCTGCTCTACGAGCTGCTGACCGTCCGTCCGCCCTTCGTCGGCGACTCCCCGGTGGCCGTGGCCTATCAGCACGTCCGGGAGGAGCCGCAGTCGCCGAGCGTCTTCGACCCCGAGATCACGCCCGAGATGGACGCGATCGTGCTGAAGGCGCTCGTCAAGGACCCGGACTACCGGTACCAGTCGGCCGACGAGATGCGCGCCGACATCGAGGCCTGCCTCGACGGCCAGCCGGTCGCCGCCACGGCCGCGATGGGCTCCGTGGGCTACGGCGGCTACCCCGACGACCAGCCGACGACGGCCCTGCGCGCGGACTCCGGCGCGGGCGCCACGTCCATGCTGCCCCCCATGAACCCGGACGACGGCGGCTACGGCTACGACGACCGCCCCGACCGGCGCCGCGGGCAGCAGCGCAAGTCCAGCACCTCCACGATCCTGCTGGTCGTGGCCGGCATCCTGGTCCTGGTCGGAGCGATCCTGATCGGCCGGTGGGCGTTCAGCGGCGACGGCGCGAGCAACGACGCGTTCGCGGCACCCAACTTCATCGGCGAGTCGAAGAAGAGCGCCCAGCAGCTGGCCAAGAACGCCGACCTGGAACTGTCCTTCTCCAGCAAGCCCTGCGACAACCAGCCCGAGGGCAGGATCTGCACCCAGAACCCGAAGGCGGGGGTGGACGTCAACAAGGGCGACACCGTCTCCCTGGTCGTGTCGACGGGGGCGCCGAAGGTGACCGTGCCGGACGTCACGGGCCTGACCTACGACAAGGCCGCGGCCCAACTCGATGCCAAGGGCTTCAAGGTCGAGCAGAAGACCGAGGAGTCCGACCGCACCCCCGGCGTGGTCACCGACCAGGACCCGAAGGGCGACACGGAGCAGGAGAAGGGTTCCACGATCACCCTGACCGTGGCCAAGGAGGCGGAGAAGTCCACCGTCCCGGACGTGCTCGGCCAGAGCTGTGACGCCGCCAAGCAGCAGATGCAGGCCAGCGACCTGGTCGGCAACTGCACCGAGGTGGAGACCGACGACGACAACCAGGTCGGCAAGGTCATCCAGACCACGCCGCAGGCGGGCACGTCGGTCGACCCGAACTCGTCGGTGAACATCCAGATCGGCAAGAAGAAGCAGCAGCAGAAGGTCAAGGTCCCGCAGGTCGTCGGTCAGACGGTCGGCCAGGCCAAGCAGACCCTCGCGCAGCAGGGCTTCACCAACATCCAGTTCGCCGAGGGCAGCGACCAGAGCGACAACGCCCTCGTCGCCGCCCAGAACCCCGGCCCCAACCAGGAGGTCGACGACCCGGCAGGGACGACGATCACCCTCCAGACGGTCGGCCTCGGAAACAACGGCGGCAACAACAACGGCGGCGGCGGAAACGGCGGCCTCTTCGGCGGCCTCAGCGGCACCAACGAAGACGACTGACACGACACCGCACGACAGTGATGGCCCGGGCTCCCCGAGGGAGGCCGGGCCATCGTCATGCCTGCTGTTGTTCTCCCGCCGGGAGCGTCGTCAGCGCAGTTCCTTCGGCGGTGTGCGGTCCGCGTCCACCTTCTCCACACGCTCCAGCTCGCCCCACACCACGTACCGGTACGTGCTCGTGTACACCGGCGTGCAGGTCGTCAGCGTGATGTAGTGGCCCGGCTTCTTCCGGCCCGACTCCTCCGGTACCTCCGAGAGGACCTTGACGTTGAACTTCGACGTCTCGGGAAGGGTGCCGTAGACCTTGTAGACGTACCACTTGTCCTTGGTCTCGAAGACGATCGGGTCGCCCTTGCCGATCTTGTCGATGTTGTGGAACTTCGCACCGTGGCCGTCCCGGTGGGCGGCGAGGGAGAAGTTCCCGTTCTTGCCGGACATCGGCAGGGTCGCCTTGACCGGGTCGGTGTAGTAGCCGGCGACACCGTCGTTGAGGATCTCGCTCGACGTCCCCTTCTCGACCAGGACCTCACCGTTGCGCATCGACGGCACGTGCAGGAACCCGATGCCGTTGTGCGTGTCCAGCACACCCGGACCGCCCCGGCCGTGCGCCCAGTCCTCACGGACCTCGTCCGCCTGCTTGCCCGCCGCACGGTCGGCGACCACGTTCGTCCACCACAGCGAATAGACGACGAACAGGCCGAGGACCAGGCCCGCGGTGATGAGGAGTTCCCCGAAGAAGCTGACCGCCATCGCGACCGGCCCGACACGGCGTCGTGCCGCGGGCGGCCGGGACCCCCTGCCGGTGTGCTCTTCGTGATCCGTGTCGGTGGTCGCTGCCACTGGTCATCTGCCCTTAACTGACGAGCGCATCCGGCTTGCCCTTGCTGCGCGGCCGTTCCTCGACCATCTTGCCCCAGACGATCATCCGGTACTTACTGGTGAACTCCGGCGTGCACGTGGTCAGCGTGATGTAACGGCCGGGCTTGGTGAATCCGGACCCCTTGGGCACGGGATTGAGCACGCTCGTGTTGCTCGGCGGTGTCACCGGCAGGATCGACGCCATCTTGTAGACGAAGTACTCGTCCTGTGTCTCCACGACGATCGGATCGCCCGGAGCGAGCCTGTTGATGTACCGGAACGGTTCCCCATGGGTGTTGCGGTGACCCGCGAGCCCGAAGTTGCCGGTCCTGTCACCGGGCATCGCCGTCTTCAGCGCACCCTCGGCGTAATGACCGACCATGCCCCGGTCGAGCACGCCCTTGCTGCTGGTCCCCTCGGCGATCGGCACCACCACGTCCAGCTTCGGAATGTGCAGGATGGCGAAACCCTGCCCCGGTTCGAAGGCCCCCGGGTTCCGCTTGCCGCTCGCCCAGTCGTTCTGGAGGCTGCTGGCCTCCTTGCCGGCCTGGGCGTGCGCCCGCACGTTCGTCCACCACAGCTGGTAGGTGACGAACAGCAGCATCAGCACGCCGGTGGTGATGAACACCTCGCCGATCGCCCGGCTCGCGACGACCGCCGCGCCCGGCTTGCGCGCCCGCGCCTGCCGCCGCGCCTCGACGCGCGACAGCGGCGCCCCGCTCCGGCCCCCGCCGCCGTGGCGGGCGGAGGGGCTGCCCGACGGCTCCGACGCTCCCCCATGGCGCCCGTGACGGCGCTTGGCGGCCTTTCTGCGGGCCGCGCGCCCACCGCGGGCGGGGTCGATCCGGCGGGAGGCGGAGGAAGCCGCAGAACCCGCCGTGGCGGCGCCGGTCTCCGGCGGGGGATCCGGAATCCGCAGCGCCACCGTCTCCTCGTCGGCGGGCGGCAGATACGTCTCGTCCGGCAGGGGTTCGTACGACGTGTACGGCTGCTGCGGCTGCGCGTGCGGGGTCACCCCGTACGACTCCCCGCCCGACCACTCCTCGAACGCACCCCGCGCCCCGTACGACTGCTGCCCGTACGAGGTGTCGGACTCGCGCTCGGGGCGCAGCGCGGTCACGCCGTGGCCCTGCCCACCACCGGGGCGAGCCCGGCCGACCTCGCCACGGCACCCTGGTCGCCGCACTCCACCAGCCAGTTGGCCAGCATCCGGTGCCCGTGCTCGGTCAGCACCGACTCGGGGTGGAACTGCACGCCCTCGACCGGAAGTTCGCGGTGTCTGAGGCCCATCACGATGCCGTCGTGCGTGCGGGCCGTGACCTCCAGCTCGTCCGGGACCGTGGCCGACTCGGCGGCCAGGGAGTGGTAACGCGTCGCCGTGAAGGGCGAGGGCAGTCCCGCGAAGACGCCGCCCCCGCCGTGCTCGACCAGGGAGGTCTTGCCGTGCAGCAGCTCCGGCGCCCGGTCCACCACACCGCCGTACGCCACCTGCATCGACTGCATGCCGAGGCAGACACCGAAGACCGGGACGCCGGTGTCCGCGCAGTGCCGGACCATGTCGACGCACACGCCGGCCTGCTCCGGCGTACCGGGCCCGGGGGAGAGCAGCACCCCGTCGAAGCCGTCCTGGGCGTGGGCCGTCGACACCTCGTCGTTACGCAGGACCTCGCACTCGGCGCCCAGCTGGTACAGGTACTGGACCAGGTTGAAGACGAAGCTGTCGTAGTTGTCGACGACGAGAATGCGCGCGCTCACTGGTTGTCCACCGTCACATCGTTGAAGGGCAGCAGCGGTTCCGCCCACGGGAAGACGTACTGGAAGAGGACGTAGACCACGGCCACGACCAGGACGAGTGAGATCACTGCCTTCACCCAGGTGTTCCCCGGCAGATGCCGCCAGATCCAGCCGTACATGCCGTCCCTTCCGTCGTACCACGGCACCAGACCCACGCCGTACAGCCACCAGACTAACGGCGCAGGGCCTCTGGTTTCCCGGCCTCCACGGGCTGGGTGGTGTCCAGGTGCGCCCAGACGATCAGCCGGTGACTGTGTCCCCATTCCGGTTCACACGTGGTCAGCGTCAGGTACCGGCCCGCACGCGTGTACCCGGATGTACGTGGGACAGGGTCGATCACCTCGATGTCCGAGGGCACTGTTTTGTACGGGCCTTTGTCGATCCGATACGTGAACCAGGTCGTGCCGTCCGTCAGCACCACCGCGTCACCCCGCCTGAGCTCGGGAAAGTCCTTGAAGGGGTCGCCGTAGGTGCGGCGGTGGCCGGCGACCGCGAAGTTCCCCCGCTGCCCGAGCTCAGCGGTCTCCGTGTAATGCCCCAGCCCCTTCTTCAAGGTGCCGGTGGCGGTGCCTTCGAGCACGGGCTTGTTCCACGTGAAACCGAGCCGCGGAATGTACATGATCGCGAAGGGTCTGCCCTCGGCGTAGGGCGCGGGCTTCACCGGCCCCGCCGGGGAGGCGCCGGCCGGCGGGCGGGGCTTCGACCACTCCTTCCGGAGCAGGTCGATCTGGTCGTCCATGACGCCGTCGGCCCGCACACCGGTCCAGAAGAGCACGTAGACGACGAACAGCACGATCACGCTGCCGACGGTGACGCACAGTTCGCTGACGGTCCTGACGATCACGCGCACCGGCAGCTCCCCCGGCCTGGCCGCTACTCCACGGGCTTCGCGTAGTGCAGATCCACTGTGCCCGAGTAGCCGGGCAGAGTCACCGGGCCGTTCTCCTCGACTTTCCAGCCGAGCCCGTAGACGTTGACGTAGACCATGTAGTTCTGGATCGCCGCGGAGGCCGCGAGCGCGTTCTTCAGCCTGCCCGGATCACCGATGGCCGTGATCTTGTAGGGCGGCGAGTACACGCGCCCCTGGAGGATCAGGGTGTTGCCCACGCAGCGCACCGCGCTGGTCGAGATCAGCCGCTGGTCCATGACCTTGATGCCCTTCGCCCCGCCCTGCCACAGCGCGTTCACCACGGCCTGGAGGTCCTGCTGGTGGATGACCAGGTAGTCCGGCTGCGGCTCGGGGTAGCCCGGCAGCTTGGCGGTGGCGTCCGGCGGGGCGTCGTTGAGCGTGACCGTGAGCGAGTCGCCCTTGAGCTTCTGGGTGCCCGCGCGTTTCTCCAGCGCGCTGAGCTTGTCGTCCTCCGCCTTGGTACTGCCGTCGTCCCGCTCGGCGAGGGCCTCTATCTCCTGGCGCAGGGTGCCGTTGGTCTCGTCCAGCTTCCCGTTCTCACGGCTGCGCTCGTGGATGAGGTCGGACAGCTTGAGCAGCGAGGTGTCCGTACGGATGTTGGTGCCCTTGGCGGTGTTGAAGCTGGTGAAGAAGATCAGCCCCGCGAGAGCGAACACGGCCGCCGTGAGGATGCGCACGGGCCGGAAACGGCGCGCGCGCTCAGGGGTGGATCCCGTCCCGGGGGAGTCGGCAGAATTGCTCAACGTACCCTTATCTCCTTCGGCGCGGCGGAAGCACTACGCTAACGGACGCCCGGGGGAGCAATCGGAGTCCCCTTACGCTGCCCCGAGACCGACCCAGTTACCTGCGCGGCCACGCAGCGCATCGACAGGAGAGACCCTCGTGCCGAAGTCACGTATCCGCAAGAAGGCCGACTACACGCCGCCGCCTGCCAAGCAGACGACCGCGATCAAGCTGACCAACCGTGCCTGGGTCGCGCCCGTCATGCTGGCCATGTTCCTCATCGGCCTGGCCTGGATCGTCGTCTTCTACGTCACCGACGGATCGCTGCCCATCGACTCGCTGGGCAACTGGAACATCGTCGTGGGATTCGGTTTCATCGCCGCCGGATTCGGTGTCTCGACCCAGTGGAAGTAGGGGTCACCGGACGGTGAACGCACCTCTGCCCAGGGGTGTTCGCTGAGTTATCCACAGCGGTTTTCCACATGGGGATAATGAAGACGATCTGTGGATAACCCGTTGGACGTTGACGCCGGTATGACGGAAATACCGGCACTCGAAAACCTGTTCGCCCCCTGCCTGACCTGCGGAAACGCAGGTCGGCGACAGGGGGCACATGTGTTCCCGCACGGTGTGCACAAGATCCGGCACCCGCTGTGGACAACGCCTGGTCAGGCGAGCTGCGCCGTCCTCAACACGGTCATGAGCACGACCATGCCGAGGACCAGCGCACAGGTGCCGTACTGGACCAGTGCCCGGCGCTCGCGCGGGGCGTGGACCATGGCGTATCCGACGACGACCCCGGCGACCAGGCCACCGATGTGGGCCTGCCACGAGATGTTGAAGCCAGGGCTGAAGGTGAAGATCAGGTTGATCACCAGCAGCGCGATGATCGGCCGCATGTCGTAGTTGAGCCGGCGCATCAGCACGGCCGTCGCGCCGAAGAGGCCGAAGATCGCGCCGGAGGCGCCCAGGGTCGCCGTGGTCGGGGAGGCCAGCAGGTAGGCCAGGGCGCTGCCGGCGAGCCCCGAGATGAAGTACAGGGCGAGGTAGCGGGCGCGGCCGAGCGCCGCCTCCAGGGGTCCGCCGAGCCACCACAGGCTGAGCATGTTGAACGCGATGTGCCAGATCTCCTGGTGCGTGAACATCGACGTGACCATGCGGTACCACTCGCCTCCCGCCACACCCTGGGTGGGCGTGAAGGGCGCGGGCGGCCAGGCACCCAGGAGGACGATGTCGTTCAGCAGCGACTCGTGGACCTGGACGGCGATGAACACGGCCAGGTTGATGCCGATGAGGATCTTGGTCAGCAGCCGGGGGTCGGCGGCGACGGAGCCGCCCGCGATCGTCCGGGGCATGGCGGCCGAGGGCGAGTGGCCGGTGCCGGAGCCGGTACGGACGCATTCGGGGCACTGGAAGCCGACGGAGGCGTTGACCATGCATTCGGGGCAGATGGGGCGCTCGCAGCGGGTGCAGCGGATGCCCGTTTCGCGGTCCGGGTGGCGGTAGCACATGGGGACGCTGTGGGCGTCCTGCGGGCTGCCCGCAGCCTGGTCGTCCATGGTCTCCCCTAGGTCGTGTGAGAAAAGCCCGCCCCGCTCATCCTTACGGATGAGCGGGGCGATTGGTTCCCTGCGGGCGCCTGCATGTGATGGCCTGCGGGGGCCGTCACGGGATTCCCCGCGGAAGCCCTCGCGCTCAGCGGGTCTCGATGACGACCGACTCGATGACCACGTCGTTGAGCGGACGGTCGGTGCGCGGGTTCGTCTGGGTCGTGGCGATGGTGTCCACGATCTTCTGGCTGGCCGCGTCGGTGACCTCGCCGAAGATGGTGTGCTTGCGGTTCAGCCACGCCGTCGGGGAGACGGTGATGAAGAACTGCGAGCCGTTGGTGCCGGGGCCGGCGTTGGCCATCGCGAGCAGGTAGGGCTTGTCGAAGCGCAGGTCCGGGTGGAACTCGTCCTCGAACTGGTAGCCGGGGCCGCCGGTGCCGTTGCCCAGCGGGTCACCGCCCTGGATCATGAAGCCGCTGATCACCCGGTGGAAGACCGTGCCGTCGTAGAGCTTGTCCGTGGTCTTCTGGCCCGTCTCCGGGTGGGTCCACTCCCGCTCGCCCTGGGCGAGCTCGACGAAGTTCTTGACCGTCTTGGGCGCGTGGTTCGGCAGAAGCCGGACGTCGATGTCGCCGTGATTGGTCTTCAGGGTGGCGTAGAGCTGCTCGGCCACGATCTGCCTTCCGTTGTCTTTCCGTGACTCCCCGATCCTCGCACGGACAGGCCGCCGCGTCGCCCGACCTCGTGGCAGCGGGGGGAAACCCTCGACGGGTGTACGTAAAAACCAGTCGAGTAGTCCCAGGGCGGGGGCGCTCGGCGGCGATCCGTGGCATTGTCGACGACAAGCTCCTGTTGTCCCCTATTCATCCGCTATTGCACGTGATCGGCGTTTGAAAGCCGGTTCCCGTGACCCGGATGCCCTTCCGCGCATGCCTGGTCGTGTGCCGGGAGGCATGATCCGTAAAAGGGTGGAAAGTCGAAATACCGTACGCCACCGAGGAGGAGGAACCCGTGACCCGCATCGACAGCGTGCGCGCCGCGACTGGTTCGGCGAAGGACAGCGTGCTGCACGCCGCGGAAGTGGTGGCGCCCTACGCCGACACGGCCAAGGACAGGGCCGCGCACTACGCACACGAGGCACGCGTACGGCTAGCGCCCAAGGTGACGCAGGCCGCAGGGCAGGCGCGCGTCCAGTACGGCACTTATGTGCAGCCGTATCTGGAGCAGGCCCGCACGCATGTGCCGCCGAAGGTCGACCAGGCCGCCCAGGAGGCCGCCGAGCGCACCCGCAAGGCCGCTCGCCAGGCGGCGGAGTACTCGCGTCCGAGGATCGAGCAGGCAGTGGCCGCGGCCGTGCCTGTCACGACCGAGGCCGCGGCCCGGAGTGCGGCCGCCCTGTCCGCACTGCGCGGACAGGTCACGCCCAAGGAGATCCAGAGGCTGGTCCGCAGGCACGAACGGCGGGCCAAGGCCGGCAAGGCCGTGAAGACGCTGGTGATTCTGGGCGCGGTCGCCGGTGGTGCTTTCGCCGCGTGGAAGTGGTGGGACAAGCAGGCCAACCCGGACTGGCTGGTGGAGCCACCGGCTGCGACGGAGGTCCCCGAGTCGGGGCGCCTGTCGTCCGTGGACGGTACCGGCCCGTCGGCCCTGGATCCGGAGGTCGAGGCGAAGCAGGCCGAGGACGAGGCCTCCCGGCGCGACGACGGTTCCTGAGGGCGCCTGATCGAACAGCCCGGCGGGGCGGGAGACTTGAGGGTCTTCCGCCCCGCCGGGCTGTTTCACGTGAAACAGGCGTCCCCGCTCTCCGCGCCGACATGCGACATGCCCCCCGAGATCGCGTTTCCGCAGCTCGGAGGGCATGTCCGGAGTGGAGCCTAGGGGAGTCGAACCCCTGACATCTGCCATGCAAAGACAGCGCTCTACCAACTGAGCTAAGGCCCCGGAAGGGGACGTCCGGCCGGAGAAAACCGCATCCCGGCGGGCGTCGGAGACCAGAGTACCGGGTCTCCCCCGTGGTTCCGCAAAAAGATTGGGGGTCCCCGTCGCCGACCACTCTCCGTAAGATGCTCGGCGTGGTTCGCTACCGCGAACCGCCGTACATGGGGAAGCGATGGGGAGACGCAATGGACGCCGCACAGCAGGAAGCGACCGCAAGAGCGCGGGAACTGCAGCGGAACTGGTACGGGGAGCCACTGGGGGCGCTCTTCCGTAGGCTCATCGACGATCTTGGTCTCAACCAGGCTCGTCTCGCGGGGGTTCTGGGACTGTCCGCGCCGATGTTGTCCCAGCTGATGAGTGGTCAGCGGGCGAAGATCGGTAACCCGGCCGTGGTGCAGCGGGTGCAGCTGCTGCAGGACCTGGCGGGGCAGGTCGCGGACGGCAGTGTGAGCGCGGCCGAGGCCACCGAGCGCATGGAGGAGATCAAGAAGTCGCAGGGGGGCTCAGTGCTGAGCAACACCACGCAGACGACGAGCAGTTCGGGGGCGCCCACGGTCAAGCGCGTCGTGCGCGAGATCCAGTCGCTGCTGCGGTCGGTCGCGGCGGCGGGCGACATCATCGACGCCGCCGACACTCTCGCCCCGAGCCATCCGGAGCTGGCAGAGTTCCTCCGGGTCTACGGCGCCGGCCGCACCTCGGACGCCGTCACGCACTACCAGTCCCACCAGAACTGATCCACCGCCCGACCGCCGAAGGGGGTTCGGCAGCGGGCGCGAGTGAGGTGACGGGGGATGCGTCACGGTACGGGCGGACATGAGGGGGCGTGTTCCGTACGGGGGACCGGTCGACGCGAGGGGGGACGTATCACTCATCGGGGGAGCCGGGGTTCGGGGGAGCCCGGAATCTCAAGGGTTCGGGGGAGCCCGTGGGGTCGAGGGGAATCAGGGTTCGGGGGGTTCGGGGGAGCCCGTTTCGTCCGTCGGGGAGTCGTAGCGCTCACCGAGGGGAAGCAAGGGGGGAAGCCGCAGGGGGAGGAGCGACGTACAGCCATGGGTGAGGTCTTCGCCGGCCGGTACGAACTGGTCGACCCGATCGGACGCGGAGGGGTCGGTGCCGTCTGGCGCGCCTGGGACCACCGCCGCCGCCGCTATGTGGCCGCCAAGGTCCTGCTCCAGAGCGACGCGCACTCGCTGCTTCGCTTCGTGCGGGAACAGGCCCTGCGGATCGATCACCCGCATGTGCTGGCCCCGACCAGCTGGGCCGCGGACGACGACAAGGTCCTGTTCACCATGGACCTGGTCGCGGGCGGCTCGCTCGTCCATCTCGTCGGGGACTACGGCCCGCTCCCGCCGGCCTTCGTCTGCACCCTGCTCGATCAGCTGCTGGCGGGCCTGGCCGCGGTGCACGCGGAGGACGTCGTCCACCGTGACGTGAAGCCGGCCAATGTGCTGCTGGAGGCCACGGGCACGGGCCGGCCGCGGCTGCGGCTGTCCGACTTCGGCATCGCGATGCGGCTGGGTGAGCCCCGTCTGACGGAGACCAACCTTGTGGTGGGGACGCCCGGTTACCTCGCGCCCGAGCAGATGATGGGGGCCGAACCGGACTTCCCCGCCGACCTGTTCGCCGTGGGGCTGGTCGCGCTGTATCTGCTGGAGGGCGCCAAACCGGACAGCAAGGCGCTCATCCAGTACTTCGCCGAGCACGGGACGCCCGGTGCGCCCAAGGGCATTCCGGAGCCGCTGTGGCAGGTGGTGGCCTCGCTGCTCCAGCCGGATCCGGAGGCACGCTTCCGCACGGCCACGGGGGCGCGCAAGGCGCTCGCCGCCGCTGCGGAGCTGCTTCCGGAGCCGGGCCCGGACGACGAGCTGATCGAGATCTTCGACCAACTGGGGCCGCTGCCGGCAGGATTCGCCCCCGAGGGGCCACTGGAGAGAGCGAAGGGGCTGGGCCCGAGGGAGGAACCGTCCGCCCCCTCGGGGACAGGCGGGGAGCGGTCCTCGCAGAGGCGTGACGAGGGCGAGGCGTCGGAGCCGGGCGGGCGCCACGCTTCCGAACCCGACCGGCACAACGCACAGGCGGTGCCGTTCGATCCCCGGCACGCCGCCGACCCGGCGCAGCCGGTCTCCATGTCGGACACCGGCAGCTTCCATCTGCCGCCGCCGCAGCACACCGTCACCTCGTCCCCCGCGGCCGGACAGGCCCGCCCCGCTCCGGTCCCCGCCCCGCACGCCCCCCCCCCCCCCCCC
>NZ_JAKEIO010000170.1 GCF_021474405.1 [Streptosporangium] indianense
CCCCCGGGACCGCGACCTCGACCCCGGTTCACCCGTTAGGACCCTTGGAACAGCAGGGTCCACACCGGGAGGCCCGGATGATCGAAACGCCGTCCTTGGTGGACCAGTACTGCCACGGAGTGCTGCGCACGGAGCTGGGCCTCGGCACCTTCGAGGCCCACCTCAGCCACACCGAGGGCCCGCCCGCCCCCGGCACCACCCTCTTCGACACCCAGACCGGCTTCGCCGTGCGGCGCTGGTGCCCGCCCCTGCTCGGCCTCGAACCCCACTGCGCACCCGCCCGCTACCTGGCCCGACGCCGTGAACTGGGCGTCCTGGAGTCTGGCCGCCGCCTCCTGCGCGGCAGCGGCATCACGACGTACCTGGTCGACACCGGCCTCCCCGGCGACCTGACGCAGCCCGGCGAGATGGCCGGTACGGGAGCCGCCGAGGCCCGCGAGATCGTGCGCCTGGAACTCCTCGCCGAGCAGGTCGCCGACACCTCCGGGACCGTCGAGTCCTTCCTCGCGAACCTCGCCGAGTCGGTGCACGCGGCCGCCGCCCACGCCGTTGCCTTCACCTCGGTCGCCGGCGTACGGCACGGCCTCGCGCTGGCTCCGGAGCCGCCCGGGCCGGGGGAGGTGCGCGGCGCGGCCGACCGCTGGTTCGCCGGGCGCGGTGTCGGCGCCGAGCTGAGCGACCCGGTGCTGCTGCGGCACCTGCTGTGGAGCGCGGTCGCCTCGGGGCTGCCGCTCCAGCTGCACGCGGGGCTGGGCGCACCGGGGCTGAGGAACGACCGTACGGACCCGATACTGCTGACGGACTTCGTACGGGCCACCGCCGGCCTCCGCACGGACCTGGTCCTGCTGCACGGCTATCCGTACCACCGGCAGGCCGCCCATCTCGCCGGCGTCTTCCCGCACGTCCACGTGGACTGCGGCGCCGCCCTGGTCCGCACGGGCGCCCGGGCCGCGACGGTTCTCGCGGAGATCCTGGAACTGGCACCCTTCGGCAAGATCCTCTTCTCCACCGGCGCCCGGGGGCTGCCCGAACTGCACGTGGTGGGCGCCCGCCTGTTCCGTGAGGCCCTGGGGCGGGTGCTGGGCACCTGGGTCGCCGAGGGCGCCTGGTCACTGGCCGACGCGCAGCGGGTCGCCGGGATGCTGGCGTCGGGCAACGCGCGCCGGGTGTACGGGCTCGACAGGCCTTAGGCCTTGGTGAGGGTGGCCGCGGCGGGGGGTCCGGGCAGGTCCACGGCAGCTTCGGGGCGCTCGCGCAGCGACAGCACCACCCGCAGCACCCAGATCCACATCACGGCCGAGCCCAGCATGTGCGCACCGACCAGGATCTCGGGCAGGTCCGTGAAGTACTGGACGTACCCGATGACGCCCTGCGCGAGGAGGATCAGGAACAGCTCGCGGGTGCGGTTCAGCGGGTTCCGCGGCGCGTCGACCGCCTTGAGGACGAACCACAGGGCGAAGGTCAGCGTCACCACGATCCACGCCAGCACGGCGTGCAGCTTGCTGACCGTCTCCCAGTCGACCGGCATCCGCTCGACCTCGCTGGAGTCGCCCGCGTGCGGGCCGGCGCCGGTGACGACCGTGCCGACCAGGATGAGCAGGACGGCCGCCGCGACCAGGAACCACACCAGCTGCTGCACGGCCTTGCCGACCAGCGGGCGCGGCGCCGCGTCGCCCTCACGGGTGCGCTGCCACATCACCGTGGCGACCGCGATGAGCGCGGACGTCGCCACGAAGTGGGCCGCGACCGTGTACGGGTTGAGACCCACCAGCACCACGATGCCGCCGAGGATCGCGTTGCTCATCACGATCCAGAACTGCGCCCAGCCCAGCCGGACGAGGCCCCGCCGGTACGGCTTCTGCGAGCGCGCGGCGATGATCGCCCAGCCGACGGCGGCGCACAGCACGTACGTCAGCATGCGGTTGCCGAACTCGATCGCGCCGTGGAAGCCCATCGCGCTGGTGGCGGTGAGCGAGTCGTCGGTGCACTTGGGCCAGGTCGGGCAGCCCAGGCCCGAGCCGGTGAGCCGTACGGCGCCGCCGGTGACGACGATGATCACCGACATCAGCAGTGCGGTCAGGGCCGCGCGCCGGACCGTCCGGGGTTCCGGGGTCCAGCGCTCGGCGATGAAGGCGAGCGGGTTGCGCAGGACGGCCTGGGCGTCGGCGCGGGTCACGTGTGGCACGCGAACCATCGTAGGCCGCTGCTTGTGCATCCGTTCACGAGGGTCCGTCACAGGGCACCGTCCCTACTCCCAGCGGAAGAACTTCCCGGCCGCCGCCAGGCCCACGACCGCCCAAACGGCCAGGATCGCCAGGTCGCCCCAGGGCATCCCGGCGCCGTGCTGGAGCACGTCCCGCAGCCCGTCGGACAGCGCCGAGATCGGCAGCAGGCCCAGCACGTCCTGCGCGCCCGGGGGGAACTTGTCCAGCGGCACGATGACCCCGCCGCCCACGAGGAGCAGCAGGAACACCAGGTTGGCCGCGGCCAGCGTCGCCTCGGCCTTCAGCGTCCCGGCCATCAGCAGACCCAGGCCCGAGAAGGCGGCCGTGCCGAGGACCAGGAGCAGCAGGACGGCGATCGGGTTGCCCTGCGGCGACCAGCCGAGGGCGAAGGCGATCACCGTGAGCAGGATCACCTGGAGCATCTCGGTGACCAGGACCGACACCGTCTTCGCCGTCATCAGGCCCCAGCGCGGCAGGGGCGAGGAGGCGAGCCGCTTCAGCACGCCGTAGCGGCGTTCGAAGCCGGTGGCGATGGCCTGGCCGGTGAACGCGGTCGACATCACCGCGAGCGCGAGGATGCCGGGCGCCAGGAAATCGACCGCCTCACCGGCGCCGGTGTCGACGATGTCCACGGTGCTGAACAGCACCAGGAGCAGGGTCGGGATGACGACGGTCAGCAGCAGCTGCTCGCCGTTGCGCAGCAGCATCTTCGTCTCGAGCGCGGCCTGGGCCGCGATCATGCGGGGGAGGGGCGCCGCGCCGGGCTTCGGCGTGTACGTCCCGGTGCCGGTGGCGGTCATGAACGCAACTCCTTGCCGGTGAGCTCCAGGCTGTGCTTTCCCGGGGGACGACCCCCGGACCCCCGGCCGGCCTCGATGTGCTGCGGGATCATGAACGCAGCTCCTTACCGGTGAGCTCCAGGAAGACGTCCTCCAGGGTGTGCCGCTCGACGGAGATCTTCTCCGGCATCACGCCGTGCTGGGCGCACCAGGAGGTCACCGTCGCGAGCAGCTGGGGGTCGACCTTGCCGACGACCCGGTAGGAGCCGGGCGTCAGCTCGGCGGCCGAGCAGTCGGCGGGCAGGGCCTTCAGCAGGGAGCCCACGTCGAGGCCCGGCCGGCCGGTGAAGCGCAGCGTGTTCTCGGCGCCGCCCCGGCACAGCTCCTCGGGGGAGCCCTGGGCGATGACCCGGCCCGCGTCGATGATCGCCACGTCGTCCGCGAGCTGCTCGGCCTCGTCCATGTAGTGGGTGGTGAGGACGACGGAGACGCCGTCGGCGCGCAGGTCCCGCACGAGGTCCCAGGTGGCGCGGCGGGCCTGCGGGTCGAGTCCGGCGGTCGGCTCGTCGAGGAAGACCAGTTCCGGCCGCCCGACCACGGCCATGGCCAGCGCCAGCCGCTGCTGCTGCCCGCCGGACAGCCGCCGGTACGTCGTACGGCCGCAGGAGCCGAGGCCCAGGCGCTCGATCAGCGCGTCCACGTCCAGGGGGTGCGCGTGCAGTTTCGCCACGTGGCGGAGCATCTCGTCGGCCCGGGAGCCCGAGTAGACGCCGCCGGACTGGAGCATCACGCCGATGCGGGGCCGCAGGTCCGCGGACTGTCCCACCGGGTCGAGGCCCAGGACGCGCACCGTGCCGGAGTCCGGCTTCCGGTACCCCTCGCAGGTCTCGACCGTGGTCGTCTTGCCCGCCCCGTTGGGGCCGAGCACGGCGGTCACGCCCGTCCGGGCCACCAGGTCGAGCCCGTCCACCGCGGTCTTCGTGCCGTACCGCTTCACCAGGGCCTGGACCTGGATCACGGGCTCACTTCGCATGGTTCCAGAGTCTAGGTAGGCCGGTCGGGGCTCAGACCGGCGGGTGCGGGAATTCCTCATCACGGGGCCGGTGGACCGCCAGCCACCGCTCGGCGTAGGCCACCGCGTCCGCCACCGGGAACAGCCGCACCTCGGCCGCGCCGGCCTTTCCGCGGACGACGGGGCGGTCCCGTTCGAAGTCGTAGCCCAGCTCGTCGAAACGGTCCGAGCTGATCGACACCTCGGTCACCGTCTCCCAGCCGTCCGGCCCCGGCCGGCCGACGGCGACGCGCGGGGACGGGATCCGGTACTCGGCGAGGTGGAAGCTCGTGCAGGAGGCGTAGCCGGCGCCGAGCAGCAGCACCCGGGCGCCCATGGCCTCCAGCTTCGCCAGCGGGCTGCGCTCACCGAGCCGGCAGTCGGGCGCGTGTCCGTCGAGGACCTCCGCCGCCCGGGGGCCGAGCGCCGCGAAGGAGGTCTGCGGATGCGCGCTGCGCAGCGCGCCGGGCCAGGTGCGCACGGTCTCCGGGACGACGCCGACCCCGCGGCTGGGCGTGATCCGCGGGTCGTAGGCGGGCATGGTGGCGCGGATGGCCGCCCACCACTCCGGGGGCACGGGCGGGTTGCTCCACAGGGCGGGGTCGGACAGGTCGCCGGTCTGGGTGGGGACCACGAGCGTGCCCTCCGGGCCGAGCGCGTCGAGCAGCCCCTGCACGACCGCGACGGCGCCGCCGTTGACCCAGCCGAGGGCGCTGAGCGAGGAGTGCACGAGGAGGGTCTCACCGGGGCGCACGCCCAGCTCTTCGAGCTGCGTCCGAAGCGTCTCGCGGGTGACAAGAGGGCCGGTCGGAGGGGGTGTGGGCATGGTTGTGGAGTGTCCCCGATACGGCTGCCGCCTGCCACCCGTTTGATCGATCAGAGATCGTTTCCGCAGGTCAGATTAGGTTTACCTAAGTGACGTAGGGCACCGTCGCTGCCGCGGGCGCGGCTTGCCCGGTCCGGATGAATTACGCAACAATGGCGTTGTGAAAAACGTCGGCGAGGCACCCCACGAGGAGCTGGCGACCGGGGAGCGGTCCACCCGCAACCGGGTCGCCCGGTCCATCCTGGACCACGGCCCCTCGACCGTCGCCGAGCTCGCCGAGCGGCTGGGCCTCACCCAGGCGGCCGTACGCCGGCACCTCGACGCCCTCACGGGCGACGGTGTCGTGGAGGCGCGCGAGCGGCGCGTGTACGGAGCGCGCACCCGCGGCCGGCCGGCCAAGGTGTTCGCCCTGACGGACTGCGGCCGGGACGCCTTCGACCAGTCGTACGACACGCTCGCCGCCGACGCCCTGCGCTGGATCGCCGACCGCGAGGGCGGCAGCGAGGCGATCGCCGCGTTCGCCCGCGCCAGGATCGCCGCACAGGCCGGTGCCTACCGCCGTGCGGTCGAGGGCGCCACGCCCGAGAAGCGGACCGAAGCGCTGGCCAAGGCCCTGAGTGCCGACGGGTACGCTGCTACGGCGCGCAGCGCGCCCCACCCGCAGCAGGGTGAGCAGCTCTGCCAGCACCACTGCCCGGTCGCCCACGTCGCCGAGCAGTTTCCGCAACTGTGCGAGGCGGAGACGGAATTTTTCGCCGAGCTGCTCGGTACGCACGTACAGCGGCTCGCCACCATCGCGCACGGCGACGGCGTCTGCACGACGTTCATCCCCAAGATTTCCCACAACGCATCTGCAAGCACGGCCGGGAGGAACCCCGCATGACTCTCCCCACGGAGACTGCCCACCCCGAGCTGGAGGGCCTGGGCAAGTACGAGTACGGCTGGGCCGACTCCGACACGGCCGGCGCCTCCGCCAAGCGCGGCATCAACGAGGACGTCGTCCGGGACATCTCCGACAAGAAGAGCGAGCCGGAGTGGATGACCAAGCTCCGTCTCAAGGGCCTGCGCCTGTTCGAGAAGAAGCCCATGCCGAACTGGGGCTCCGACCTCTCCGGCATCGACTTCGACAACATCAAGTACTTCGTGCGCTCCACGGAGAAGCAGGCGGAGTCCTGGGAGGACCTGCCCGAGGACATCAAGAACACGTACGACAAGCTCGGCATCCCCGAGGCGGAGAAGCAGCGCCTCGTCGCCGGTGTCGCCGCGCAGTACGAGTCCGAGGTCGTCTACCACCAGATCCGCGAGGACCTGGAGGAGCAGGGCGTCATCTTCCTCGACACCGACACCGCGCTGAAGGAGCACCCGGAGCTCTTCAAGGAGTACTTCGGGACCGTCATCCCCGCCGGTGACAACAAGTTCGCGGCCCTGAACACCGCCGTGTGGTCGGGCGGCTCCTTCATCTACGTGCCGAAGGGCGTGCACGTGGAGATCCCGCTCCAGGCCTACTTCCGCATCAACACGGAGAACATGGGCCAGTTCGAGCGGACCCTGATCATCGTCGACGAGGGTGCCTACGTGCACTACGTCGAGGGCTGCACCGCCCCGATCTACAAGTCGGACTCGCTGCACTCCGCGGTCGTCGAGATCATCGTCAAGAAGAACGCCCGCTGCCGCTACACGACCATCCAGAACTGGTCGAACAACGTCTACAACCTGGTCACCAAGCGCGCCGTCGCCTACGAGGGCGCGACCATGGAGTGGATCGACGGCAACATCGGCTCCAAGGTGACGATGAAGTACCCGGCCGTCTACCTGATGGGCGAGCACGCCAAGGGCGAGACCCTGTCCATCGCCTTCGCGGGCGAGGGCCAGCACCAGGACGCCGGCGCGAAGATGGTCCACATGGCGCCGAACACGTCGTCCAACATCGTCTCGAAGTCCGTGGCGCGCGGCGGCGGCCGCACCTCCTACCGCGGTCTGATCGAGATCGGCGAGGGCGCCCCGGGCTCCAAGTCGAACGTGCTCTGCGACGCGCTGCTCGTGGACACCATCTCCCGCTCGGACACCTACCCCTATGTGGACGTCCGCGAGGACGACGTGTCCATGGGACACGAGGCGACCGTCTCCAAGGTCTCCGAGGACCAGCTCTTCTACCTGATGAGCCGCGGCCTGAGCGAGGACGAGGCCATGGCGATGATCGTGCGCGGCTTCGTCGAGCCCATCGCCAAGGAGCTCCCGATGGAGTACGCGCTGGAGCTCAACCGGCTGATCGAGCTGCAGATGGAAGGCGCGGTCGGCTGACCCGCCCCCCTCGACAGCAGACGTCCATTCAGGAAAGAGAGCACTACGACAGCCATGGCTGAGGCCCAGAACATCCCCGTGGGATCCACGACCGCGGGCTCGATCGCGGTCGCCGCGGAGTCGACCGTCGCCACCCGCATGAGCGCGCCCCCCTCCTTCGACGTGGCGGACTTCCCCGTCCCGCACGGCCGTGAGGAGGAGTGGCGGTTCACCCCGCTGGAGCGCCTGCGCGGTCTGCACGACGGCACCGCCGTCACCACCGGCAACGGCGTGAAGGTCGAGGTCCAGGCCCCCGAGGGCGTCACCGTCGAGGCCGTCGGCCGCGACGACGAGCGGCTCGGCAAGGCCGGCACCCCGGTGGACCGCGTCGCCGCCCAGGCCTACTCGGCGTTCGAGAAGGCCTCGGTCGTGACCGTCCCCAAGGAGACCGTCCTCACCGAGCCCGTCCGCATCTCGGTGCACGGCGAGGGCGGCACCGCCTTCGGCCACCAGGTGATCGAGCTGGGCGCCTTCGCCGAGGCCGTCGTGGTCATCGACCACACCGGTGACGCGGTGCTCGCCGCCAACGTCGACTACCTCCTGGGCGACGGTGCCAAGCTCACCGTCGTCTCCGTCCAGGACTGGGACGACAAGGCCGTCCACGTCGCGCAGCACAACGCGCTCGTCGGCCGCGACGCCTCCCTGAAGTCGGTCGTCGTCACCTTCGGCGGCGACGTCGTCCGGCTGCACCCGCGCGTTCGGTACGCCGGCCCCGGCGGCGAGGCCGAGCTGTTCGGCCTGTACTTCACCGACCAGGGCCAGCACCAGGAGCACCGCCTCCTGGTCGACCACAACGTCCCGCACTGCAAGTCCAACGTCGTCTACAAGGGCGCGCTCCAGGGCGACGACGCGCACGCCGTGTGG
The DNA here is from genome assembly GCF_021474405.1 of [Streptosporangium] indianense. GTDB lineage: Bacteria > Actinomycetota > Actinomycetes > Streptomycetales > Streptomycetaceae > Streptomyces > Streptomyces indiaensis. The sequence continues at coordinate 8,086 of NZ_JAKEIO010000170.1, forward strand.
ATCGGCGACGTGCTCATCGAGGCCAAGGCCGAGGGCACCGACACCTACGAGATGAACCGGAACCTCGTCCTCACCGACGGCGCCCGGGTCGACTCCGTGCCGAACCTGGAGATCGAGACCGGCGAGATCGTCGGCGCCGGCCACGCCTCGGCGACCGGCCGCTTCGACGACGAGCAGCTCTTCTACCTCATGGCCCGCGGCATCCCGGAGCACGAGGCCCGCCGTCTGGTGGTCCGCGGCTTCTTCGCCGAGCTGGTCCAGCAGATCGGCCTCCCCGACATCGAGGAGCGTCTGATCGCCAGGATCGAGGAGGAGCTGGAGGCGGCGGTCGCATGACCTTCGTACGCGCCTGTGGACTGGGCGAGCTGGAGGAGGACACCCCGAAACGGGTGGAGCTCGACGGCACGCCCCTGTCCATCGTGCAGACCGAGGGCGAGGTGTTCGCTATCCACGACATCTGCTCGCACGCGAACGTCTCCCTGTCGGAGGGCGAGGTCGACGACTGCCACATCGAGTGCTGGCTGCACGGCTCGCGCTTCGACCTCCGCTCCGGCAAGCCCGACGCCCTTCCGGCGACGCGCCCCGTCCCCGTATACCCCGTAAAGATCGAAGGGGACGACGTGCTCGTCTCCCTCACCCAGGAGTCCTGAGGCACCCATGGCAACGCTTGAAATCCGAGACCTGCACGTCACCGTCGAGGCCGACAACGCCACGAAGGAGATCCTCAAGGGCGTCGACCTCACCGTGAAGCAGGGCGAGACGCACGCCATCATGGGCCCCAACGGCTCCGGCAAGTCGACCCTCGCCTACTCCCTCGCGGGTCACCCGAAGTACACGGTCACCGGCGGCACCGTCACCCTCGACGGCGAGGACGTCCTGGAGATGTCCGTCGACGAGCGCGCCCGCGCCGGCCTGTTCCTCGCCATGCAGTACCCGGTCGAGGTCCCGGGTGTCTCCGTGTCGAACTTCCTGCGCACCTCCGCCACCGCCGTCCGCGGTGAGGCCCCCAAGCTGCGCACCTGGGTGAAGGAGGTCAAGGAGGCCATGGAGCGCCTCAACATGGACCCCTCCTTCGCCGAGCGCAACGTCAACGAGGGCTTCTCCGGCGGTGAGAAGAAGCGCCACGAGATCCTCCAGCTGGAGCTCCTCAAGCCCAAGATGGCGATCCTCGACGAGACCGACTCCGGCCTCGACGTCGACGCCCTGCGCGTCGTCTCCGAGGGCGTCAACCGCGTCCGCGAGACGGGTGAGGTCGGCACGCTGCTGATCACCCACTACACGCGCATCCTGCGCTACATCAAGCCCGACCACGTGCACGTCTTCTCCGGCGGCCGCATCGTCGAGTCCGGCGGTGCCGAGCTCGCCGACAAGCTGGAGAACGAGGGCTACGAGGCATACACGAAGGGTGGCGTATCCGCGTGACGCAGTTGCCGGGCCTCCTCGACACAGAGGCGATCCGCAAGGACTTCCCCATCCTGGACCGTCAGGTCCACGACGGCCGGAAGCTGGTGTACCTGGACAACGCGGCGACCTCGCAGAAGCCGCGCCAGGTGCTGGACGCCCTGAGCGAGTACTACGAGCGCTACAACGCCAACGTCCACCGCGGTGTGCATGTGCTCGCCGAGGAGGCCACGGCGCTGTACGAGGGTGCGCGCGACAAGGTCGCGGACTTCATCAACGCGCCCAGCCGTGACGAGGTGATCTTCACCAAGAACGCCTCGGAGTCGCTCAACCTCGTGGCGAACATGCTGGGCTGGGCCGACGAGCCCTACCGCGTGGACTCCGAGACCGAGATCGTCATCACGGAGATGGAGCACCACTCCAACATCGTGCCGTGGCAGCTGCTCGCGCAGCGCACGGGCGCGAAGCTGAAGTGGTTCGGCCTCACCGACGACGGCCGCCTCGACCTGTCGAACATCGATCAGATCATCACCGAGAAGACGAAGATCGTCTCCTTCGTGCTGGTCTCGAACATCCTCGGCACCCAGAACCCCGTCGAGGCGATCGTGCGCCGCGCCCAGGAGGTCGGTGCGCTGGTGTGCGTCGACGCCTCCCAGGCCGCCCCGCACATGCCGCTGGACGTACAGGCCCTGCAGGCCGACTTCGTGGCCTTCACCGGCCACAAGATGTGCGGCCCGACCGGCATCGGCGTCCTCTGGGGCCGCCAGGAGCTGCTGGAGGACCTGCCCCCGTTCCTCGGCGGCGGCGAGATGATCGAGACGGTGTCGATGCACTCCTCGACCTACGCCCCGGCGCCCCACAAGTTCGAGGCGGGCACGCCCCCGATCGCCCAGGCGGTCGGACTCGGCGCGGCGATCGACTACCTCAACTCGATCGGCATGGACAAGATCCTCGCTCACGAGCACGCCCTCACCGAGTACGCGGTCAAGCGGCTGCTGGAGGTCCCCGACCTGCGCATCATCGGCCCGACCACGGCCGAGGAGCGCGGCGCGGCGATCTCCTTCACCCTCGGGGACATCCACCCGCACGACGTGGGCCAGGTCCTCGACGAGCAGGGCATCGCGGTCCGGGTCGGCCACCACTGCGCGCGGCCGGTCTGCCTGCGCTACGGAATTCCTGCGACCACGCGAGCGTCGTTCTATCTGTACTCCACGCCGGCCGAGATCGACGCACTGGTCGACGGCCTGGAGCACGTACGGAACTTCTTCGGCTGAGGGGCGTGCTAGACGGTGAAACTGGACTCCATGTACCAGGAAGTCATCCTGGACCACTACAAGAACCCGCACGGGCGGGGCTTGCGGGATGGCGACGCCGAGGTGCACCACGTCAACCCGACGTGCGGTGACGAGATCACGCTGCGCGTGAAGTACGACGGCACCACGATCGAGGACGTCTCGTACGAGGGCCAGGGCTGTTCGATCAGCCAGGCGAGTGCGTCCGTACTGAACGACCTCCTCGTCGGCAAGGACCTCTCCGACGCGCGGAAGATCCAGGAGACCTTCCTGGAGCTGATGCAGTCCAAGGGGAAGCTCGAACCCGACGACGCGATGGAGGACATCCTGGAGGACGCGGTCGCGTTCGCCGGGGTGTCCAAGTACCCGGCCCGGGTGAAGTGCGCCCTGCTGAGCTGGATGGCCTGGAAGGACGCGACGGCCCAGGTGCTGGGCGGAGCCGACGCCGAGAAGGAGACGACGGCATGAGCGAGACCGTGGAGATGAAGCCGGCTTCGGAGGAGGAACTCCGCGAGGCCCTGATGGACGTCGTCGACCCCGAGCTGGGCATCGACGTCGTCAACCTCGGCCTGATCTACGGCATCCACGTCGACGAGTCGAACATCGCGACCGTCGACATGACCCTGACCTCGGCGGCCTGTCCGCTGACGGACGTCATCGAGGACCAGGCGAAGTCCGCCACGGACGGCCTGGTGAGCGAACTGCGCATCAATTGGGTCTGGATGCCCCCGTGGGGCCCGGACAAGATCACCGACGACGGCCGCGAGCAGCTGCGGGCGCTCGGGTTCAACGTCTGAGATCCGCTGCACGCGACTGAGGGCGGCACCCTGTCCGGGTGCCGCCCTCACGCATGCTCAGCCCAGGCCGGACACGATCTGGAACGACGCGTCCGAGTAGTACTGGTGACTGTTCTCGAAGGGGTCCAGGCGGAGCCGGAAGTTGCGGTGGCGCAGGAAGCGGCCCGGGTAGTTGACCGACTCCAGCGTGAGCGTTCCCGAGCGGGACCAGACCCGGGGGCAGAACGTGGCGTCCTGGCGGAACAGGGACGAGCCGTCGTTGCCGTCGGCGACCAGGACGAAGCTGCGGTGGCGCAGGTAGCGGCCGTCGGCGGTGGTGAAGGAGTAGCAGGACGGGTCGGCGAGGCCGGCGACGCGCCTGAAGGTGGCGTCCTCGCGCTGCTCGGAGCCCGAGCCGATCTGGTCGAGGCGCACATAGCCGTCGCGCACCCGCCAGTAGCGGTCGGGGAAGTTGACCGCGCGTATGGATATGCCGGGGGCGGCGGGGGGCTCCGGGCGCTTCGACGGGGCCGTGGACCCCTTCGGCGGCTTCGGGGCCTTCGTCTGGGGCTTCTTCGGGCTCGGTGAGGCCGTGGGAGTGCCGGAGGTGGGCGTGGGGGACGGCTCGGCGCGGTCCGCGCCGGGCTTCGCGGCGGCGCCCTTGGAGGGGGTCGCGAAGGAGATCAGGCCGCCCGGGGCCGAACTGCTCAGTGTGTTCGGCTCCGCCGCCCGGTGGTCCGGCTCCTTGGACTCGCTGTTCATCACGGTGACGGCCGTGACGCACGCGGTGATCGTCGCCAGGGCCAGCGCACCCGCCAGCCAGAGACGTCGTGTCCCCGGCGCCCGGGTGGTGTCCGGTGCCCAGCCGCTCTCCCAGGGGTGGTCCTGAGGCGGCCGGGACTTGTCTGCTGCCATGCGCTGTTCCTCCGGCGGGGCACCCTTGACGGCGGCGCAGTTGTGGTGACCCGGTGTTTGACCGGTGACACCGTAGTGGACGTCCGGTGCGCCTGTGACGCGTTTGATGAGAGCGGTTTCTCTCCGTTGCGAGAGCGGTGTCCCCTCGTGATCAAGGTGCCGTTGTGTACGGGTGTACAGATGGTTGTGTACGCTCGTACATATGGGATATCTGCTGCTGGCCGGGGCCATAGCCGCCGAAGTCGGTGCGACCACCGCCATGAAGTACAGCGACGGCTTCAGCAGGCTCGGGCCGTCGCTGGTCACGGTCCTCGGATACGTCGTCTCCTTCGCGCTGCTCGCGCAGACCCTCAAGACCGTCTCGGTCGGCACGGCCTACGCGATCTGGGCCGGAGTCGGCACCGCCGCCATCGCCACGATCGGGATCGCGTTCCTGGGGGAGGGGATGACCCTCGCCAAGGCCACCGGGATCGCGCTGATCATCGCCGGGGTCGTGGTGCTGAACCTGGGCGGAGCGCACTGATGGCCCGGCGCCACGACCCCGAGCGGCGGCAGCGGATCATCGACGCGGCGATCCGGGTCGTCGGGACGAAGGGGATCGCCGGGCTGAGCCACCGCAGCGCCGCCGCGGAAGCCGACGTGCCGCTCGGTTCGACGACCTACCACTTCAAGACCCTCGACGAACTGCTGGTCGCCGCGCTGCGGCAGGCCAATGAGGGCTTCGCCAAGGTGGTCGCCGCACGCGGCGGCCTGGAGGACCCCCGCGCCGACCTCCCCTCCGAACTCGCCGCTCTGATGGGGGAGTGGCTCGCGGGCGACCGCACGGGGGTGGAGCTGGAGTACGAGCTGTACCTGGCCGCACTGCGCCGTCCCGCGCTGCGCCCCGTCGCCGCCGAATGGGCCGCGGGCATCGCCGAGGTGCTGTCCCGGCGCACCGATCCGGTGACGGCCCGGGCGCTGGTGGCGGTCGTCGACGGAATCTGCCTCCAGGTGCTGCTGACGGGAGTGCCGTACGACGAGGGGTATGCGCGGGAGGTGTTGAGGCGGGTGTCGACGGGGG
>NZ_JAKEIO010000171.1 GCF_021474405.1 [Streptosporangium] indianense
GGCCCCAGCAGCCCCCGCGCCGCCAGGCGCCCCCGCCGGGCCCCGGCTACGGATACCCGCAGCAGCAGCCCCAGCCCCAGCAGTACGCCCCGCAGCCGCAGCGCCCTCAGCCTCCGCAGCGCTACGCCCCGCCCGCGCCGCCGCAGCCCCAGCAGCCGCAGCGGCCCCAGCGCGAGCCCCGGCAGCCGCGCCAGCGCAGCGCCAACCCGATGCGGATCCCCGGCCTGGGATGCCTGAAGGGCTGCCTCTTCACGATCGTCATCCTGTTCGTCGCGGGCTGGCTGGTGTGGGAGCTGAGCCCGCTGCAGGAGTGGATCGGCACCACCAAGGGCTACTGGGACCAGCTCACCGACTGGTTCTCCACCGTGACGGGCTGGTTCGAGAAGATCGGCGGGAGCGGTTCCGGCACGAACTGACCGGAACCGCCCTGCGAGGCTGGTGATTTGTCGACAACTGGCGGGTGATTTCCGCCTCCCCGGTGAAGGTTGGCTCCCCGGACGCGTAGTTTTAACGACAACACGCGTCGGTAGGAGCAGCCTTGGCACGGAAGATCGGCAGCCGGTACACCGCCCATCAGATCCTCGGGCGGGGCAGCGCCGGCACGGTGTGGCTGGGCGAGGGCCCCGAAGGCCCCGTCGCCATCAAGCTGCTGCGCGAGGACCTCGCGTCCGACCAGGAACTCGTCGGCCGCTTCGTCCAGGAGCGCACGGCGCTGCTCGGCCTGGAGCACCCGCACGTGGTGTCCGTGCGCGATCTGGTCGTCGACGGCAACGACCTGGCGCTCGTCATGGACCTCGTCCGCGGCACGGATCTGCGCACCCGGCTGGACCGCGACCGGCGCCTGGCCCCCGAGGCGGCCGTCGCGATCGCGGCCGACATCGCCGACGGACTGGCGGCCGCGCACGCCGCGGGCGTGGTGCACCGCGACGTCAAGCCGGAGAACGTGCTCCTGGACATGCAGGGCCCGCTCGGCCCCGGTGGCTCCCACCGCGCGCTGCTGACCGACTTCGGCGTGGCCAAGCTGATCGACACCCCGCGCCGCACCAAGGCCACCAAGATCATCGGTACCCCGGACTACCTCGCCCCGGAGATCGTCGAGGGCCTGCCCCCGCGGGCGTCCGTCGACATCTACGCGCTCGCCACGGTCCTCTACGAGCTGCTGGCCGGCTTCACCCCCTTCGGCGGCGGCCACCCCGGCGCCGTCCTGCGCCGGCACGTCACGGAGACGGTCGTCCCGCTGCCCGGCATCCCCGACGAGCTGTGGCAGCTGCTGGTGCAGTGCCTGGCCAAGGCCCCGGCCTCGCGGCTGCGGGCCTCGGAGCTCGGGGCCCGGCTGCGGGAGCTGCTGCCGATGCTGGCGGGCATGCCCCCGCTGGAGGTCGACGAGCCGGACACCGAGAGCGCGGAGGAGTCCGACCGGGAGGAGCAGCCCGCCGGGGCCGCGCCGGCCGGGGAGCGGGTCCGGCGGCGGGGCGCGGTCCCGCTGGTGCCGGGCGCGAAACCCACCGACTCCAACCGGGACACCCACACCTCGATGCGCGTCCCCGCCCCCGACGAGCTGGCCGGCGGCGCCCACGGCACGGCCCGGGCCCCGCGCACCCCGGGCGCGCCCCGTCCCGGCTCGGCCCGCAACCGGGCAGCGACCCGGCGCCGCCGGGTGGCCCTGGGAGCGGGCGCGGTCGCCCTCGTGGCCGCGATCGGCGTCGGTGCCTGGCTGACCACGTCGGGTGACGACGACGGCGCACCTCCCCAGGACACGAAGAACTCGGCCCCGCAGACCCCCTGAACCGGGCGGCTCAGGCCGCCCTGCGATGGCCGACGGGCGGAGCCGTTACGCTGGAGGGCGTGGCAGTCGTCGACGTATCCGAAGAGCTCAAGTCCCTCTCCTCGACCATGGAGTCGATCGAGGCCGTTCTGGACCTCGACAAGATGAGGGCAGACATCGCCGTGCTCGAGGAGCAGGCGGCCGCGCCGTCCCTCTGGGACAACCCCGATGAGGCGCAGAAGATCACCAGCAAGCTGTCCCACCTCCAGGCCGAGGTGCGCAAGGCCGAGGCCCTGCGCGGTCGCATCGACGACCTGGGAGTCCTCTTCGAGATGGCCGAGGAGGAGGACGACCCGGACACCCGCGCCGAGGCCGAGTCCGAGCTCGCCGCGGTGCGGAAGGCACTGGACGAGATGGAGGTCCGCACCCTCCTCTCCGGCGAGTACGACTCCCGTGAGGCCCTGGTGAACATCCGCGCCGAGGCCGGTGGCGTCGACGCCGCCGACTTCGCCGAGAAGCTCCAGCGCATGTACCTGCGCTGGGCCGAGCAGCGCGGCTACAAGACCGAGATCTACGAGACCTCGTACGCGGAAGAGGCCGGCATCAAGTCGACCACCTTCGCCGTCCAGGCGCCCTACGCCTACGGCACGCTCTCCGTCGAGCAGGGCACGCACCGGCTCGTGCGCATCTCGCCCTTCGACAACCAGGGCCGGCGGCAGACCTCCTTCGCGGGCGTGGAGATCCTGCCCGTGGTCGAGCAGACCGACCACATCGAGATCGACGAGTCCGAACTGCGCGTGGACGTGTACCGCTCGTCCGGCCCCGGCGGCCAGGGCGTCAACACCACCGACTCCGCGGTGCGCCTCACCCACATCCCCACCGGCATCGTCGTCTCCTGCCAGAACGAGCGCTCGCAGATCCAGAACAAGGCCACGGCCATGAACGTGCTCCAGGCGAAGCTGCTGGAGAGGCAGCGCCAGGAGGAGCGGGCCAAGATGGACGCCCTCAAGGACGGTGGCAGCTCCTGGGGCAACCAGATGCGTTCCTACGTCCTGCACCCGTACCAGATGGTGAAGGACCTGCGCACCGAGTTCGAGGTCGGCAACCCCGAGGCTGTGTTCAACGGCGAGATCGACGGCTTCATCGAAGCCGGAATTCGCTGGCGCAAGCAGCAGGAGAAGTAAGTTTGTCGACAAGGCAACTGCCGCTGTCAGGGCGGCAGTTGCCTTTTCCGCACCCCCATGTCCGGGTTCTACATCACACTCACAGTCTCAGACTCCCGGCAAATCTCCCGTAGTTGGACACGGCGTCCGTAAACGGCCTTGACGTGTTCTTGAAAAATGGGAAGGGTAAAGCGCGGCATGCGTGTCTCTGGGGCGCATGTGAACCGGGGCGCCTTTTCACCGCAGCCGTCCCCGTCGAGCACAGCCCCGAGCGCTGCCTAATGACGATGAGCTACTGGGGGTAGCAACCACATGACGAAGAAGACGCGGATCCGTGTCGCGCGGATTGCCGCCGGTGCCGTGATCGCCGCCGGTGCCTCGCTGACCGCCGCCGGTGCGGCATCCGCTCTCGACCTGGGCGTGAGTGTCGGCGTCGGCGACACCGGCGTCGGTGTCGGCGTGAGCGCCGGCGACGGCGACCCGACCGACCCGCCGACCGAGCTCCCGACCGACCCGCCCACGGACCTCCCGACGGACCCGCCGACGACCGAGGAGCCCACCGAGGAGCCGACCGATCCCACGGAGGAGCCCACCGAGCCGACCGAGGACCCGACGGACGTCCCGTCCGACCCGGGCAACGGGAACGGCACCGGCGGCGGCAACGGCGGCAACGGTGGTGACAACGGCAACGGCGGCGGTAACGGCAACGCCAACGGCGGCAGCACCGGTGGCGGCAACAACGCCGACCCCGACGGCGGCACCTCGCCGCAGGAGGAGGGCTCCTCCGCCCTCACCGACACCGGCTCGGACTCCACCCCGGCCCCGCAGGCCCAGGGCAACGGCAAGGAGCTCGCCGAGACGGGTGCCGCGCAGACCACCTTCCTGGTGATCGGCGCCGCCACGATGATCGCCGGCGGTGTCGGCTTCCGTCTGCTGCCCCGCCTCGTGAGCGGCCGCGGCGGCGCTGCCGCCTGACGGTAGCCACGTCCGTACGGACCGTGCGCCCAGAGCGACACCGAGGGCCCGGAGCGACACGCTCCGGGCCCTCGGCCATGTCGGCAGGGGGGCGGCCTACGCCCTACACGGTCTGGTGCGCCAGCAGGGCCACCGCCGCGATCAGCACCGTCAGCAGGGCGATCAGCGTCATCGGGTTCAGACCCGCCAGGAAGTTCGCCTGCTGCAGCCGCTCGCGGTTCGCGCGGCACACGGGGCAGCGGCCCTCGTTCACGGGGGACGCGCAGTTCGCGCACACCAGCCGGTCGTACGTCATGCGCTTGCCCTCCTTGCGCCGGTTCCACGGTGTCCAACGCCCGTGGGGGCGGGAATGTTCCCCCTCCACTTTGCCAGGTTCCGTCCGCCGTCGCGCGGCTGCGCGTTTTCTGTGGCTGTACACACAGTGCCCCCGCGCCGTTCGGGGCTCGGCTCGGGGCTCGGCCCGGCGCTTGGAACAAAACGGCACATCCGTGGCGCAACCACGGTCGGTGACTGCGGTGCCCCACCCGGTTCGCGTATGGTCACGCTCATCTACCCCCGGCGACCCGTGGTGCATCCGTGATCCGATTCGACAACGTGTCCAAGGTCTACCCCAAGCAGACCCGCCCCGCCCTCAGGGATGTCTCCCTGGAGGTCGAGAAGGGCGAGTTCGTCTTCCTCGTGGGGTCCTCCGGCTCCGGAAAGTCCACCTTCCTGCGGCTGATCCTCCGCGAGGAGCGGTGCAGTCACGGGCAGGTGCACGTTCTGGGCAAGGACCTCGCCCGCCTCTCCAACTGGAAGGTTCCGCAGATGCGGCGCCAGCTGGGGACGGTGTTCCAGGACTTCCGCCTGCTGCCCAACAAGACGGTCGGCGAGAACGTCGCCTTCGCGCAGGAGGTCATCGGCAAGTCGCGCGGCGAGATCCGCAAGTCCGTGCCGCAGGTGCTCGACCTCGTCGGGCTCGGCGGCAAGGAGGACCGGATGCCCGGCGAGCTGTCCGGTGGTGAACAGCAGCGCGTCGCCATCGCGCGGGCCTTCGTCAACCGGCCCAAGCTGCTCATCGCCGACGAGCCCACCGGCAACCTCGACCCGCAGACCTCCGTCGGCATCATGAAGCTGCTCGACCGCATCAACCGGACGGGCACGACCGTGGTGATGGCCACGCACGACCAGAACATCGTCGACCAGATGCGCAAGCGCGTCATCGAACTGGAGAAGGGCCGCCTCGTCCGCGACCAGGCCCGCGGTGTCTACGGCTACCAGCACTGATACCGCACCCGAGATCCACGGAAAGGCATAACCAGTCGCCATGCGCGCCCAGTTCGTCCTGTCGGAGATCGGTGTCGGTCTCCGCCGCAACCTGACGATGACCTTCGCCGTCGTCGTCTCCGTCGCCCTGTCGCTCGCCCTGTTCGGCGGGTCGCTCCTGATGAGCGACCAGGTCAACACCATGAAGGGCTACTGGTACGACAAGGTCAACGTCTCGATCTTCCTCTGCAACAAGAGCGACGCCGAGTCCGACCCCAACTGCGCCAAGGGGGCGGTGACCGACGACCAGAAGAAGCAGATCAAGGCCGACCTCGACAAGATGAACGTCGTCCAGGCGGTCGCGTACGAGTCGCAGGACCAGGCGTACAAGCACTACAAGGAGCAGTTCGGCGACTCCCCGCTGGCCAGCTCCCTCACGCCGGACCAGATGCAGGAGTCCTACCGCATCAAGCTGAAGGACCCGGAGAAGTACCAGGTCATCGCCACCGCCTTCAACGGCCGGGACGGCGTGCAGTCCGTGCAGGACCAGAAGGGCATCCTGGACAACCTCTTCAAGCTGCTGAACGGCATGAACTGGGCCGCCCGCGCGGTGATGGCGCTGATGCTGGTCGTGGCGCTGATGCTGATCGTCAACACCGTGCGCGTCTCGGCGTTCAGCCGTCGGCGTGAGACCGGCATCATGCGGCTGGTCGGCGCCTCCGGCTTCTACATCCAGGCACCGTTCATCATGGAGGCCGCGGTCGCCGGACTCATCGGCGGCACCCTCGCGTGCGGCTTCCTGCTGGTCGCCCGGTACTTCCTCATCGACCACGGACTGGCCCTGGCCGACCAGCTGACACTGATCAACTTCATCGGCTGGGACGCCGTCCTCACCAAGCTGCCGCTCATCCTCGCGACGAGCCTTCTGATGCCCGCGTTGGCCGCGTTCTTCGCGCTGCGCAAGTACTTGAAGGTGTGACGCATGCCAAGAGGGGCCGTGCGGTCAACCGACCGTACGGCCCTTCCGCTTGTCCTAGACTCACCGGCATGTCAGGTCGTGACCCGTTCTGTCAGCCCCGCCGCATCCGTCGCGGGGCCGCCCTGACGTTGGTGTTCGCGAGCATCCTCGTCGCCGGAGCGGCCACCGGGGCGCTGCCGCAGGGTGAGGGGAAATCCGCCCCGGAGGAGGCCCGTTCGTCCGGTACGGCCGGGCATCACGCGGACGTCGCCCGGGCCGCCGAGGAGGCCATGGCCGACGGCACGTCCCCGATCCAGGCCGCCAAGCGCGCCGTCAGCCGCAGCGGCGACCGCTGGGGCGCCGTCTACTCGCAGGGCGAGTACGAGGAGTTCGAGGAGTCCCTCGACGGCCAGTACACCGGCGTCGGCCTGTGGGCCCGCAGCGCACGGGACGGCCGTATCGAGGTGACGAAGGTGCGCGCCGGTTCGCCCGCGGCCACCGCCGGGATCCGCCCCGGGGACCTGCTGCGCAGCGTCGACGGGAAGCGGACCGACGGGCGGCCCGTCACCGAGGTCGTCTCGTTACTGCGCGGGGACGCCACCGACGCCCCCGCGGGCACCACCGTCCGTCTCGGCCTGGAGCGCGGCACCCGCGCGTGGACCGAGACCGTGCGCCGGGCCCAGCTGTCCACGGACTCGGTCACCGTCCGGGAACTCGCCGGCCGCGTCACGCTGATCAAGGTCGCCACCTTCACCAAGGGCTCCGGGCGCCAGGTCCGCGCAGCCGTCCGGCAGTCCCCGCCCGGCGCCGGGATCGTCCTGGACCTGCGCGGCAACTCCGGCGGCCTGGTCACCGAGGCCGTGACCGCCGCGTCCGCCTTCCTCGACGGCGGCCTGGTCGCCACCTACGACGTCGACGGCGAGCAGCGCGCCCTGCACGCCGCGTCCGGCGGCGACACCACGAAACCGCTGGTCGCGCTCGTCGACGGCGGGACGATGAGCGCGGCCGAGCTCCTCACCGGCGCCGTGCAGGACCGCGGACGGGCGCTCGTGGTGGGCTCCCGCACCTTCGGCAAGGGCTCGGTCCAGATGCCGAGCCGGCTGCCCGACGGCTCCGTCGCGGAGCTGACCGTCGGGCACTACCGCACCCCCTCCGGGCGCGGCGTCGACGGCCGGGGCATCACGCCCGACCTGGAGACCGACGAGGACGCCCTCCAGCGGGCCGGGACCGTGCTGCGCGGCCTCGCGAGCCCCTCGTAATCGACTTTCCGCCGGGCCCCTCCGTAGTGCGAAAATGGTCGGCACTATGGCTAAGGAAAAAGGGCGCAAGCTGATCGCGCAGAACAAGAAGGCGCGGCACGACTACCTCGTCATCGACACCTATGAGGCCGGCCTGGTCCTCACCGGGACCGAGGTGAAGTCCCTGCGCCAGGGACGGGCGTCGCTGGTCGACGGTTTCGTGCAGCTGACCGACGGTGAGGCGTGGTTGCACAACGTGCACGTGCCGGAGTACAGCCAGGGCACCTGGACCAACCACAGCGCCCGGCGCAAGCGGAAGCTGCTGCTGCACCGCGCCGAGATCGACAAGCTGGAATCGAAGTCGGGGGACACGGGCCACACCATCGTGCCCCTCGCGCTGTACTTCAAGGACGGCCGGGCCAAGGTCGAGATCGCGCTGGCCAAGGGCAAGAAGGAGTACGACAAGCGCCAGGCGCTGCGGGAGAAGCAGGACCGCCGGGAGACCGACCGCGCGATCGCGGCGGTGAAGCGGAGGCAGCGCGGGGCGTAGGGAATACGCTGGCACCGACCCGCGTTGGTCACGTACGATGGTGACAGCACCCCATGGAGGGTGCGCTCCCCTCTCCGGAGGGACTTGTCAACACAACATGGGGATGATCGGTTTCGACAGCGGCTGTCGAAGCAGGGGAAGCGTGTCGAGGAAGCGGCAATGATCTCGTAAACCATATGTCGCAAAAAATAATCGCCAACACCAAGCGCGATTCCCAGTCCTTCGCCCTCGCTGCCTGATAAGCAGTGACTGAAGGACCCTAAATGGGTGTCAGCCCGGGAGCGTTCCCGGCCCGGATCCTGGCATAAGCTAGGGAACTAAACCATCGAGCCCGGTCACGGGGTTCGATGGGAAATCAAACAGTGACTGGGCCCGTCGGCGACTTGTTCGCGTGATCGCCGGGGCCGAGAAAATCGCAGCGAACTGCACACGGAGAAGCCCTGATTCTGCACCGTTGGACGCGGGTTCGATTCCCGCCATCTCCACTCATCCCATGTGGGCGAAGGCCCCGCCGCTTCCGAGCGGCGGGGCCTTTGTCATGGGGTCGTCCAGCTTTCCCCCTCCCGGACGACCCCGAAGATCACGTCCCCGACCGGGAGAGCACCGCGCCGGGGCGGACCGGCAGCGGCGCGCTCAGAAAGCCGTGGCGCTCGCGCACCCAGCGCGGCCCGGTCACCGTCTCGCCGGTCAGGAGATGCGTCCAGGTGCCCTCGGGGACGTAGGACGTGACGTCGCCCTCGTCGCTGAACACAATGAGCCGCATCTTCAGCCGGATGCAGTGGCGGGCCACCTCGACCGACTCCTCGGGAGGCGTGAGGGCGTCAATGGTGCGTCAGAATCTTGGTGAAGCGATGCGAAGAAGTGGGCAGCGACAAGGCCAGGGCCACGGCCGCGGACGTCACCGGGAGGGCGTAGCCCGTCGTCGGTGAGAGGTGCTCGACCGTCCAGCCGCCGAGCGCGCTGCCGCAGGCGATGCCGCCCAGCAGACCGGTCACCGCGAGGGTCATGCCCTCGTTGAGCCGGCCCTCGGGGGTGCGCTCCTGGACCAGCGTCATGGTCGTGACCATCGTCGGGGCCGTGGCCATCCCGGCGACCAGCAGCGCGGCCGCCAGGAGGGGCAGCGAACCGGTGAGAGCCGCGGCCAGCAGCGGCAGGGTCAGCAGCGCGGCCATCGCGGCCACGCACCAGGGCAGCCGGGCCGATGCCGGTCCGGTGGGCTTCACGGCGCCGTACAGCAGGCCCGCCACGCAGGAGCCCGCGGCTTGGAGCGCCAGCACGATTCCGGCTGCCGACTGCCGCCCCTGCGCGTCGGCGAAGGCCAGCGTGACGACCTCCGTCGCGCCGAAGACACCGCCCATCGCCAGGCAGACCGCGAGCAGCGGCGGAATGCCGGGGGCGCGCAAGGGCGCGTCACCGGGCATGCGTGCGCGGGCCGGGGGCTCCGTCGCGCGCTGGGTCGTGAACAGGACCATGCCGGTCAGCAGCAGCACCGCGCCCACGAGAGTGCCCGCCTCGGGGAAGAGCGTCCCGCACAGGAAGGCCGCGAGGACCGGGCCGAGCATGAAGCACAGCTCGTCCACGGCCTGCTCGAAGGAGTTGGCGGTGTGCAGTGCCTTCGCGTCGCCGGCCAGCAGGTGTGCCCAGCGGGCCCGGGACATGCCGCCGGTGTTGGGGGTCGTGGCGGTGGCGGCGTAGGAGGCGAACAGGGTCCAGTCGGGGGCGCCGTGGCGTACGCACAGCAGCAGGGACAGGGAGCCGAGCACGGCGACCGCCGTGGCCGGCAGGGCCACCCGGGCCTGGCCGTGGCGGTCGACGAGCCGTGCGATCCACGGTGCGACCAGCGCGGTCGCCGCGAGGCCCGTCGCCGTGACGGCACCGGCGAGGGCGTACGAGCCCCGGGTCCCGGCGATCATCACGACCGCGCTGACACTGAACATGCCCATCGGCAGCCGGGCGATGAGGTTCCCGGCGGTGAACGCGCGGGCACCGGGCAGGCGGAACAGGCGGCGGTACGGGGAGAGTTGGGGCATGCGTCCACCGTCGCCCGGAGGTGATCAAGCGGTCCAACACCTGTTCCGTGCGCACTCACGCACCTGGGTTGTGGATCCGTGGCACGCGGCCGAAATCCCACGGCGGGAAATATTCACCCCTTGTTCTTCATATAAAGATATGGAGATGGCGAATGCCCTTCATGACGGGTGGAAAAGATGCTCATTCCGGCACATCCTTCACTCGTTTGCCACGCATCCAATGAGGTGAGCCGAAGGTTAGGCGGTACATGACCGAGGCGACCAGGAAAGGCGGCTGGGCGGTAACGCTCGGCCCGTACACCTACATTCCCGCTCCAGCGCACTCGTCGGCGGCAGTCAACGGGACGCTCACCAGAGGGGGTTGCCCGGTCACGCTGCAGGTGACCGAGGCGGTGCTGCGCGACTTCATCGACGCCATGAGCACACTGGAAAAAGATCTTGCCCGGCGATGGATCAGTGCGACGAATTGGCCCGCTTTCGCGCTCGCGGAATAAGCGGGGCGCGCCATGTACGACAATGTAGAGGGCACCGGCCGGCACCGGGCTCCGGCCCGGGATTTCATCACACCCCTGACCCCGCCGGACCCGACCTGGGACCCCGCCGAGGAACTGGCGTTCATTCTCGCGGAGGCCCTCGGGGAACAGGCGGCGCGGATTCCCGCCCCCCGCGACGAGGAACTGGCACCGGCTCCGGCCCCGGCCGAGGGCCCGGCACCGGCCTCCGCCCCCGGGCCCCACATGCGACGCCTCCAGGACATCACCGAGGAACTGCCGCCCGTGCGGGAGGTCCCGCGGCGCCACCGCAAGGTCAGGACCCGCAAGGCCTTCGGCGTGCTCCGCACCACGAGCTTCCTCGTCGCGGCGATGGCGGCCGTCATCGCCTCCGCGGTGAGCCTCCTGAGCGGCGTCGTCGCCTACGACCCGCTGCGCCTGGTCGCCGTGTCCCCGGCGGCGCGGGGGCTGCGCACGTGGTGGCCGCTGCTGGTCTACGGGCCGTGGCTGGTGGGCTCCCTGTCCGTCCTGCGGGCCGCGCTGCACCAGCGCCGTGCCGCGCACTCCTGGTGCGTGGTCCTGGTGTTCTCCTGCATCGCCGTGCTGCTGTGCGTCGTCCAGGCGCCCCGGACCGTCCTCGGCACCGCGGCGGCGGCCCTGCCCGGCCTCGCGGCCCTGGCGTGCTTCCAGCAGGTCGTCCGTCAGATCACCCTGACCAGACCGCCGATGCGCTCGGTACCCCGCCACCGGGTGGGCCAGATCACGCCGACGACGGGCGCGGAGGGCCGCAGAGGCGCGGAGGGCCTGAGGGCGGCGGACCCACGCGGAACCCAGGGCGGCACCCCGCGAAGGACCACCGGTTTCTGACGACCCCGGCACCCCCGCATGCCCCGTCACCGGGCCGCTGTAGGTTCAGCGCATGCCCGTCCACCTCGACCCCCGCCTCCTGCGTGGCTTCGTCACCGTCGCCGAGGAGTTGCACTTCACGCGGGCCGCGGTGCGGTTGCACGTGGCTCAGCAGGCGCTCAGCCGGGACGTGCGGCGGCTGGAGCGGGAGCTGGGGGCCGAGTTGTTCGTGCGGACCACCCGGCAGGTCACGCTCACCCCCGACGGGGAGCGGCTGCTGCCGTACGCCCGCCGGGTGCTGCGGGCGCAGGACGACCTGCTCGCCGCCTTCGGCCAGGCCCGGCCGCTGCTGGTCGACCTCAACTCCCCGGGCCTGGTCACACCGCGCCGGGTGCTGCACGAGGCGCGTGAACTCGCCCCCCGCCACGAGCTGATGGCCCGCTACGAGAGCGGTCTGACCGGAGCCGCCGGTGAGCTGCTGGCCGGCCGGCTGGACGCGTCGTTCGGGCGGTTCGCCGGACTGGAGCCGGCGCTGCGGGCCGGACTCGACCACCAGCCCGTGCGCTTCGAGCCGATGGCCGTCGTACTGCCCGAGGACCACCGGCTGGCCGCGTGCGAGGCAGTACCGCTGGCCGAGTTGGCCGGCGAGAGCGTCTACGCGGGCGCCGGCAACCCGCGCACGCCCGAGTGGACCGGGCTCGCCCGGCTGCTCTTCGAGGGCCGGGGCATCGATATCGCGCCACCCGCGCCGCTGGCCGTGGGGGAGGAGGAGTTCCAGCGGATCATGGCCAGGACACGCAACCCGATCCTGGCCGTCGTGGGGTTCCCCGCCCTGCCGTCGACGGTGGTGCGGCCCCTGGTCGACCCGGTTCCGCTGTCCCCCGTCTCGCTGGTGTGGCGCAAGGGCCTGACCCACCCCGCGTTCGACGCGCTGCGCCGGGCGGCGGCCCGGCTGACCGGGACGGAGGGGTGGCTGAGCAGGCCCGCGGGGTCCTGGATTCCGGCCGTGGACGATGTCCTCATGCTGTCTCACCGCTGACACGATTCGGCACGGCGCGCACACAGAACCTGCGCGTGCGCTACATTCGACGCCTGAGCACGGTGTGGTAAGAGGGGGCGCTCGGACGGGTGGGGGCCCGGTCCGACGGCGGGTGCTCAGGTCGTCACAGCGCACCTGAACCATCCCTGGGGGGAAGTGCGTGCGCGTGAAACAGTGGCGAGAAGACGCCCAACCCGAGTGGCCCGAGGCCGCTACCACCACCGGTGAGTTCACCTCGGACAGCGGAGTCCGGAACGGAAGAGTGACGCAGGTCTTTCCCGGTGGTGACGTCCGGACGACCGGCCACCGGCCGGCCGCCGCGACCGAGGTACTGGGGGGCATTCCCCGCCAGAGCGAGGGCGAGGCCGACTCGCTCGCCGCGGAACCGGGGACCCGGACCGCGGTCCGTGACCCCTGGCAGGAGCGGGAGGAACCGGACCCGTCGGGCCACGCGCCCGACACCGACGGTCAGACCCACGATCCGCACGAGGTCACCGTCCAGCTCGACGCCGTGGCGTTCGGGGACGGCTTCCTGCGCCAGGCCAAGGAGGGCGCGGGCGCCGAGGCCCCGGCCGACCGGCCCGTCTTCGTCGACGAGTCCGGCCGCCGCAGCCGCCGCTACCGCCGGATCGGCATGGCCGTCGCGCTGGCCTGCGGTATCTACGCGGTCGTCATCGTCGCCACGCTGCTGTCGGGCAACTCCAACGCCCCCTGGCTGCCCGTGCCGACGAAGGAGGACAAGCCTCCGGCCGGGCAGGTCGACACCCCGCCGCTGACCGCCGAGTCGGCACCGCCCGGAGACCCCGGGGACACCGGCGAGACCGCCCCGGGCAGCACGCCCGCGACCGGCGACGCCACGGCACCCGCACCGGGCACCGGCGGCGACGCCGTCTCTCCCGAGGCGACCGCCGGCTCCGGCAGCCGTACCGGCGCGTCCGCCAAGCCCTCGCCGACGGCGACCCGGGC
>NZ_JAKEIO010000172.1 GCF_021474405.1 [Streptosporangium] indianense
GGGTGGTGGGGCGCGGGGGGAAAGAGGCGCGTTGCGCTTCCGTGCTCATGCACCCCCCGTTTCCGCGTCCCCGGGCCGCTCGTCTCGCGCGGGCCGGTGTCGTCCTGCCCGAGGCCCGGTACACAGGCGTCCCGGGCACACCTACCCGTACGGACGGAGCGTCATCCCGGCTCGGATTCCCGGCCGGCGTCATCCGCCGTACGTGCGCGTCACTCTACGGCTTGTTCCTGGGCGAACGGGAACCAGTCCGCGAGGCCGGGGCATCTGCCCGGAACGTCCCCCTACCCTGCGGTAATCCGGTCTGGCAGGCTGCGTTCATGACTGCGCGCGCCTCCGACCGGGCCCGTTACGACCGGGCCACCGCCCATCTCGAGGCCCCTCTCGCGATCGTGGATCTCGAGGCCTTCGACGCCAACGCCGCCGACCTGGTGCGCCGCGCCGGGGGCAAGCCCGTCCGGGTCGCCAGCAAGTCGGTGCGCTGCCGGGCGCTGCTGGAACGCGTCCTGGCCCGGGAGGGCTTCGCGGGGATCATGTCGTTCACCCTCGCCGAGTCGTTGTGGCTGGCCCGGTCGGGATGCGACGACGTGCTGCTCGCCTACCCGTCCGCCGACCGCGCGGCCTACGCCGAACTCGCCGGTGATCCCAAGCTCGCCGCCGCCGTGACCGTCATGGTCGACGACGTCGCCCAGCTGGACCTGATCGACGCCTCCCGGGGCGGCGGACGTGAAGTGGTGCGGGTGTGCCTGGAGTTGGACACCTCGCTGAAGCTGCTCGGCGGGCGGGTGCGGGTCGGGGCCCGGCGCTCGCCGCTGCACTCCCCCGCCGAGGTCGCCGAGGTGGCGCGGGCCGTGACCCGGCGGCCCGGCTTCGAGGTCGTGGGGATCATGGCGTACGAGGGTCATGTCGCCGGTGTCGGGGACGCGGTGGCGGGACGGCCGCTGCGGTCGCGCGCCATCCGGCTGATGCAGGCCGCCGCCAGGCGTGAACTGGCCGAGCGGCGTGCGGAGGTGGTGCGGGCGGTGCGGGCCGTCGTGCCGGGGCTGGAGTTCGTCAACGGCGGGGGCACGGGCTCGGTCCAGCACACGGCGGCCGAGGACGCGGTGACCGAGATCGCCGCCGGGTCGGGGCTGTACGTGCCGCGGCTGTTCGACAACTACACGTCGTTCAGCGGCCGTCCGGCGGCTCTCTTCGCCCAGCCGGTGGTGCGGCGGCCGGGGGTGGGAGTGGTGACGGTCCTGGGCGGTGGGTATCCCGCCTCGGGTGCGGCCGGACCCGACCGGTCGCCCGTGCCGTATCTGCCCGAGGGGCTGCGCTACGACCCGCAGGAGGGCGCCGGCGAGGTGCAGACGCCGCTGCTCGGCTCGCCGGCCGACGATCTGCTGATCGGGGACAAGGTGTGGTTCCGGCACGCGAAGGCCGGTGAGCTGTGCGAGCGGTTCGACCGGCTGCACCTGATCCAGGGCGACGCGGTGACCGAGACGGTGCCGACGTACCGCGGCGAGGGTCACACGTTCCTCTGAGTCCCGTGGGGCGTCAGTCCGCCGGGCCGATGCTGCTGCCCACGCCGCCGCCCGTGTCCGCGTCGCCGAACGGGCGGATGCCCTTGGTGATGCGGTCCATGTCGGCGAGCGGCGGCCCGTCCTCGCCCGCGTCGAAGACGTAGCGGACGAGGACGGGTGACTCGGTGCCGACGCTGGAGGGGAAGACGAGCGACTGGACGTAGCCGCCGGGCCCCTTGGCGGTCTTCACGCGCCAGCGCACGAGGTATCCGGCGCGGCCCGCCACCGCGACAGGCCCGGACTTGACGACCTGGTGCGAGGTGAGACCGCCGTGGAGTTCGCGGCCGAGCCGGTCGCGGTCGTAGGCCTCGTCGGCGGCCTCGGAGATGTCCGCCCGGGCGAGGACCTCGGGGGACTTCTCGTCGTTCTCGGTCACCGTGCGGGAGAAGACCATGCCGTGGCGGCACAGGCCCACGCCGGCGGGGCAGTCGTAGGTGCCGTCGGTGGTCATGACGACGTCGTCCTGGGCGACGTACTGCGGGCGGACCCAGCCGTCGAGGAGCGGGAACGTGATGCCGTTGAGCTGGTCCTCGACGACGGCGGGGTCGGCCGCGGACGGCTTCGACGTGGACGCCCCGGGGGCCGGCTCCGGCGAGCCGGGCCCGGTCCCGGGCGCGGAGGTGGGGGCCGTCCTGGTCTCCGTGCCGTCGCCGTCGCCCCCGCCGAGGGCGACGGCGGCACCGGTGACGATCGCCGCGACCAGGACGGCGCCTGCGGCGGTCACGGCGATCGCCTTCGTCCGGCCCGCCGTGCCGCTGCCCGGCGGCGGGGCGGCGGGGGCCCCGGGCGCGCTGCGGTGCTCGGTCCAGGCCGTACCGTCCCACCAGCGCTGCCGGTGGGGGGCGTGCGGGTCGGGGTACCAGCCGGGCGGCGGCGTCATGCTCATCCCGGCACTGTAGGGCGCGACCCGGCCCCCCGGGACACGGCCTACAGGGGTGTGACGTACGCCCCCGCGATCCCGCCGTCGACCAGGAAGTCGGTGGCGTTCACGAAGGAGGAGTCGTCGCTGGCGAGGAAGGCCACGGCGGCGGCGATCTCCTCGGCCTCGGCGAACCGCCCCAGCGGGATGTGCACCAGGCGGCGCGCGGCCCGCTCCGGGTCCTTGGCGAACAGTTCCTGGAGGAGCGGGGTGTTGACCGGGCCGGGGCACAGGGCGTTCACGCGGATGCCCTCGCGGGCGAACTGCACGCCCAGTTCACGGGACATGGCGAGGACGCCGCCCTTGGAGGCCGTGTACGAGATCTGGGAGGTCGCCGCGCCCATCCGGGCGACGAAGGACGCCGTGTTGATGATCGAACCCCGGCCCTGGCGCTGCATGTAGGGGATTGCGGCCTTGCAGCACAGGTAGACGGAGGTGAGGTTGACCTCCTGGACGCGCTTCCAGGCCTCCAGGCCGGTCTCCAGGATGGAATCGTCGTCGGGCGGGGAGATGCCGGCGTTGTTGAAGGCGATGTCGACGCTGCCGTAGGTGTCGTAGGCGGTCTTGAAGAGGGCCTCGACCTGCTCGGGGTCGGTGACGTCGACCTTCACGAAGGTGCCGCCGACCTCCTCGGCGGCCGCCTTGCCGCGGGTGTCGTCGACGTCGCCGCAGACGACGTGGGCGCCCTCGGAGGCGAGGCGGCGGGCCGCGGCGAGGCCGATGCCGCTGCCGGCTCCGGTGACGACGGCGGTACGGCCGACCAGACGGCGGCAGATGTTCTCCTGGGCAGTCACTGTGCGGGGCCCTCCGTGCTGATGAAGACGTTCTTGGTTTCGGTGAAGGCGGCCAGGGCGTCCGGGCCGAGCTCGCGCCCGACGCCGGACTGCTTGTAGCCGCCGAACGGGGTCCAGTAGCGGACGCTGGCGTGGGAGTTGACGGACAGGTTGCCGGCGCGGACGGCCCGGGAGACGCGCAGGGCACGGCCGACGTCGCGGGTCCAGATGGAGCCGGAGAGGCCGTAGGGGGTGTCGTTGGCCAGCCGGATCGCGTCCTGCTCGTCGGTGAAGGGCAGGAGCACCGCGACGGGGCCGAAGATCTCCTCGCAGGCGGCGGCCGAGTCGGGGCTCTCGCCGGTGAGGACGGTCGGCGGGAACCAGAAGCCGGGTCCTTCGGGTGCGCTGCCGCGCAAGGCCTCGGCGGTGTCGGGCACGAAGCCGCGGACCCGGTCGAGCTGCTGCCGGGAGATCAGCGGGCCCATCTGGGTCTTCTCGTCGGCCGGGTCGCCCACCACCACGTCGGCCAGGCTCTTCGCGAGGAGTTCGCGGACCTCGTCGTAGACCTGCTCCTGGACCAGGATGCGGGTGCGGGCGCAGCAGTCCTGGCCGGAGTTGTCCAGGAAGGAGAAGGGGTCGACGGCGGTCTTGAGGTCGGCGTCGGCGAAGACGACGTTGGGGCTCTTGCCGCCGAGTTCGAGGGTGACGGGCTTGACCTGCTCGGCGCCGAGGGCCGCGACGCGGGTCCCGGTGCGGGTGGAGCCGGTGAAGACGATCTTGGCGACTCCCGGGTGGCGGACCAGGGCGTCGCCCGTGATGTCCCCGCGTCCCGGCAGGACCTGGAAGAGGTGCTCGGGGAGACCGGCCTCCAGGGCGAGTTCGGCCAGGCGCAGCGCGGTGAGCGGGGTGGTCTCGGCGGGTTTGAGGAGGACGGCGTTGCCGGCCGCGAGGGCGGGGGCGGTGCCCCAGGCGGCGATCGGCATGGGGAAGTTCCAGGGCGCGATCACGCCGACGACGCCGAGCGGTTCGAGGATCGTGACGTCCAGGCCGCCGGGGACCGGGATCTGACGGCCGGTGAGCCGCTCCACTCCCCCGGCCGCGTAGTCCAGCAGGTCGCGGACGTTGCCGGCCTCCCAGCGGGCGTTGCCGATGAGGTGACCGGCCTCGCGGACCTCCAGGCGGGTCAGTTCCTCCAGATGGTCGTCGACGGCGGCCGCGAAGCGGCGCAGCAGCCGGGCGCGGTCCGCGGGCGCCAGGGCGGCCCAGGTCCGCTGCGCTCTGGCGGCCCAGGTGACGGCCGTGTCGACGTCGGCCGGGCTCGCCCCGGCGACGGCGGCGACGACCTCCTCGGTCGCGGGGTTCAGTACTTCCAGAAGGTGCTCGGAAGACACGAAGGACCTCACATGCGTTCGAAGGAGCGGCGCAGCTCCCAGTCGGTCACCGCGGCGTCGAAGGCGTCCAGTTCGACGCGCGCCATGTTGCGGTAGTGCGCGACGACCTCGTCGCCGAAGGCGGCCCGGGCGATGGGGCTGTTCTCCCAGAGCTCGGCGGCCTCGCGCAGGGTGGTGGGGACGTGGTCGAGGTCGGCGGCGTAGGCGTTGCCGGGACAGGGCTCGGGCAGCTCCAGCTTCTGCTCGATGCCGTGCAGTCCGGCCGCGACCAGCCCGGCGACGGCGAGGTAGGGGTTGACGTCGCCGCCGGGCAGGCGGTTCTCGAAGCGCAGGGAGCGGCCGTGGCCGACCACGCGCAGCGCGCAGGTGCGGTTGTCCTGGCCCCAGGCGACGGCGGTCGGGGCGAAGGAGCCGGGCTGGAACCGCTTGTAGGAGTTGATGTTGGGGGCGTAGAGGAGGGAGAAGTCGCGCAGGGCGGCGAGCTGGCCGGCGAGGAAGTGGCGCATGACCTCGGACATGCCGCCTTCGAGATCCCCCGCCATGGCGTTGGTGCCGTCGGCGTCGGCGAGCGAGAAGTGGATGTGGCAGGAGTTGCCCTCGCGCTCGTTGTACTTGGCCATGAAGGTGATCGACATGCCCTCCTGGGCGGCGATCTCCTTGGCGCCGGTCTTGTAGACGGAGTGCTGGTCACAGGTGACCAGGGCCTCGTCGTAGCGGAAGGCGATCTCGTGCTGGCCGGGGTTGCACTCGCCCTTGGCGGACTCGACCGTGAGGCCGGCGCCCGCCATCTCGTTGCGGATGCGGCGCAGCAGGGGCTCGATGCGGCCGGTGCCGAGGACGGAGTAGTCGATGTTGTACTGGTTGGCCGGGGTCAGGCCTTTGTAGCCGGCGTCCCAGGCCTGTTCGTAGGTGTCCTTGAAGACGATGAACTCCAGCTCGGTGCCGACCTGGGCGGTGTAGCCGAGTTCGGCCAGGCGCTCCAGCTGGCGGCGCAGGATCTGGCGGGGGGCGGCGACGACCGGGGACCCGTCGTTCCAGGCGAGGTCGGCGTGGAGCATCGCCGTGCCCGCGTTCCAGGGGACGCGGCGCAGGGTGGACAGGTCCGGGTGCATGGCGAAGTCGCCGTAGCCGCGGTCCCACGAGGACATCGCGTAGCCGTCGACGGTGTTCATCTCGGTGTCGACGGCGAGAAGGTAGTTGCAGCCCTCGGTGCCGTGGTGGAGGACCTCGTCGAGGAAGAAGCGTGCGGCGAACCGCTTGCCCTGGAGCCGCCCTTGCATGTCGGGGAAGGCCAGGACGACAGTGTCGATCTCGCCGCCGGCGACGAGGGTGTGCAGTTCCTCGACGCTCAGCGGGGGTGTGCGGTCTGCCACGGGAAGGCCTCCTAGGCTCCTTGGATCCGCTGCCTTGGATCCGCCGGGAGCCATAAGGTATTGCCGAGAACCATTGCTTGGGAAGGGGGCACGGCCACATGCCGGAGGAAGTTGGGGGCGGCGGGGTGCGGGACGGGCTGACGCCGGTGCTGCGGCCGGTGCGCGCGGGCAACGGCTTCGAGGAGGCGCTGGAGCAGATCCTCCAGGTCGTACGGCTGGGTCTGGTGCCGGGGGGCGAGCGGCTGCCGGCCGAGCGGGAGCTGGCGGAGCGGCTGGGGATCAGCCGGGTGACGCTGCGCGAGGTGCTGAAGGTGCTCCAGGACCAGGGACTGGTCGAGTCGCGGCGCGGCCGGTACGGCGGGACGTTCGTGCTGCCGCGTGCCGACGCCGTCGGCGAGGACGAGCTGCGGCGCCGGGTCGCCGAGGTCGACATCGAGGACGTGCTGCGGTTCCGGGAGGTGCTGGAGGTGGGCGCGGCCGGGCTGTGCGCGGCGCACGGGCTGGAGGAGAAGCAGGCGGACCGGCTGCGCGAGGCCCTGGCCCGCACGCACGACGCGCCGCTCGCCGAGTACCGCCGCCTGGACACGTTGCTGCACCTCACGCTCGCCGAGCTGTCCGGCTCCCCCACGCTCACCGCCCAGTACGCGGCCGTCCGCGCGACCGTCAACGACCTGCTCGACTGCATCCCGCTGCTGGTGCGCAACCTGGAGCACTCCCAGCGACAGCACACCGCCCTGGTGGAGGCGGTGATCGAGGGCGACGCCGACCAGGCGCGGGAGATCATGCGCGAGCACTGCGGGGGCACGGCGGCGCTGCTGCGCGGCTTCCTCGGCTGAGCCGGGCGGTGTCGTCGCCCCGGTGAGGATTTACCGCCGATTAACGCACGGGTCTTGCCATCCCCCGGTCGGCCCGCAAAGGTATGGCTCCATTCCATTGGCTCGGAGCCCGCTCGACCCCGTGACCGCCGCCGCCCCGTCGGGAGACCACCCATGCCCCAGGAACCCACCGTCACACCCGCCGCCCCGGAGGGCGACGACTATCTGGAGCGCAGAGCACTGCGCCGCGGCAGCGCCGGCTGGGTGCTGCTGACCGGTCTCGGCGTCGCCTACGTCGTCTCCGGCGACTACTCGGGCTGGAACTTCGGCCTGGCCGAGGGCGGCTTCGGAGGCCTGGCGATCGCCATGGTGCTCATGGGCGCGATGTACGCGTGCATGGTCTTCGCCCTCGCCGAGCTGTCGTCGATCCTGCCCACGGCGGGCGGCGGCTACGGTTTCGCCCGGCGGGCGCTCGGCCCGTGGGGCGGCTTCCTGACCGGCACGGCGATCCTGATCGAGTACGTCCTCGCGCCCGCCGCCATCGTCATCTTCATCGGCGACTACGTCGAGTCGCTGGGGCTGTTCGGCCTGGAGTCCGGCTGGCCGATGTACCTGGTCTGCTTCGCGATCTTCCTCGGCATCCACCTGTGGGGCGTCGGCGAGGCGCTGCGCTTCAGTTTCGTCGTCACCGGCATCGCCGTGGCCGCCCTGATCGTGTTCGCGCTGGCGGCGCTGCCCGACTTCTCCCTCGCCTCGCTGGACGACATCCCGGTGGACTCCTCCGCCGCGGGGGCGAACTCCTGGCTGCCGTTCGGTCTGCTCGGCATCTGGGCCGCGTTCCCCTTCGGCATGTGGTTCTTCCTCGGCGTCGAGGGCGTGCCGCTGGCCGCCGAGGAGACCAAGGACCCCGCCCGTACGCTGCCCAAGGCGATCCGCTGGTCGATGGGCATCCTGGTGGTGCTGGCGGTGGTGACGTTCTTCGCGGCGGCCGGGGCGCGCGGGTCCGCCGCGGTCCAGGAGGCGGGCAACCCGCTGGTCGAGGCGCTCCAGCCGAACGGCGAGGCGACGACCCTGAGCCGGATCGTGAACTACGCGGGCCTCGCCGGCCTGGTGGCGTCGTTCTTCTCCCTGATCTACGCCGGCTCGCGCCAGCTGTTCGCCCTGTCCCGCGCGGGCTACCTGCCCCGGTTCCTGTCGCTCACCAGCCGCCGCAAGGCGCCCTACCTGGGCCTGCTGGTTCCCGGCACGATCGGCTTCCTGCTGGCGGCGGTCTCGGGCAACGGCGCGCGGATGCTGAACATCGCCGTCTTCGGCGCCACCATCTCCTACGCGCTGATGTCCCTGTCGCACATCGTGCTGCGCCGCAGGGAGCCGGAGCTGGAGCGGCCGTACCGCACGCCGGGCGGGGTGCTGACGTCGTCGGTCGCGCTGGTGCTGGCGTGCGCCGCGCTCGTGGCGACGTTCCTGGTGGACGTGACGGCGGCGCTGATCGCGCTCGTGGTGTACGCCGTGGCCGTCGCCTACTTCGGCCTGTACAGCCGCAAGCACCTGGTGGCGAAGGCGCCGGAGGAGGAGTTCGCGGCCCTGGCGGCCGCGGAGGCAGAGTTGGCAAGGGACTGAGTCGTCCGACTGTGAGGGAGTTCTCGTGACCAGGCCGTTGATCGGGGTCAGCACCTACCTGGAGTCCGCTGCGCGCTGGGGCGTGTGGGAGCTGGAGGCCGCGCTGCTGCCGGTGGGCTACCCGCGGCTGGTGCAGCGGGCCGGCGGCCTGGCCGCGATGCTGCCGCCGGACGACCCGCGGCACGCGGCGGCCGCCGTGGCCCGGCTGGACGGGCTGGTCATCGCGGGCGGCCCGGACGTGGAGCCGGTGCGGTACGGGGCCGAGCGCGAGCCGCGGACGGGGCCGCCGGCGCCGGAGCGGGACGCGTGGGAACTGGCACTCATCGAGGCGGCGCTGGCCGCGGGGCTGCCGCTGCTGGGGATCTGCCGGGGCATGCAGCTGCTGAACGTCGCCCTCGGCGGGACGCTCCTGCAGCACATCGAGGGGCACGCGGAGGTCGTGGGCGTCTTCGGCGGGCACGCGGTGAAGCCGGTGCCGGGGAGTCTGTACGCGGAGGTGGTGCCGGAGGAGACGTTCGTCCCGACGTACCACCACCAGGCCGTGGACCGCCTGGGCACGGGCCTGGTCCCGTCGGCGTACGCGGCGGACGGCACGGTGGAGGCGGTCGAACTGCCGTCGGCGAACTGGGTGCTGGGGGTGCAGTGGCACCCGGAGATGGGCGAGGACGCACGGGTGATGGGGGCGCTGGTGGAGGCGGCGGCACGGGGCTGACCCCCAGGGGGCTCCGCCCCCTGGACCCCCGGCCTGCGCCCACCCACCACCTGAAACAGTCCGCCGGGAAGCCGGACTCGACAGACTCAGCCCGTCCGGCGTTCGAGGACGACGCCGTTCAGGCCGAAGCGGGTCTGGGGCGCAACCCCCGGCGGGGTCGAAGGGGCAGCGCCCCTGGTGACGGAACGGGTAGGGGCGGCGGGGGCGAGGAACTGGTGCCGCGGCAGGCAACGTTCGCCCGTGAAGGAGCGGCGTCCGGTGCGTGCTCTGGGGGTGCCCCCTGCCCGAAGACCTTGGGGGAGTGCCGGCGGGAAGCCCTCGTACTGGACGTACTTGGGCTTCCGGCCGGTGCGGCGAGAGGGCGTGCCGGGCGTCGCGACGGGGCGAACGTTGCCTGCCGCGGCACTAGCCCCGCGTCAGCGACAGCAGGTCTCGGGCCGGTCCCGTGGGGCGGTGTCCCGTCGGCCAGACCGCTCTGAGGTCCCGGGCCAGGGCGGCCCCCTCCACCGGCACGCGGACCAGGCGCCGCATCGCCAGTTCCTCCCCCACCGCCAGTTCGCTCAGCACCGCCGGCCCCGCCCCGCTCACCGCCGCCGCCTTGACCGCCGTCGTCGAGGACAACTCGATCAGTGGCCGCGCCAGACCGCCCAGCGCCGCGTCCAGGACCTGCCGCGTGCCCGACCCCTTCTCCCGCAGGATCAGCGGCGTCGCGGCCAGCTCCGACGCCTGCAGCGCACCCCGGCGCCGGGCCCACGGGTGCCCCGGCGCCGTCACCACGATCAGCCGGTCGTGGGCGATCACCGCCGAGTCGAGTCCGGCCGGCACCGACAGGCCCTCCACGAACCCCAGGTCCGCCTCGTCCGACAGCAGCCGCTCCGCCACCACGGTCGAGTTCCCCGCGTGCAGCGACACCGCCGTGTCCGGCCGTTGCGCGCGCAGCGCGAGCAGCCAGCCGGGCAGCAGGTACTCCGCGATGGTCATGCTCGCCGCCACCCGCAGCCGGGAATCGCGGCGGACACGCAGCGCCTGCGCCCCCGCGTCGAACGCCTCCGCCGCCTCCACGATCCGCCGCGCCCAGTCCGTGACCAGGGCCCCGGCGTCCGTGAGCCGGGAACCGCGGGGCGAGCGGTCGACCAGCGCCACGCCGAGCTGCCGTTCCATCGAGCGGATCCGGCTGCTGGCCGCGGGCTGGGTGATGCCCAGTTCCCGGGCCGCCCCGCCGAGGCTGCCGAGCCGCGCCACCGCCAGCAGCAGTTCCAGGGCGCCCAGATCCGGCACCCGGTGCGCCAGGGACCCGGTCGTCCCCTGTCCGGCCCGCTCCTCCGCGTTGCTCATAAGCCCAGCTTATGCCGCCATAGAGGCATGGTCCCTGGTGGTGCACCTCGCCCGGAACGATCGTGGAGTCATGGTCACCGCAGCCCAGCCCCTCGCGTACCCGCTCTCCGTCCGCGATCTCGGACCCAACTGGTACGCCACCGTGATGGGCACCGCCGTCGTCGCCGCCGCCGGGGCCGCCCTGCCGGCGCACGTCCCGGGGCTGCGCGGCGTGCTCGCCGGGGTGTGGACCCTGTCCCTCGTGCTGCTGCTGTCGCTGCTCGCCGCCCGGGCCGTGCACTGGGCCCGCCACCGGGACCGGGCCGTGGCCCACCTCCTCGACCCGGCGGTGGCGCCTTTCTACGGCTGCCTCGCCATGGCCCTGCTGGCCGTGGGCGGCGGTGCCCTCACCGTGGGCCGGGACTGGATCGGCCTGCGGGCCGCCGTGGCGCTGGACGCGGTGCTGTTCACCGCCGGCACGGCTGTCGGGCTCGCCGCGGCCGTGGCGGTGCCGTACCTGATGGCCGTACGGCACCGGGTGGAGCCGGGGCAGGCCACACCGGTCTGGCTGCTGCCGCTCGTCGCGCCCATGGTGTCGGCCGCCGTCGGGCCGCAGCTGGTGCCGCACCTGCCGCCCGGTCAGGCTCGCGAGACGCTGCTGCTCGGCTGCTTCGCGCTGTTCGGGCTCAGCCTGCTCGCCACCCTGGTCATGCTGCCGCTGGTCTTCGCCCGGTCCCTCGCCGGCGGGCCGCTGCCCCTCACCCTCACCCCGACACTGTTCCTGGTGCTGGGCCCGCTCGGGCAGTCCACCACCGCCGTCGGCGCCTTCGCGGACGTCGCGCCCGGTGCCGTACCGGAGCCGTACAGCGAGGGCTTCGGTGCCCTCGCCGTGCTCTACGGCGTGCCCGTGATGGGATTCGCGCTGCTGT
Organism: [Streptosporangium] indianense; assembly: GCF_021474405.1. Classification (GTDB taxonomy): domain Bacteria; phylum Actinomycetota; class Actinomycetes; order Streptomycetales; family Streptomycetaceae; genus Streptomyces; species Streptomyces indiaensis. The sequence continues at coordinate 11,406 of NZ_JAKEIO010000172.1, forward strand.
GGTTCTGCCTGGCCGCCGCCCATGTGCTGCGCGCCCGGCGGAACGGGATGCGGTTCTCGATGACCTGGTGGTCGTTCACCTTCCCGGTCGGCACCTGTGTCACGGGCTGCGAGGCGCTGGCACGGCACACGGGGCTCGTCGCCTACGCGGGTGCGGCGGTGCTGCTCTCCGCGGTGCTGGCCGCGGCGTGGGGCACGGCCGTCGCGGGCACCGTGCGCGGGCTGCTCAGGGGCGAGCTGCTCGCAGCGCCCGGCGCAGCACCCGTGGTGCCTCGGCCAGTGACGGCCCGTACCACGTCAGGTGCCGTCCGCTGACGAGCGCGCAGGGCAGGCCGGGGAAGGCCTCGGGGCCGTCGTCCGCGGTGAAGCGGTACGGCTCGTCCGGCAGGACCACGACGTCCGGCGCGGCGGCGCGCAGGTCCTCCACGGCAACGCGCGGGTAGCGCTCGGGGTGCGTCGCGTGCACAGGGTCCACGCCGAGGCGGGCGAGGACGTCACCCGCGAAGGTGTCGCGGCCCAGGACCATCCACGGGCGGCGCCAGACGGGCACGACGGCCGTCCGCCGCGTCCCGGGCTCCGGCAGGGCCGACCAGACCTCCTCCGCCTCGTCCAGCCAGCGGGGGCGGGCCGCCACCCCGCAGGCGTCGAGCACCCGGGCCAGCTCCCGGAAGGCCTGCGGTACGTCGCGGATCTCCGTCACCAGGACCTCGGTGCCCGCCGCGCGCAGGGCCGCCAGGTCGGGTGCCCGGTTCTCCTCCTCGTTGGCGAGCACCAGGTCGGGCGCGAGGGAGAGGATGCGGTCCGTCTTCGGGTTCTTGGTGCCGCCGACGCGTACGACGTCCAGGTCCGCGGGATGCGTGCACCAGTCGGTCGCGCCGACCAGGATGCCGGGCGCGGAGCGGGCCACGGCCTCGGTCAGCGAGGGGACCAGCGAGACGACCCTCACCGGCGCCGCGGCCGGTCGCGGACCGCCTCGATGTGCTCGGCGACGGCGACGACGATCACGCGCGTGTCGGAATCCGCGGCCCGCCAGCGGTGCCGTACGCCGCCGGTCAGGTACAGCGTGTCGCCCCGGCCGAGGCGGTAGGCGCGGCCTTCCGCCTCGATCTCCACCGCGCCGTCGGCGACGTACAACAACTGGTCGTTGCGGTACTGGAATTCGCGGCCGGCGTCATGGTCGCCGGTGAATTCGGAGGCGTGCATCTGGTGATGGCCGCGGACCAGGGAGCGGGTCCGCGGCAGCGGCTCCGGTTCGGTGCCGTCGGCGCGGACGACGTCCACGCTGCACGCGGGGTCGGCCGCGGCGAGGAGCTCCACGGCGGTGGTGCGCAGGGCGTCGGCGACCTTCTCCAGGGAACTGGTGCTGGGCCGCGCCCGGTCGTTCTCGATCTGGCTCAGGAACGGGACCGACAGGCCGCTGCGCGCGGCCACGACGGCGAGGGTGAGGTCCAGCGCGCGGCGCCGCCGGCGCACGGCCGCGCCCACCCGAAGGGGTTGCTCTTTGTGGTCGCCCATCGCTCCGGCTCCCTCCTTCGCCCGTCGATCCGCTCCCCGTGCGACGGTGTCCCGGCGCACTGCTTCTGTTGAGTTGTCTGCACCCTACGCATGTTCGGCAAACCGTTGCAGGCGGCCGTCACATAGCCGTCATACGGGACGGTGCGCGACCTCACACTTCGCGCCAGGTGATCCGCGCCGAGCCGGGCGGGGCAGGTGGCCCGGCCGCTGTGGGAACAGGCGGGGAGAGGGGGTTCTGGG
>NZ_JAKEIO010000173.1 GCF_021474405.1 [Streptosporangium] indianense
GCCGAGGGGGCCCGGTCGACGGACCGGGCCCCCTCGAAACCGTTCGGGGCCGCTCAGGGCTGTTCAGCGGCCCTTCGGAGCTGTCAGAAGAAGACGCCGCACCGCAGCAGGACGTTCGCGTACGGCCGTGCCTCGCCCGTGCGGACCACCAGCCGGGCCCCCGCCGACAACTCCTTGAGCCGTTCGTGCGACACGAGGTCCAGCCCGGGGAACAACCCCTCCAGCAGCGACGACGCCTCCGGGTTGGACTCCCGCAGCTCCCGCGCCGCCGTGGCGCCCTCGACCACCAGCTCGGCCAGCAGCCCGTCCAGCACCTCGGCGAACGCCGGCACCCCGGCCCGGAACGCCAGATCCACCACCCGGGGTCCGTCGGGGATGGGCATGCCCGCGTCGCACACCAGCACCCCGTCGCCGTGACCGAGTTCGGCCAGCGCACCGGCGAGGTGCCGGTTGAGTATCCCGGTCTTCTTCACGGTGCGGGGACTTCCGCCGCCGTCGGGAAGGACGCCTGCGCGCCCTCCTTCGTGACGGTCGCGGCACCCACGCGAGCCGCGTACGCCGCCGCCTCCGCCAACGACTCGCCCGCGCCCAGCCGGTAGGCCAGCGCGGCGGTGAAGGAGTCGCCCGCTCCGGTCGTGTCCACCGCGTCCACCTTCACCGCGGGCACACGGGAGACACCCGCCGACGACGCCACCAGCGCGCCCTGGCCGCCCAACGTCACCACCACCGACCTCGGGCCCTTTGCGAGCAGGATCCGCGCCCAGCCCTCGGGGCTGTCCCCGACAGCGTTGTCGCCCAGGATCACCTTCGCCTCGTGCTCGTTCACGATCAGCGGGTCGCACGCCGCCAGCACCTCTCGCGGAAGGGGGCGGGGCGGCGAGGGGTTCAGCACGAAACGGCTCTCGGGAGCCAGGTTCCGTACGGCCTCCACCACCGTCTCCAGCGGGATCTCCAGTTGTGCCGACACCACCTTGGACCCCTGGAAGAGGCACCCGGCGGCCCTGACGTCCGCGGGCGTGAGGCGGCCGTTGGCGCCGGGCGAGACGACGATGCTGTTGTCCCCCGACGGGTCGACCGTGATCAGCGCGACTCCGGTCGGCGCACCGCCCACCAGGACACCGACCGTGTCGACGCCCGCCGCGCGCTGCGAGTCCAGCAGCAGCCGGCCGTGCGCGTCGTCGCCGACCCGGGCCAGCAGTGCCGTGCGGGCGCCGAGCCGGGCGGCGGCGACCGCCTGGTTCGCGCCCTTGCCGCCCGGGTGGACGGCCAGGTCGGAGCCGAGCACGGTCTCGCCGGCCCCGGGCCGCCGCTCCACTGAGATCACCAGGTCGGCGTTGGCCGACCCCACGACCAGGAGGTCGTAGTCGTACATGAGTCGTCTCCCCACGTGAGTGACATGGACGGGCGGTCCGCACACGCGGTGCGGCCGCCCGCCGTTCCCCGATGTCAGCCGCTGAAGCCGGTCACGTTCTCCTTGGTGACCACCTTCACCGGCACCTTCACCGTCTCCTGGACCTTCTTGCCCCGGAGCGCTTTCAGGGCGTTGTCCACGGCGATCTTCCCCAGCTGGGAGGGTTGCTGCGCCACCGACGCGTACAGCGTGCCGCCCTCGACCGCCTTCAGTCCGTCAGGCGTGCCGTCGAAGCCCACGACCGAGACCGACTTGCCGGCCTTGGACCCAAGCGCCTTGATCGCACCGAGGGCCATCTCGTCGTTGGCGGCGATGACGCCCTGGACGTCCGGGTGGGCCTGGAGCAGGTTCGACATCACGTCGAGGCCCTTGGTGCGGTCGAAGTCGGCCGGCTGCTGGGCGACGACCTGGATGCCCGGGTAGGCCTTCAGGCCGTTCGCGAAGCCCTGCGCGCGCTCCCGGGCCGCTGACGTACCCGCCTGGCCCTGGAGGATCACGATCTTGCCCTTGCCGCCCAGCTTGTCGGCGATGGACTTCGCCGCGAGCTCACCGCCGGCGACGTTGTCGGAGGCGACCAGGGTGTCGACCGCCGCCTTGTTGACGGTCCGGTCGACGGCGATGACCGGGATGTCGGCCTGGTCGGCGGTCTTGACGGAGTTGCTCGCCGCGTCCGAGTCCACCGGGTTGACGATGATCGCGCCCAGGTTCGAACTGGTGAAGTTCTGCAACTGGTTGGCCTGCTGGGAGGCGTCGTTCTGGGCGTCGGTGACGGTCAGGTCCACGCCCAGCCTCTTCGCCTCGGCCTGGGCACCCGACCGGATCTGCACGAAGAAGGGGTTGTTGAGGGTGGACAGCGACAGGCCCATCGTCGGCTTGTCCGAGGAGGAGGAGCCGTTGTGCAGGAAGGACGTGGCGCCGACGATCGCGACGGTGACGACGGCCGCGAGCCCGTACGTCGCCGCCTGCTTCCCCTTGGGGCCGCCGGCACCGGCCGCCACCGGGGTCGCCCCCGCCTTGCGCCGCAGCGTGTCGAACAGCACCGCCAGCGCGATGACCACACCGATGACGACCTGCTGCCAGAACGCCGAGACGTTCAGCAGGTTCAGCCCGTTGCGCAGCACCGCCAGGATCAGCGCGCCGATCAGCGTGCCGGACGCCTTGCCCGTGCCGCCCGCGAGGGAGGCGCCGCCGATGACGACGGCGGCGATCGCGTCCAGTTCGTAGCCGTCGGCGGCCTGAGGCTGCGCGGAGGAGAGCCGGGCGGCGAGCACGACACCGGCGACGGCGGCGAAGACGCCGGAGAAGGCGTAGATGGCGAGCTTCTGCCGCTTCACCCGCAGGCCGGACAGCCGCGCGGCCTCCTCGTTGCCGCCGATCGCGTACATGGAGCGGCCGATGTAGGTCCGGCCGAGCACGAAGGCTGTGATCAGGCCCATCACGATCATCACCAGGACCGGCACGGGCAGCCAGCCGCCGAGGGTGTCGCCGAGGTGGGAGACCGCGTCGGGGAAGGCGATCGGGGAGCCCTCGGAGATGACGAGGGACAGGCCGCGGGCCACGGACAGCATCGCCAGGGTGGCGATGAACGGCGGCAGTTTGCCGTAGGAGATCAGGATGCCGTTGACCAGGCCGCAGACGATGCCCGTGGCTATGGCGAGCAGCACGGCGAGGAGGACCGGCACGCCCGCCGAGGTGGCGCTCCAGGCGAGGACCGTGGCGGACAGCGCGGCGACCGAGCCGACCGACAGGTCGATGCCCGCGGAGACGATCACGAACGTCACGCCGAAGGCGAGGATGGCCGTCACGGCCGCCTGCACACCGACGTTGAGGAGGTTGTCCGTCGTCAGGAAGTCGCCGGACAGCGCCGACATCGCGATGACGAGGACGATGAGCGCGGTCAGCGCCCCGTTGTCGAGCAGGAGGCGGCGCAGGCCCCCGGAGGCGCCACCCGCGCCCGTCGTGCTCTTGAGCGTCTCAGTGGCCACGGGAGGCCTCCGTTCCGGTCGTGGTCGTGTTCGGGGTTGTGGGAGTGCTGACGGCGAGGGCCATCACGGCGTCCTGGGTCGCCTCGTCGGCGGAGAGTTCACCGGCGATCCGGCCCTGGGCCATCACCAGCACCCGGTCGCTCATGCCGAGCACCTCGGGGAGGTCGCTGGAGATCATCAGAACGGCCGCGCCGGCGGCGGTGAGTTCGTTGATCAGCTGGTAGATCTCGACCTTGGCGCCGACGTCGATGCCGCGGGTCGGCTCGTCGAGGATCAGCACCTTGGTGTCCGCGAGCAGCCACTTGCCGATGACGACCTTCTGCTGGTTGCCGCCGGAGAGCGTGCGCACGTGCTGGCCGAGCCCGGCCATCCGCACGCCGAGCTGCTGCGCGATCCGCTCGGCGGCCTCGCGCTGCCCCTTGAGGTCGACGAGGCCCGCGCGTGTGGCCGACCGCAGGGTCACCAGGCCGAGGTTCTCCGCGACCGAGGCGTCCAGCACCAGGCCCTGGCCCTTGCGGTCCTCGGGAATGAGCCCGATGCCCGCGGTCATGGCCGCGTTGACGTCGGACTTGGCTATCGGGGCGCCCGAGACCTTCACGGTGCCCTTGTCGTAGGAGTCGGCTCCGAAGACCGCCCGTACGACCTCGGTGCGGCCGGCTCCGACCAGTCCCGCGATGCCGACGACCTCGCCGGCGTGCACCTCGAAGCCGACGTCGTGGAAGACGCCGTCCCGGGTGAGTCCCTCGACGGTGAGCAACGCGCGGCCGCGGTCGGCGCGTTCGCGCGGGTACTGCTGCTCGATGGAGCGCCCGACCATGAGCCGTACGAGCTCGTCCTCCGGTGTGGAGGCGGGGACCCGGCCCACGCTCTTCCCGTCCCGGATGACCGTCACGCGGTCACCGAGGGCGGCGATCTCCTCCAGGTGGTGGGTGATGAAGACGATCCCGACGCCGTCCTCGCGCAGCGTGCGCACGATGCCGAAGAGCTTGTCGACCTCCTCGGAGGTGAGCACCGCGGTCGGCTCGTCCATGATCAGCACGCGGGCGTCCAGGCTGAGCGCCTTGGCGATCTCGACCATCTGAAGGCGGGCGATGCCGAGGTCGCGGACCCGCGCGCGGGGCGACACCTCCACGCCGACCCGCTTCAGCAGGACCTCGGCGTCGGCCTCCATCCTCTTCCGGTCGATCATCCCGAACCGGCGCGGCTGGCGCCCCAGGAAGATGTTCTCGGCGACCGTCAGATCCGGCACCAGGTTGAACTCCTGGTAGATCGTGGCGATGCCGAGCCGCTCGGAGTCCTGCGCACCCTGGATGCGGGTCTCCTCGCCGCCGACCAGGATCCGCCCGGCGTCGGGGGTGCAGGCGCCGGAGAGCATCTTGATGAGGGTGCTCTTGCCGGCGCCGTTCTCACCGAGCAGCACGTGCACCTCGCCCCGGCGCAGGTCGAAGTCGACGCCGTCCAAGGCGACCACGCCCGGGAAGGTCTTCCGTATGCCCTCGATGCGCAGCAACTCGTCCGCGTCGCTCACGTCGTGCTCCTTTGCACTGGGGTGGGGTGCTCGCCGCACGAGCGGCGTACGACGAGCCGGGCGGGGAGGGTGACGGACTCGCCAGGCCGCCCCTCGATGCGGTCGACCAGGGCCCGTACGGCTGCCCGGCCCAGCTCGCCCGTGGGCTGGGCGATCGCGGTGATCGGCGGATCGGTGTGCACGAACCACCGGATGTCGTCGAACGCGGCCAGCGCGAGGTCGCCGGGGATGCGCAGGCCACGCGCGCGGACCGCGTCCAGGGCGCCGAGCGCCATCAGGTTGTCGGCGGCGAAGACGACCTCGGGCGGCTCGGCCAGGTCGAGGAACCCCTCGGTGACCCGCCGGCCGCTCTCGGCCTGGAAGTCGCCCTGCCCGATGTAGGCGTCGGGCAGTTCGAGCCCGTGGGCGCCGAGCGCCTCCCGGAAGGCCTCGACGCGTTCCTGGCCGGTGGTGGTGGCCGCCGGGCCCGCGATGATGGCGAGCCGGCGGTGCCCGAGCCGGTGCAGATGCGCCACGAGGTCCCGTACGGCGGCCCGCCCCTCCGCCCGCACGACCGGTACGTCCACGCCCGGGATCCACCGGTCGACGAAGACCATGGGCGTCCCGGCCCGCGCGGCGTCCAGCATCAGCGGCGAGCCGCCGTCCGTGGGTGACACGAGCAGGCCGTCGATACGGCGGTCCAGGAGGGTGCGTACGTGGTGGTCCTGGAGGTCGGGCCGCTCGTCGGCGTTGCCGATGATGACGCTGTAGCCGAGCGCGCGGGCCTCCTCCTCGACGGAGCGGGCCAGCTCGGTGAAGTACGGGTTCAGTACGTCACTGATGACCAGGCCGAGGGTGCGGGTCTGGTCGGTGCGCAGGGAGCGGGCGACGGCGTTCGGGCGGTAGCCCAGGGTCTCGACGGCGGCCAGCACGCGGGTGCGTGCGTCGGCGCTGACCGACGGGTGGTCGTTCAGGACGCGCGAGACCGTCGCGACGGAGACGCCGGCCTCGGCTGCGACGTCCTTGATGCTGGCCACCGCCGCTCCACCTCCTTGTGGATCAGTCGTGGGAGCGCCGGGTGAGCGCTCGTGGAATCGATTACACCGACGGGTGGATGGAATCGATTACACGGCGGTAGATCAAGCCCCCGGCGGCACGTCGCAACCGGATCGTGATGTCGCGGGAGGCTCCCCGGCGGTTCAGGGTGGAGGAAGGAGTTCCGTTTCCACGGCGGTTTCGCCGGGCCGGAGGCGATGAGTTTCGCCGGCCCGGACGGTCCACCCCCTGTCGACCTCAGGAGGAGAACGGTGTCCCAGCTGCTGCGTGTACAGAACTTCAACGTGTCGAGTGACGGTTTCGGTGCCGGTGAGGGCCAGAGCCTGGAGCGACCGTTCGGCCATGCCGATCCCGGCACGATGTTCGCCTGGGCCGGTGCCACGGCGAGCTGGCCCAACCGCACCGACCCGGGCGGGAGCCGCGGCCTCGACGACTACCTGGTGCGCGACTTCCACCACAACATCGGCGCCGAGATCATGGGCCGCAACAAGTTCAGCCCGCAGCGCGGCCCTTGGGAGAACCACGAGTGGCAGGGCTGGTGGGGCGACGAGCCGCCGTTCCACACGCCGGTGTTCGTGATGACCCACCACGAGCGTCCCTCGTTCACCCTCTCCGACACCACGTTCCACTTCGTCGGCGGGGATCCGGCCGAGGTCCTCGCCCAGGCGCGCAAGGCGGCCGGGGGCAAGGACGTACGGCTCGGCGGCGGGGCGACGACCGTCCGGCAGTTCCTGGACGCCGACCTGGTCGACACGCTGCACGTGGCGGTGTCCCCCGGCGTGGTGCTCGGGTCCGGCTCACGGCTGTGGGAGTCCCCCGAGGAACTGTTCGACCGCTTCCACTGCGATGTGGTGCCGAGCCCGAGCGGGGTGGTGCACCACCTGTTCTGGCGGAAGTGACGGCGGGTCAGGAGCCCTTGCCCCAGTCCAGGCGGTCGGCGAGCCCGGCGGCGGTGAAGGCGGCCGCCAGCTCGTCGCCCCCTTCGGTGAAGTGCGCCCAGCTGTCGTAGTGGACGGGGACAACCCGCCGGGCGCCGAGGATCCGAGCCGCCTCGGCGGCCATCGCGCTGTCCAGGACGAGGACCCGGGCGTCGAAGAGGACGGGAATGCGGGGGGCACCGGCGAAGAGCACGGCGGTGTCGACGGGCCCGAAGCGGCCGGCGATCTCGCGGACGGCATCGAGTGAGGCGTTGTCGCCGCTGACGTAGACGGTGGGCAGGCCCTCGCCGGTCAGGACGAAGCCGACGACCTGGCCGCTGACCGGCTCGACCTGCTCACGCGGGCCGGGGCCGTGCACGGCGGGGACGGCGGTCACCGTGACCGTACCGCCGCCCGGGCGGTCCAGGGCGACGGAGTCCCAGTCGGCCAGGCCCCGGACCCGCTCCCCGAGGCTCTCGCGCAGCCGCTCACCGCCGCCGGGCGTGGTCAGGGTCAGGGAGACGTCGGCGAGCAGGGCCCGGCCGGCGGTGTCGAGGTTGTCGGGGTGCTCGTCGTGGGAGAGCAGGACCACGTCGACGGGTCCGAGGTCACCGGGGGCGGAGGCGGCCGGCGCGGTCTTGGTCAGCTGCGGGCGGCCGGGCCGGCCGTAGTCGCCGGGGCCGTCGAACGTCGGGTCGGTCAGGAAGCGCAGGCCGCCGTAAACGAAGTGGGCGGTGGGGCCGCCGACGACGCGGACGGGGAAGTCGGCCGTCACGGGAAGGGAAGACATGGATCACCTCACGGATAGATGCGATCGAACCATGAGAAGAACGTAGCCGCTTCTCACGGATACAGGCAAGCCTTAACATGAGAAATATGGAGGAGCCCGTGACCGAACAGCCCGCCCCGCCGCCCGCCCAGGGCGAGGAGGAGCACCTCTCCCTGGCCCTCGCCAACAGCGCCGTCGCCCTGCCCGGAGGACGCACGCTCGACCTCATCGGCACCCCGGCGCAGGCGAACCACTGGCTGACCCTGCGCGGCCTCGCCCCGGTCGACGCCGGCATGCGGGAGATGTGCGCGGCCCAACTGCGGTCGCTGCGCGAGCAGATCAGATCGCTGTTCGCCGCCCGGACCGACGGCGTGCCCGCGCTGCCCGCGGCGGTGGCGGCGGTCAACGACGCGATGACCAGGGTCCCGACGGCCCCGCTGCTGCGGTGGGACGACAAGACGGGCCCCTATCGCACCGCCCCCCACCCCACGACCGCGATCGTCGACCTGGCGCTGGCCACCCTCGCCGCCGACGCCGCCGACCTGCTCACCTCACCGGAGGCCGAGCGCCTGACCGCCTGCGGGTCCCCGCCCTGCAATCGCTTCCTGCTCCGCCACGGCCGCCGCCACTGGTGCTCCACCCGCTGCGGCGACCGCGCCCGAGCGGCACGCGCGTACGCCCGCCGCACCGAGCAGCGCTGACCCCGCCCCCGTCATGGCCGGGGCGGACGGACGAGCCGCGCCCCTCTGCTCTCCGCGATCCTCACGACGTCCCGCAGGGACTCACTGAGCCGCCGGGCCAAGTAGCGCAGTTCCGCGCCGGTCACCCGGCGTTCCTCGAGGAGTTCGGCGGCGTGCCCGAGCAGCCGGTCCGCCATGTCGATCTGCACGTCCTCGATCTCGTCGGCGAGCCGTGAGACGTAGCCGGTTCCGTCGCCCACGAGGTAGCACGGTCTGCCGTCGGTGCCGCTCCACGGCAACAGCCGTCCGGCCACGGCGTTGTCGCCCGCCCCGCCGGTCATGCGCCTGCCTCCGCCATCAGGTAGGGGCGCACCAGCCGATTGTCCTCTCCCCGGAGCGGACGCTCGTCCGGACGACAGCAGGGCGCCGGGCACGCGTACGGGCGCGGGGGTGGTGCCGCCGATCGCCGTCGCCTCCCCCGGGGCGGGAAGAGGGAGCGGAGAAACGGGTCCAGGAGCCGGGCGATGAGATCTACCACGTCTGTCTGCCTGCCTTCTCACCTGCGGTGACTGCGTTCTGTGCTGAATCACTCACAGCGTGAGGCCGGCCCTGGCTACGCTGCCAGGGGGTGGAGCTTGACATCGGGCTTGTCAAGAAGAGGAGTTGGCCGATGGACGAACGCCGCATGCTTCGAACGCCGCGTCAGAAGTACGGGGAGGAGATGCGGCTGAGGCGGACCGCCGCCCGCCTCACCCAGGAGGAGCTGGGCGACCAGGTGGTGTGCTCGCCCACGCTGATCAGCCATTTCGAGGCGGGCAGACGTCTCCCCAAGCCGGATGACGCGCAGCGGATCGACCGGGCACTGGGAACGGACGGGTTCTTCGCGCGGTGGCTGGAGGACCTGGAGAACACGTACGACCCCCGCTTCGCAGCCGCCGCCGAACTGGAGCGACAGGCAACGCTGATCCAGCAATTCGCGCTCGCCTTGGTCCCCGGCCTGCTTCAGACGCCTGACTACGCCCGGGCCGTGTTCGCGGCGTACCGCCCCACCACCACGGAGCAGGAACTTGACAGGCAAGTTGTCATTCGAACAGAGCGTGCCCAAATCCTTGACGGACCTTCGGCTCCGGTCATCTGGACGCTTCTCGACGAGGCGGTGCTGCGACGCGCTGTGGGTGGCTCGAAGGCCATGGCGGAGCAACTGCACAAGATCGCGGACTTGGCCGGGTCGCGACGGATTCGGCTGCACGTCCTCCCGTACCGCGTCGGTGCGCATCCGCTCATGGAGAGCCTGCTCACCCTGATGAGCTTTGAGGATTCCGCTCCGGTGGCATACGTCGACGCGTACGAGACCGGACGTCTGATGGACGATCCGGCTCTGGTGAGTGCCTGTCAGACCGCCTACGCTCTGGCGCTGAGCGACGCGTTGTCGCAGCAGGAGTCACTGGCCCTCGTCAGGGCGGCAGCAGAGGATCACGCGAATGATCAGCAGTGAGCACACCAGGTGGTTCAAGTCCAGCTACAGCGGCGGCAGTCAAGCCGAGTGCCTCGAAGTCGCCCCCGGCCACCCCAACGTCCCGGTGCGGGACAGCAAGACCGCCCTCGGCCCCGCCCTGGTCTTCTCGCGGAGCGACTGGGCGGCGTTCGTCGCCGCCGTCAAGGACGGGCACATAGGGCCTGGGAAGACAGCGTGAGGCCGAGCGGCGGGTAGCTCTCGCCGCCGACTCGCCCCTGTCCGGCCGGATCCCGGCGACCGGGGCCGCCGGGGGGCCGACATCTCACGCCGACTCGTTCAGCAACCTGCTCAGGTGCTCACGGCCCGGGCCCAGCAGGTCGGGCAGGGGGGCCGCGTCCTCGTACCAGCGCTTCTCGTACTCCCAGCACAGCCAGCCGTCCCAGCCGTGGCGGGAGAGGACCTCGACGCACTCGGCCAGGGGCAGCACGCCCGCGCCGAGCGGCAGGGGCGTGGTGTCCTCGACCGAGGCGATGTCCTTGACCTGGACGTAGCCGAGGTGGGGGGAGAGCGCCGCGTAGGTCTCGGAGGGCTGTTCGCCGCCGAGCCAGGTGTGCATCACGTCCCACAGGGCGCCGACCTGGCGGTGCCCGACGAGGCCGAGGACGCGCATCGCGTCGGCGGCGGTGCGGTGCGAGTCGTGGGTTTCGAGGAGGATGCGCACGCCCAGATCATTGGCATGTTCGGCGGCCGTGCCCAGGCGGCGGGCGGCCGTCGCGTCGGCCTCCTCGGGGCTCTGGACGTCGAGGTCGCCGCCGGGGAAGACCCGGACGTACGGGGCTCCCAGGTCGTGGGCCAGGTCGACGAGGGCACGGATCTCGGCCAGGACGGGCTCGTCGTCGCCCGGCGCGGCGACCCGTGCGTAGCCCGCCAGGCCCAGGAGCTCTACGCCCGCTCCCTTGAACTCGGCCGCGACGTCCGCCCGTTCGGCGGGGCCGAGGCCGGTGTGGACCGGTTCCTCGGGATGGGTGCGCAGCTCCACGCCGTGATAGCCGTGGGCGGTCGCGAGCCGCAGGACGTCGGGCAGGGGCAGGCCGGGGACACCGAGGGTGGAGAACGCCAGCTTCATATGGACGGACCCTACCCGGCACTCCCGCCTGCGACTCCCCTCCGTCACTCCTGTGTTGCGTCAAGATCCAGCCGCCAGTCCTGGCCGGTCAGGTCCTGGCCGAAGGAGTGGTGCGCTTTCTCCGCGACCAGCACGAAGCCGTGGCGCCGGTAGATGCGGCGGGCCGCGGCGAGGATGTCGTTGGTCCACAGGACGACCTCGCGGTAGCCGGCCTCGCGCGCGAAGTCGACGAGCGCCCCGACCAGGCGGTCGCCGATGCCGAGGCCGCGCGCGTCCGGTTCGACGAGCAGGAGCCGCAGCCGGGCGGCGCCGGGCTTCGCGTCGTCCCGTACGCACATCACGCACCCGACCGGCCGGCCGTCCAGCTCGGCGATCCAGGTCCGCTCCCGGCGCGGGTCGTGGTCCTCGCCGTAGTCGGCGACGATCCTCGCCACGAGCGCCTCGTAGTCGGTGTCGAAGCCGTACTCGGCCGCGTACAGCGCGGCGTTGCGCTGCACGATCCAGCCGAGGTCGCCGGGGGCGGGATCGCGCAGCACGACGTCCTCGGGGCGTGGGGCCCGGCCGTCGCCCAGGATCGTCCGGACGGTCCGCAGGGCGTCCGCCAGCCGTGGCCGGTCCGCGGCCCGGACGGTGGCCAGCATCGCGCCGACCGACTGCCGCGCTCGCTCGTCGAGCAGTGCGGCGGTCTCCCTGCCGGACGCGGTGAGCGTGATGCGGCGGCGGCGCGGGTCCGTCTCGGACGGTCCGCGCTCGACGAGGCCGTCCTCCTCGAACTTGTTCAGGATGCGGGTCAGGTACCCGGCGTCCAGGTGCAGCTGAGTCCGCAGGTCGGCGGCGTCCGTGCGGGGCGCGTGGGCCAGCTCGTAGAGCACGCGGGACTCGGTGAGGGTGTAGGGGGCGTAGAGCCGGCGGCCGTAGTCGAGGGCGCCGATGACGTTGGTGTAGAAGCGGTTGAAGGAGCGGATGTCCTGGACGGTCATGGCGCCCACCACCGATGTTTGACTCAGTCAGAGATGTCCTGGGTCGAGCTTAGACCTCCGGGGCATCATGGAGCCAGGCGCGGGACGCGCCGGACGGGACGGCGATGGCCGATGAGTTTCCGCGCGTTCCGCAGTCATAGGGGGTGTTGGTGCGTCGCAGCCGCGTGGGTTGTGGAAGCGTGCAGCGACGAATTCAGCCGAGAACCCGACGAGAGATACAGGAACCTCCCATGCGTACTCTGATCAGCACCGCTTTCATCTCGCTCGACGGCGTCGTGGAGGCCCCGGGCGGCGAGCCCGGATACCGGAACTCCGGCTGGACCTTCAAGCACACCGAGTTCCTTCCCGAGGCGTTCGAGATCAAGGGGCGGGAGCAGAAGGAGGCCACGGCGATGATGATGGGCCGCACCAGCTACGAGGCGTTCAGTGCGGTGTGGCCCGACATGGAGGACTTCGCCGACTACAAGGTGATGCCGAAGTACGTCGTCTCCACCACCCTCGCCGAGGAGAACCTGGTGTCGAACTGGGGCGAGACGACGATCCTGCGCTCGCTCGACGAGGTCGCCGACCTGAAGGAGACCGAGGGCGGCCCGATCATCATCCACGGCAGCGCCTCCCTGAACCAGGCCCTCTCGGACGCCGGGCTGATCGACCGCTACCACCTGCTCGTCTTTCCGCTTCTGCTCGGAGCGGGCAAGCGGCTGTTCAGCGCGACGGACAAGGACGCCCAGAAGCTGCGGCTCGTCGAGCACGAGGCCTACGCCAACGGGCTCCAGAAGAACGTCTTCGACGTCGTCCGCTAGCCCCCGCACCGGGGCCGGAGCCGACCCCGCCGGTGGGTGACGAGCGGGCCAGGGTGTTCAGGCCGAGGCGGGAGCGTGCGAGCCGACGCAGGGCACGCCTGGTCGAAGCGGGGCGTGCGAGCCGACGCAGACGGGTGCGCCGAGCCGAGGCAGGGTACGCCGGGCCGAGGCAGGGTGCGCCGAGCCGAGGCAGGGTACGCCGG
>NZ_JAKEIO010000174.1 GCF_021474405.1 [Streptosporangium] indianense
GCCCTGCTGACCGCCACCGGGGCCGCCCCCCCCCCCCCCCCCCCCCAGGGCGCCGCCCCCGCCCGGGGCACCCGCGGGCCCCGCGGCGCCCCCGGCCCCGGGCGGCGGCAACAAGAAGAAGACCGGCCTGATCATCGGCGCGGTCGCGGTCGTGGCGGCGATCGGTGTGGGCGCGTACTTCGTCCTCGGCGGGGGTGGCGGCGCGGGCGCCCTGGAGGACGACGGACCGCACAAGCTGGCGACGCCGGCGACCGTGCTCAGCGAGTACAAGCGGACCACGAAGGACGGAGCGACCGCCGGCAACGACTCGACGTCGGAGCTGGAGAAGAGCGGCGTCAAGAACGCCAAGTCCGCGGCGGCCCTCTACTCCACCGTGGACCTGAGCGACTACGACCCCAACGATCCGGCGTCCGCGGCGAAGATGGCAACGGCCAAGACCCTCTCGGTGGCGGGTGCGTACGGGGAGATCGCCGACCCGGAGGCGACACTGGACCTGTTCTTCGCCAATTTCAAGAAGTCGGCCGACAAGGAGAGCTCCACCGGATCCGGCAAGCCGGAACTGGTCGGTGAGCCCGAGGCGGCGGATCTCGACGGCGCGGTCATGAAGTGCCAGTCGGTCAAGGGACAGGACCAGCTGACCAAGAAGGAGAAGACCAACTGGTTCTGCGCGTGGGCCGACTACAGCACCCTCGCCATCGTGTCGCCGGGTGACGCGGCCCAGGGCGTCACCAAGGACGTGGCGATCGACCTCACCACAAAGGCGCGCAAGGAAATCCGCGTCAAGGCCTGACGACGGACGACAGCACAAAGGGAAGGGCCCCGGTCATCGACCGGGGCCCTTCCCTCACGTCTGTGTCACGCCGTCTTCTGCTCGCCCGGCCCCCGCCCCCGCGCGTCCCGCGGGATCAGGGTCGGGTTGACGTTCGACTGGACGACGTCCGCCGTGATGACGACTCGGGCGACGTCCTTGCGGGACGGGACCTCGTACATCACGCCCTGGAGGACTTCCTCCATGATGGCGCGCAGGCCTCGGGCGCCGGTCTGGCGGAGGATGGCCTGGTCGGCGATGGCTTCGAGCGCCTCGCGCTCGAAGTCCAGCTCCACGCCGTCGAGTTCGAAGAGGCGCTGGTACTGCTTCACCAGTGCGTTGCGCGGCTCGACGAGGATCTGGAGCAGGGCCTCGCGGTCGAGGTTGTGGACCGAGGTGATGACCGGGAGGCGGCCGATGAACTCGGGGATCATGCCGAACTTGACCAGGTCCTCCGGCATGACCTCCTGGAACTGGTCCTTGGACTCCATCTCGCGCTTGGAACGGATCTGCGCGCCGAAGCCGATGCCCTTGGCGCCGGCCCGGGCCTCGATGATCTTCTCCAGACCCGCGAAGGCCCCACCCACGATGAACAGCACGTTCGTCGTGTCGATCTGGATGAACTCCTGGTGGGGGTGCTTGCGCCCGCCCTGCGGCGGCACGGAGGCCGTGGTGCCCTCCAGGATCTTCAGCAGGGCCTGCTGGACGCCCTCGCCCGACACGTCGCGGGTGATCGAGGGGTTCTCGCTCTTCCTCGCGACCTTGTCGATCTCGTCGATGTAGATGATCCCGGTCTCGGCCTTCTTGACGTCGTAGTCGGCCGCCTGGATCAGCTTGAGCAGGATGTTCTCGACGTCCTCGCCGACGTACCCGGCCTCCGTGAGGGCCGTGGCGTCGGCGATCGCGAAGGGGACGTTCAGCATGCGCGCGAGGGTCTGCGCGAGGAGGGTCTTGCCGGAGCCCGTGGGGCCGAGGAGCAGGATGTTGGACTTCGCCAACTCGATGGCGTCGTCCCGGCCGTTCGCCCCGCCGTTCTCACCGGCCTGCACGCGCTTGTAGTGGTTGTACACCGCTACGGAGAGGGCCTTCTTGGCGGCCTCCTGGCCGACCACGTAGCCCTCGAGGAACTCGTAGATCTCGCGGGGCTTCGGGAGCTCCTCCCAGCGGACCTCGCTGGTCTCGGCCAGCTCTTCCTCGATGATCTCGTTGCAGAGGTCGATGCACTCGTCGCAGATGTACACACCGGGCCCTGCGATGAGCTTCTTGACCTGCTTCTGGCTCTTGCCGCAGAACGAGCACTTGAGCAGATCGCCGCCGTCACCGATGCGTGCCACGGTGTGCTTCCCCTTCGCCTGGGAGACTCCTGGACGTCGACGTCCAGCGGACTCCTGGTGCTGCCTTATGTCGACGGTACCTTGCCGGGCCCCCCGTTCGGGCCCCCCTTGGCGCGGTTCGCTTTGACGTGAACCGAGCCAAACCGTGCCAAGGGGCGGCAGACGTTACAGCCTCTCGCGTCAACGCAGGCTCGAGTTGTCCATCTTCCGGGTGGTGATGATCTGGTCGATCAGGCCGTAGCTCAGCGCGTCCTCGGCCGTGAGGATCTTGTCGCGCTCGATGTCCTCGCGGATCTTCTCGACCGGCGTGGTGGAGTGCTTGGCCAGCATCTCCTCCAGCTGCGAGCGCATCCGGAGGATCTCGTTGGCGGCGATCTCCAGGTCGGAGACCTGACCGCGGCCGGTCTCGCTGTACGGCTGGTGGATCAGCACGCGCGCGTTCGGCAGGGCCATGCGCTTGCCCGGCGTACCGGCGGCCAGCAGGACGGCGGCGGCGGAGGCGGCCTGCCCCATGCAGACCGTCTGGATGTCCGGCTTCACGTACTGCATCGTGTCGTAGATCGCCGTGAGCGCCGTGAAGGAGCCGCCGGGGCTGTTGATGTAGACCGAGATGTCACGGTCGGGGTCCATCGACTCCAGGCACAGCAGCTGCGCCATGACGTCGTTGGCGGAGGCGTCGTCGATCTGGACGCCGAGGAAGATCACGCGCTCCTCGAAGAGCTTCGCGTACGGGTCGTACTCGCGAATGCCCTGGGAGGTGCGCTCGACGAAGCGGGGGATGACGTAGCGGGACTCGGCCTGCGGGCCGGTGTAGCGGCCCTGCGAGCCGCTCATGTCCTGCACGGCGTGCATACGGTCGTAGATCCCACTGCCGGGGAACTGGTTCACGGTGTCTCCTGAAAGGGGCTGAGGCGGTCGGCTGGGGCTGTCTGGGGTCGCTGGGGCCCGGGAGGGCTCCGTGGGCCTCACGGGGCGCCACAGGCCCCGTGGGGACCGCTCAGGCCCCTGTGCCGCCGCCGCCCGGCATACCGGCGGCCGTGGGGATCACGTCGTCGATGAGGCCGTACTCCTTGGCCTCGAAGGCGTCGAACCAGCGGTCGCGGTCCGAGTCGCGGGTGATCTGCTCGACCGTCTGGCCGGTGTGCTGGGCGGTGAGCTCGGCCATGCGCTTCTTGGTGTGCAGCAGCCGCTCGGCGTGGATCTTGATGTCCGAGGCCGAACCGGCCAGGCCGGCGGAGGGCTGGTGGATCAGGATCTCGGCGTTCGGCAGCGCGAAGCGCTTGCCGGGCGTGCCCGCGCTGAGCAGGAACTGACCCATGGAAGCCGCGAGACCCATGGCGATCGTCACCACGTCGTTCTTGATGAACTGCATGGTGTCGTAAATCGCCATACCGGCCGTGATCGAACCGCCGGGGCTGTTGATGTAGAGGTAGATGTCCTTGTCCGGGTCGGCGGCAAGGAGCAGCAGCTGTGCGGTGATCTTGTTGGCAATGTCGTCGTCGACCGGCTGGCCGAGGAAGATGATCCGCTCGTTGAGCAGCCGGTTGTAGACCTGGTCACCGAGGCCACCACCGATGGAAGGCTCGCCGGCGGCGGAGGGCATCAGATTCGTCACGTATCCACCTGCTCGTCTTACGACGGCGCCGGGCCGTCTCACGTTTCCCTGCGGGGCTCGGAGCCGTCGGGGACTCCTCTGCCCTGGTATTCATGGACCCTAACGCGCGGGTCCCTTCGGGGAATCCCGGAGATGGGAGTGTTCGCCGGGGGCGTAGCGCGACAGGCTCCGCCAGGGGGCCGTGCGGTCTCGTCGTGGACGGTGCGGTTATCGCCGGGCTTCGGGCGGGTGGGGGCTTGTCGTGCAGTTCCCCGAGCCCCTGAGGAGCGCTGCCCCCCGGGTGACAAGAAGGCCCTGGGGGGGTGCCCCAGGGCCTTCTCACGAACTCACCGCGACCGGGGCTCAGCCCTCGGTCTTCTCCTCGGCGGACTCGGCCGGGGTCTCCTCGGCGGCGGCCTCGGCGGACTCCGTCTCGTCCTCTTCGTCGTCGAGGTCGATGATCTCGCCGTTGGTGTCCTTGACCGTGGCCTTCTCGACCACGACGGCCAGGGCCTTGCCGCGGGCGACCTCGCCGACCAGGAGCGGAACCTGGCCGCCCTCGACGACCGCCTGGGCGAACTGGTCGGGGGACATGCCGGAGGAGGCCGCACGGCGCATGAGGTGCTCGGTGAGCTCCTCCTGGTTGACGTTGAGCTTCTCCTGCTTGACGAGCTCGTCGAGCACGAACTGGGTCTTGATGCCCTTGACCGCGGCCTCACGGGTCTCGGTCTCGAACTCCTCCTCGCTCTTGCCCTGGATCTCCAGGTACTTCGCGAGGTCGAGGCCCATCTGGCCGAGCTGGTGGTGCTCGAGGTTGTGCTTGCGGGTGTTGACCTCGTCCTCGAGCAGCTTCTCGGGGACGGGGACCTCGACCAGCTCGAGCAGCTTCTCCAGGACGCGCTCCTGGGCCTGCGTGGCCTGGTCGTACTGCTTCATGTTCTCGAGGCGCTTGCGGCTGTCGGCGCGCAGCTCCTCGATGGTGTCGAACTCGGAGGCGAGCTGCGCGAACTCGTCGTCCAGCTCGGGCAGTTCACGCTTGGCGACCTGGGTGACCTTGACGGTGACCTCGGCCTCCTTGCCGGCCGCCGAGCCGCCCTTGAGCTCGGAGGTGAAGGTGGCCTCGCCACCGGCCTCCAGGCCCTTCACGGCGTCGTCGATGCCGTCCAGCAGCTCGCCGGAGCCGATGGTGTAGGAGACGCCGTCGGCGACGCCGTCCTCGAGGACCTCGCCGTCGACCTTGGCCTGCAGGTCGATCGTCACGACGTCGCCGTCCTCGGCGGCACGCTCGACCGGGGCGGTGGAGGCGAAGCGCTCGCGCAGCTCCTCGACGGCCTTGTCGACGTCCTCGTCGGTGACCTCGACCGCGTCGACCTCGACCTCGATGCCGGAGAAGTCCGGGATCTCGATGGCCGGGCGGATGTCGACCTCGGCGGTGAAGTTCAGCGTCTCGCCGTCCTTCAGCTCCGTGATGTCGACCTCGGGCTGGCCCAGCACGCTGAGCTCGGCCTCGTTGACCGCGTCGGTGTAGAACTTCGGAAGCGCGTCGTTGACCGCCTCCTCCAGGACCGCACCGCGGCCGAACCGCTGGTCGATGACCCGGGCCGGGACCTTGCCCTTGCGGAAGCCCTTCACCGTGACCTGCTGGTTGATCTTCTTGTACGCCGCGTCGAGGCTGTCCTTGAGCTCCTCGAAGGGCACCTCGACAGTGAGCCGAACCCGAGTCGGGTTCAGGGTCTCCACGGCGCTCTTCACGGTTCGGTCTCCTTGTGGCTGACTTCTTGGTTTCTGCCGGGGCCAGAGCGGCCCGGCGGATTTCGCCGCCCGGAGGACTTCAGACGATGAGACACACGGGCGTGCAGCTTGCATAGTAACGGCAGCGACTACACCGCCCAAAAGGCGATCACGGGAGTGGCCGGATGGGCGATCACACGAGGTGATCGGGTGGCTGGTCGGGGTGGCGGGATTTGAACCCACGGCCTTCCGCTCCCAAAGCGGACGCGCTACCAAGCTGCGCCACACCCCGTTCGGTGCGACACGTAGGGTACATGCCCGCAGGCGGTGAGGCCGCCGCATTTCCACCGGGTTCGTGCCGCGTCGGGCGGGGCGGGAATGCGGTGTGCGACGAAGGGGGGCGACCCGCTACGATGCCTTCAGTGCCGCGGTCGTCCGACCTGCGGCGCACGCGTGCGGGCGTAGCTCAATGGTAGAGCCCTAGTCTTCCAAACTAGCTACGCGGGTTCGATTCCCGTCGCCCGCTCCATATGGCTCAGGGCCAGGTCAAAGGATCACTCCTCGACCTGGCCCTGAGTGTTTCCGGGGGCTGTGTTCAGTCCGCCCGCGCTCGTCGTCGGCCATGTGCATGAGGGAGAGCCTCTGCCTGACGTCGGGAACCGTTCGGTGGTCGTCGACTCGGACGATCCGCCGGTGGCGGTGATCGAGGTGACCCGGCGTGCGCGTCGCCCCACCGGTGCACGTGGATCTTGCGCACGTGACCGACGAGGGGAAGGACCCGCCCGCGTGGCGGAGTGGCGCGAGGGCCACGAGTGGTTCCGGCGCAGCGAGGAGATGCGTGCGACCTCGGGGGACCCCGGCTTCACCGTCGACGACGCGACGCCGGTGGTGCTGGAACGCTTCCGCGTCATCGCCGGTCTTCGGATGCCCGATGCCGCCCGGAGCGGGCACGTGATGTCGTGCCCATGGCGTGCCCCTGGGCGGTGAGCGGAGGGAGGTCTCGGGGACGCCGGAGCGCCGGCCGAGAACGGCACCCCCGAGGCGGCCCCGGTCTGCACCGCTGCCGCCGGCGAGGTCACCGGGGCCGGCGGAGATCTTCGCCGTGTCGGCCCGGTCGGCTCGGGCCGTTGTGCGGGAGTGCCGCCGGACGCCGAGCGGGTCTGGGCGGGGGGTCGCCGCCTTGGTCGGGGCGCGCAGGGGTGCAGCGGTGCTTCCCTGCGTTCCCCGCGTCACCTGCCGCCCTGCGCCGGGCCGTGGCGCCGGGGCCGGCTGGAGTGCTGTCGGAGGCGTCAGAAGCTGATGGAGTTGATGGTGTCCGCTATCGAGTTGAGGAAGCGGTTGATGGACGGGGCCATGCCCGTCGAGGCGAGGAAGAAGCCGAAGAGGATCGCCACGATGGCCGGGCCCGCCTTGATGGACCCCCCTCTCAGCAACACCACAAGGATGATCGCCAACAGCAGCACCACAGACAGTGAAATGGCCACAACTGATCACACCCTCGGTCGGTCCGCTCTCCCGGCCCGGGGACGCGACCCCGCGCACCCCGCCAGAACCATCGTGCCACCAACACGGCCGGGCTATGCGGGTGGTGACGCATCGACCACACCCGTGTCGCGCCCGCCCGCATGTGCGGCCGGTGTGTGACGGCCGTTCCCGGGTACCTGACACCCAGCGTTCGCACGGCAATTCGACGAGCCACCCGCGCAGGGAATTCGGCTGCATCGTTTCCGTCTCCACACAATGCGTCCGCAGCTATTTCGAATTGTTGCCACAGACTCACCAAGACCCCTATGGGCAGCGACTGAAGACGGGCGGAAGCGGACATTCCACTGGAGTCGCCTGCTGGTCTTATGCGCCGCTTAGTCCGGAAGTGTCAGGACAAGCAGGGCCCAGTCGGTGCACAAAATCCGCCCCCGGGCGATGTGTTGGCCATCACGCCGACAGTGACGTCAACCAGCCGTAATCCGGGGTACCCGCAGCGAATAGCCAGGAATGACGTCTGGCGTTTTACGAATAGCTGCAGGGAACGCTAGGGTGCCTCAGATGTTCCACGCTGCCTCGTCCCCCGCACGCGCAGCGAGGTCCCGGATCGTCTCCCCGAGCTCCTGGTGGGAGGGTCTGTGACGAACTCGCTGCGACCGAACGGCGACCGCAGGGCGCCACTTCCCCCGGCACAGTCGCCGGCCGACGGAGTGCCGAGCCCTCTCTCGCCGCAGAGCACGCAGAAGAAGCAGAACGGCAAGCAGCGCGACGCGTTCTTCGACAACGCGAAGTACCTCGCGATCGTCCTGGTGGCCATGGGCCACGCCTGGGAGCCGCTCAAGAGCGACAGCCGGATACTCGAGGCCGCGTACCAGCTCGTCTACGCGTTCCACATGCCGGCGTTCATCCTCATCTCCGGCTACTTCTCGCGCAGTTTCGACATGCGGCCCAGCCGCCTCAAGCGCCTGATCACCGGCGTGGCCGTGCCGTACATCATCTTCGAGACGGCCTATCCGCTCTTCAAGAGGGTCATCGACAACGACCCGCACCAGGAGATCAGCATCCTCGACCCCTGGTACCTGACCTGGTTCCTGGTCGCGCTGTTCATCTGGCGCCTGACCACCCCCATCTGGAACCTGGTGCGCTGGCCGCTGCCGCTCGCGCTGGGTCTCGCCATGCTGGCGACCGTCACGCCGGAGATCGGTGACGACCTGGACCTGCAGCGCGTCCTGCAGTTCCTGCCGTTCTTCGTGCTGGGTCTGATCATGAAGCCCGAGCACTTCCACATGGTGCGCCGCCGTTCGGTGCGGATCGCGTCGGTGCCGGTGTTCGCCGTCGCGCTGGCCTTCAGCTGGTGGGCGGTGCCGCGCATGAACACCGCGTGGTTCTACCACCGGGACGCCGCCCAGGAACTGGGCGCCCCGTGGTGGACCGGCCCGGTCATGGTGCTCGCGATGTTCGGCTGCTCCCTGGTGCTGACCGCCTGCTTCTTCGCCTGGGTGCCGCGCCGCCACATGTGGTTCACCGCCCTCGGCGCCGGCACGCTCTACGGCTACCTGCTGCACGGCTTCCTGGTGAAGGCCGGTGACTTCCGGGGCTGGTTCGAGGCGTCCTGGATGCACCACCCGGCCGGGGAGATCCTCGTGACCGTCCTCGCGGCCGCCGTCGTGACGGTGCTGTGCACCAAGCCGGTGCAGCGCGTCTTCCGGTTCGCGATGGAGCCGAAGATGGACTGGGCCTTCAAGCCGGACGCGGCCGAGCAGGCCCGTGAACGCCAGAGCGCCGAGCGGCGCGCACGCGAACGCGAGAAGGTCAACGCCTGACCCCTGCGACAGCGTTCATCCCACCAGACCGAGAAGTGCGCGCATCCGCGCGTACTTCTCGGTCAGTCGTGTGCGGGTCGCCGCGTCGAGGACGGCGAGCCGCGCCGGGTCCGCGTTGTGCGCGAGGTCCGACTCCTTCACCAACAGCGCGCCGGGCGTGGCGAGGATCCGCGCGGCGTACGCCTCCGGCGGCTCCCCCGCCCGCTTGGTGACCGCGAGGACGATGTCCTTCGTACGGCTGCTCAGCGCGGCCTCGCGCAGCCACTGTGCGGACAGGGCGTCGTCCTCGACGGCGTCGTGCAGCCAGGCCGCCGCGATCTGTTCCTCGTCGCCGCCCCGTGCCCGTACGCCCTCCGCCACGGCCCGCAGGTGTTCGGCGTAGGGCCGGCCCGCCTTGTCGGTCTGGCCGGTGTGCGCGGCGCGGGCGGTGGCCTCCACCTGGGCCAGGGTCATGCGGGGTGTCTCGGTCACCGCCCCAGTGTCTCAGCGGGACGCGGCGGCCGTCGGCCCCTCGCGGCAGATCAGGAGCAGCGCCCGGTCGTCGTTGACGTCCTTGGCCACGGCCTCGATGAGGTGCCAGGCGGCACCGTGGAAACCGCCGGCCACATAGCGGTCGGCCTCGCCGGTGAGGCGGTCGATGCCCTCGACGATGTCCCGGTCGGCGGTCTCCACCAGGCCGTCCGTGAACAGCATCAGGACGTCCCCGGACCGCAGCGAGCCCTTCACCGGGTCGAACTGGGCGCCGTCGTACACCCCGAGGAGCGGGCCTTCGGCCGCCTTCTCCTCCCAGCGGCCGGTGCCCGCGCTGAGCTGGAGGCCCGGCGGGTGGCCCGCGGAGTAGAGCTCGTAGTCGCCGGAGTCCAGGTCGAGGACCAGGTGGATGGAGGTGGCGAAGCCCTCGTCCCAGTCCTGGCGCAGGAGGTAGCCGTTCGCGGCCGGGAGGAAGGCGTGCGGCGGCAGGGAGCCGAGCAGGCCGCCGAACGCGCCGGACAGCAGCAGAGCGCGGGAGCCCGCGTCCATGCCCTTGCCGGAGACATCGGTCAGGACGACTTCGAGCGTCCGGCCACCGTTGGTGCGCGCCGCCACCACGAAGTCGCCCGAGAAGGACTGGCCGCCCGCCGGGCGCAGCGCCATCTCCCGGTGCCAGCCGCCCGGCAGGTCGGGCAGCTTGCTCTGCACCCGGATGCGTTCGCGCAGGTCGAACAGCATGGTGCCGCCGCGCCGCCAGGGCACGCCGACCCGGCTGCGGAACTGCGCGAGCAGCAGGCCGAAGAAGCCGCAGGCCGCCACCACGAGCACGACGCCGGGGGTGACTCTCGACGGGCCCTCCGTGTACGGGCCGAGCTGCACCGACTCCACGATCAGTGCCGTGGCCGCCGCGGCGTACAGTCCGAGCAGGCTCGCCGGCCGCAGCAGCAGACCGCCGACGACGACGGGCAGCACGAGCGCGGCCGGTGAGAACCACACCGAGTTCCCCAGCGTCGCCGCCGCGATCAGCGGGACGGTCAGGATCAGGCCGGCCAGGGCGATCCAGTCGGAGCCGTTGCCGCGGAAGTAGTCCACGGCGGCCCGGCGCACGCCGACACGGGCCCGGTGCCACTGCTTCTTCAACCGGGCCGTGAACGTCTCGGCTTCCGCGCGCCGCTCTCGTCCTGCTGCCATTAGTTCGGGACCCTATCCATCCGACCGGCCCCTTGGCACGGGAGGTCCTACTTGTCCCCCGTCCGAGGGCGGAACATCACAGTGCGGCGCACGGCGTGCGCCCGTCGTCGCCCGGGAGAAATTCCCTCGCTCGTCCCGCATTGCCCTGGTAGGCATGGCTCATGGGAACTGACGCGAACGGTCTTTCGCCCGGTCTGCGGGTCCTTCGACAGGACGATTGGGACACGTGGTACGACACCTTGCTCCGGGGCTTCGGCGGGGTGCCGGAAGCCGCCGAGGAGCGGGAGTTGTGGCGCGCGCTGACCGAAATAGACCGTTCCCTGGGCATCTGGGACGGGGACGAGTGCGTGGGGACGGCCGGGGCGTTCAGTTTTCGACTGACCGTGCCCGGCGGCGCGTCGCTGCCGGTCGCGGGCGTCACGATGGTCAGCGTGGCCGCCACGCATCGCCGGCGCGGTCTGCTGACGTCGATGATGCGACGGCAGTTGGACGACGTGCGCGCGTGGGGTGAGCCGCTGGCCGTGCTCACCGCGTCCGAGCCGGCGATCTACGGGCGGTTCGGATACGGCAACGCGACCCTGTCGCTGACCGCCGAGATCGACACGACCCGGGTCGGGCTGTCGGTGCCGGACGGTACGGATGACGTACGGGTGCGGTACGCGGTACCGGCCGATGTGCTCGACGTGTGCGAGGCCCTGTACGCCCGGCTGGTTCCGGCGCGGCCCGGGATGCTGGCCCGGCGGCCCGGCTGGGAGCGGCTCGGGGTGCTCGACCCGGAGAGCGAGCGGGCGGGGGCGTCGCCCCTGCAGTGCGTGCTCGCCGAGCGGGAGGGGGAGACGGTCGGGTACGCGCGGTTCCGCGTCAAGCCGGAGTGGGAGCTGTCCGGGTCCAACGGCACGGTGGCCGTGGAGGACGTGGTGGCGCTGGACCCCGCGGCGGACGCGGCGCTGTGGCGGTTCCTGTTCGGGATCGACCTGACGTCGAAGGTGACCGTGCGGGGGCGTCCGGTGGACGACGCGTGGCTGTACCTGGTGTCCGACCAGCGACGGTGCCATCCGCGGTTGCGGGACTCCCTGTACGTGCGGCTGGTCGAGGTCGGGGCCGCGCTGGAGGCGCGGACGTACCAGGCGCCGGTGGACGTGGTGTTCGAGGTGGAGGACGCGTTCTGTCCCTGGAACGCGGGGCGTTGGCGGCTGAGCGGGGACACGAAGGGTGCGTCCTGTGAGCGTACGGCGGACGCCGCTGATGTCGCCCTGACGGTACGGGAGTTGGGCGCGGCGTATCTCGGGGGCGTGTCGCTGGCCGCGCTGGCGGCGGCGGGGCGTGTGCGGGAGATCCGGCCGGGGGCGTTGGCCGAGGCGTCGCTGGGGTTCGGGTCGGCCGTGCCGCCGTGGCTGCCGCACGGGTTCTGAGGGGCGCGCGGCTTTATCGAGGGCGTTGGCAGGTCGGGCACCAGAAGAGGTTGCGGGCGGCGAGATCGGCGGTGCGGATCTCGCTGCCGCAGATGTGGCAGGGCAGGTTCGCCCTGCGGTAGACGTACACCTCGCCGCCGTGGTCGTCGACGCGCGGGGGGCGGCCCATCGCCTCCGGGGTGTGCTCCGGGCGGACGGTGTCGATGCGGTTGTTGCGGACGCCCTCGTGCATGAGGGCGACGAGGTCGTTCCATATCGCGTGCCACTCGGTGGGGGTGATGTCCTTGCCGGCGCGGTACGGGTCGATGCGGTGCCGGAAGAGGACCTCCGCGCGGTAGACGTTTCCCACGCCGGCGATGACCTTCTGGTCCATGAGGAGGGCGGCGATCGTCGTACGGCTGCGGGTGATGCGGCGGTAGGCGGCGTCCGGGTCGGCGTCGGCGCGGAGGGGGTCGGGGCCGAGGCGGTCGTGTATCGCCTGCTTCTCCGGGGGTGTGATGAGGGCGCAGGTGGTGGGGCCGCGGAGGTCCACGTAGGTGGTGTCGTTCGCCAGGCGGAGGCGGACGGTGTCGGTGGGGGGTGGTTCGGGGGCCGGGCCGAAGGTGACCTTGCCGAAGAGGCCGAGGTGGATGTGGACCCAGTGGGTGTCGCGGAAGCCGAGGAAGAGGTGTTTGCCGTGGGCTTCGGTGTGGGTGAGTTCGGTGCCGGTGAGGAGGGTGGCGGCGGGGGCGAACTTGCCCTGGGGGCTGGTGGTGCGGGGTTTTGTGCCGCGGAAGGCGGTGGCGTAGTCCTGGGCCTGTCTCTTATACACATTCCGAGCCCACGAGACCAGCGGTAGAATCTCGGTTGGCGGGGTGGGGGTGGAAAGGGGGGGGGGGGGGGGGGGGGGG
>NZ_JAKEIO010000175.1 GCF_021474405.1 [Streptosporangium] indianense
CCCGCCCCCGCCCCCGCCCCCCCGCGCCGGGCGCTCGCCGCACCCGCCGCCGCGCGCCCGCCCCCCCGCCTGGAGCACCCCCGCCCGCGCCCGGCGCCGGGAAGATCAACCTCGACAAGGGCCGCGTCAGCCTCCAGAAGAACCAGACGGTCTCCCTGATCAAGGGCGGCCGCCCGCTGCTCTCCCAGGTCAGGATGGGTCTCGGCTGGGAGCCGGCGTATCGCGGCAAGGACATCGACCTGGACGCCTCGGTCATCGCCTACGGACCGCAGCGCAACCACATCGACAGCTGCTACTTCGGCAAGCTGCAGATCGTGGGCGGCGCCATCCGCCACTCCGGCGACAACCTCACGGGTGAGGGCGGCGGGGACGACGAGACCATCATGGTCGACCTGGGCCGCCTGCCCCAGGAGGTCACGGGCCTGGTCTTCACGGTCAACTCGTTCTCGGGCCAGAAGTTCACGGAGGTCGCCAAGGCCTACTGCCGCCTCCTGGACGGCACGACCGGCGAGGAGCTGGTCCGTTTCGACCTGACCTCCGCCGAGCCGCAGACGGGCGTCCTGATGGCCAAGCTGATCCGCCAGTTCTCCGGCGAGTGGGAGATGACGGCCATGGGCGACTTCGTGAAGTCCCGCACGGTCAGGGGGATGGTGAAGCCGGCGGCCCAGGCCCTGTAAGCCACCGCACCGGCCTCCGGGGACGCCCCCGCACCAGGGGGCGTCCGGCTCACCGGCTCACCGGCGCCGCTCCCAGCCCCTCCATCAGCAGCGTCAGATACCGCCGGACGTGCCGGTCCTGCCCGTCCGCGAGTTCCGACGCGGTCGCCACGCCGTGGGCCAGCCGCAGCACATCGATCGCCTCGACGTCCGTCCGCAGCGTGCCCTCGGCCTGCGCCGCCCGCACCAGCCGCCCCGCCGCCGCCTTGACCGAGTCGCCGCAGGCCGGGTTCACCAGGGATCCCGCGTCCGTGACGGCCGGGCCCAGCAGCGCCTTCAGACCCCGCATCCGGATCATCCCGACGCCCAGTTCGTACAGCCACTCCCGCAGCGCCGCACCCGGCGGCAGTTCGCTCGCCAGCACCCCGGCCCGGGCCGCGATCGCCTCCACGCGGTCCAGATACGCGGCCTCCAGCAGCGCCTGCCGGGTCGGGAAGTGCCGGTACAGCGTGCCGGATCCGACCCCGGCACGCCTGGCGATGTCATCGAGCGAGGCGCCCTCCCCGTGCTCGGCGAACGCCTCGACGGCCACCCTCAGCAGCCGCTCGTGGTTGCGCCGGGCATCCGCCCGCATGGGCCTGACCTGCGCCACGCGCCCCCTCCTCACCGACCGGGTCTCTCCTGCGCACTTTACCGAGACGGCGTCAGGGCCCCGGCGAGACTCCGCTCAGGCGGAGCCGCGCAGCACGAGCTCGGGTGTCACCCACGCGTCCGCGCCCCGCAGCGGCTCCTCGCCCGCGCGCAGCCGGGCCACCTGTTCCACGGCCAGTCGTCCCAGCTGCCGCTTGTCGATGTGCAGGGTGGTCAGGGCCGGTTCGACCAGCTCGCCCAGCGAGAGACCGTCGAAGCCGATCACGGCCAGGCCGTCCGGAACGCTCCGGCCCCGCCGGCGGGCGGTGCGCATCGCCCCGATCGCGATCAGGTCGTTGAAGCCGAAGACCGCGGTGACCTCGGGCCGCCGGGCCAGCAACCGCTCCATGGCGGCCTCGCCACCCGCGACGCTGTGCTCGGGGCACGTCACGACCCAGTCCTCGTCGACCGCCAGACCGAGCCGCCGCGCCTGATCCAGGAAGGCCTGCCTACGGGATCCGGGGCCGTGCACGCCGTCCAGCATCCCGATCCGACGGTGCCCCGCCCGGAACAGATGGTTCATGCCCTGCTCGACACCGGCACCGGCGTCGATGCCGACGGCGGCGAACCCGGTCTGCTGCGGGCCGCGCTCCAGCAACACCAGCGGCACGCCCCCGAGATGCCGGGTGAGCACGTCGTCCGGGTCCTTGAAGTAGCCCATGACCGCGTCCGCCTGGTGGGAGAGCACGTCGAGCGCCTCCCGCTCCCGCGCCTCGTCGATCCGGGAGTCCCATACGACGACCTGCCAGCCACGCGCCTCGGCCGCCTCCAGCACCCCGGCGGCCACCTCGGGGAAGAAGGGGTTGCGCAGGTCGGGGATGACCAGGCCGGCCGTCACGGCGCCCTTCTGCACGAGCCCCCGCGCGAACCGGCTCGGCCGGTAGTCGAGGAGCCGCGCGGCCTCCAGGACCCGCTCCTTGGTGCCGGGGTCGATCTCACCCTTGTCGTTGACCGCCCGGGAGACCGTCTGCCGTGACACCCCGGCCAGGCGGGCGACGTCGTGGATCGTGGCCCGACGCCGGACACCGTCGGGCCGCTCGGCAGGCTGATTGTCCGTCCGCACGTCCAGCACTGTATCCGGCACGGAAGAGCACGCTGCCGCCCCGCACTCGCCCGAGGCCGGGGCGATGCGCAACTCGGCGCGACGGGGTGCCTCCCCAAGCTCTCGGCTTCGCTCGAGCGGGGGCCCCCGTCGCCCGCCCGTGCCGCCCCCAGCGGCACATCCATGCCCGCAGCCAGGGGGGTGAGCCGAGATGCACCCGCAGCCGCCGTCGGACGCAAGGGGACGTGTCGGGGGGTGTCCGCCGCCCGCAGCGGTTGGCGCGTCAGCGCCAGTCAGTCGGTACGAAGGCCCGTCGCGCCGTTCCGAGGCCCCCCGACACGTCCCCGACCCACCACCCGGCGTAGGCGAAGACGCACCCTCTCAGTCACCGAGCTCGGTGAACAGCGTCAGCTGCAACGCACCCGGCGCTTCGAGGCGCGAGTTCAGGGAGTTCCAGGGCGTCCGGGTCGGCTCGGCCACGACCTCCGCCCCCGCTGCGGCCAGCTTCGCCGTCGTGGCGGCGGAGTCGTCCACCTGGAAAGCGACCCGGATGTGCCCGGCCACCCGCCGCCCCACCTCGACCTCGTCGATGAACGCGGCATGGTTCGGATCGGTCAGCTCCAGCGTGGCCCGCCCGGCGTCGAGGATCGTGACCCGCCCGTCCTCCGAGGCGAACGCCCCCTGCTCGGGCAGACCGAGCACGTCCCGGTAGAAGTGCAGCGCGGCGTCGTAGTCCTCGGCGGTCACGACCAGGCGGAGTTCACGGACAGCGGGCTCGTCGGACATGCCGGCACCTCCAGGCCGTCGGTTGTCCGGCACAACCGGCAACCCCGCCGGATGATTCCCGCCCCGCCGACGCATGGACAAGGCCCAGCCCGGCCCCGCCCGGGTGCGCACAAGGCCGTGGCCCGCACTCCCCACGCGGTGCGGGCCACGGTCTCTCAGGCCGCCCAGGGCCAGTCGGCGTCCCGGGAGGCCTCGATCAGCGGAACCATCCGGAACGCCGCGTCCGAGAGCCCTCCGAACGTGTGCCGGTTGGCGGTGCCCGACGGGCCGTGGCCCGCCCGGTACCCGGCGAGGTTCCAGGTGTAGACCGGCACGTCGGCCGGTACCTGCTCGGTCGGGTCGCCCCGGTGGTGGTGCGTGTACTGCTCGTCGGTGACGATCAGCACCCGGTCGTGCTTCTTGTAGTGCCGGCGCACCGCCTCCGTCGTGTCGGTGCCGCCCAGGTCGCCGAAGCGGCCGAGGATCTTCAGCACCGACTCACCGTGGCGGAACGTCACGCGCTCGCTCGTCGAGCCGAACTCGACCAGGTCCGCCCGCTCCGCCCGCAGCGCCAGCGCGGTGCCGAAGATCGCCGCCGCGTCGGCCCGGGTCAGCTCCGAGCGGTCGGACAGCCGCGACCAGAACATCGAGCCGGAGCGGTCCACGAGCACCAGCGTCCGTCCGGGCAGCGCGGGCACGTTGGCCAGCGAGTGGCCGAGTGCCTTCTCCAGCGCGTACGACCAGCGCAGCGACGGCGCGTGCTGGTAGGCGGCGAGGTAGCGGAAGGGGAACTGCCGCGAGCGGGCGACCTCCGCCGGGTCGCTGATCCGCGCGGCGACCCGCTCGGCCACCTCGTCCGAGACCCCGGCCTCGTCGAAGTTCCGCAGGTTGCGCACGAGTGCCATGGTGCCCATGGAGGGGATGACGGCCTCCCAGGCCGCCTTGTCCATCGGCCCCTGCAGCCAGCCCGCCAGCGCCTCCCAGGTCATCCCGGCCGCGGCCAGCCGCTCCGCGCCGCCCTCGGCGGTCACGACCGCGCGCCGGTCCTCCACGGGCAGCGCCATCAGGTCGCGGTGCGCGCTGAGGACGTGGTCGGACGCGGGCGGCACGGCGGTGTCCGGGTGGTGACGGCGGTCGAGGGCGTACCGGAACAGCTCGCCCTGCCACGGCTTGGCGGGGTCGGGTGCCGCGTGCACGAGGTTGAGGATGTCGCCGAAGCGGTAGCCCTTGGAGGCGGTGTCGTACTTCAGCAGCGCCTTGCCGTGGTACAGGCGGCGCACGGCGTCCGCGACTCCGCGCTTGACGGGCTTCGGCACGTTCCGCCCGTACGTCGCGGTCCAGTACGCGAGCAGCTCGCCGGGCTCGTCGGGCCGCTGCAGGACGGAGGCGATGACCTGCCGGTTGGACGGGCCGTCGGTGGCGTCCGCGTCCAGGCGGGCCTTGACGTACTCGGCGGCACCGACGACCGAGGCCGTGCGCAGGTTGCCCGGGCCGCGCAGCCAGCCGAGCAGACCGGCCGTCCACTCCGGGTCGGTCACGGCGAGTTCGCGCACGAGCCGCCGGAACCGGTCGTCGCGGTCGGCGCCGGTCTCGTAGAAGGTCTGCTGGGAGACGAAGTTGGCGACGGCGAGCAGGAAGAGCTCGGAGCGGGCGTCCCGCTCACGGCCCCGGCCGCCCTCGTAGGTGCGCAGCACACGCCCGGTGGACGTCACACGCGAGACGGGACGCGCACGGGCCGCCTTGGAATTGAATCGCGCCATGGTGAATTCCCCCGAATTCATTCGCATTTCGGAGGAGACGCTGCATGCGGAAAGAGGTGGGTGCCCGAGGACAGAAGTCGGCGACGGACTAATTCAGATGCTCTACCCATTGAGCTACAGCGACCCGAAGTCGCTGACGGGACTCGAACCCGCAACCCTCCGATCCCAGGAAGTAACCGTTGCCTGCGCACCGGGCACCCACCACATGCTGCGCCTCCCGAGATCAAGTCGGCGGCGGCGTGGGATTCTTTGGAAGAGAAGTAGCCGCTGCCATCGCACCGGGAGGTGCGTGACGTTGTGATCTCACTGTAGGAGGCGCAACTCGGGAACTGCGAGCGAATTTACGACCGCTTCTGGCGCTTCCAGGGGCCGGTGATGGCGAGCATGATGCCGGGCGTCTGGATGTTGGCGTACAGGGTGCGGCCGTCGGGCGAGAAGGTGACTCCCGTGAACTCGCTGTACTCGGGCTCCTCGGCGGTGCCGATGTTGAGCTCGTTGCGGGCGATCGGGTAGGTGCGTCCGCTGTCGGTGGCGCCGAACAGGTGCTGCACGCCTTCCCCGTCCTCGGCGATGACCAGGCCTCCGTAGGGCGAGACGGTGATGTTGTCGGGGCCGTCGAACGCGCCGTCCTTCGACGGGTCGGGGTTCACACCGAGGAGGACCTTCAGCGTCAGCGTGCGGCGCTTGGGGTCGTAGAACCAGACCTGGCCGTCGTGCTGGACCGGGCTCTCCGCACGGGCGTAGGAGGACACGATGTAGGCACCGCCGTCGCCCCACCACATGCCCTCCAGCTTGCGGGCGCGGGTGACCTCGTCGTCCTTGAACTGCTTGCGCACGGGGGTGGTGCGGGCGTCGCGGTCGGGGACGTCCACCCAGTCGACGCCGTAGACGGTGCCGATCTTGGTGGCGCGGGACAGATCGTCGACGAACTTGCCGCCGGAGTCGAAGCACTTGGGCGCCTGGAGGACGCCGGCGTCGTCGGCGAGCTTGCGGAACCTGCCGGGGCCGTAGGTGAAGTCCTTGGGCGGGGTCCAGCGGAAGAACAGGCCGTTGGGCCCGGCGGCGTCCTCGGTGAGGTAGGCGTGGCCGCGCTTGGGGTCGATGACGACGGCCTCGTGGTCGTAGCGGCCGAAGAACTTCAGCGGCTTGGGGCTGCGGTTGGCACGCCGGTCGCACGGATCGACCTCGAACACGTATCCGTGGTCCTTGGTCATGCCGTTGACGCCGGCCTTGTCGGAGTTCTCCTCGCAGGTGAGCCAGGTGCCCCAGGGGGTGCGGCCGCCGGCGCAGTTGGTGGAGGTGCCGGCGATGCCCACCCACTCGGCGACGCGTCCGTCGGGCCGCATCTCGACGACGGTGCAGCCGCCGGCAGCCGCAGGGTCGTAGACGAGGCCCTCGGTGAGCGGCACCGGGTGCTCCCATTTGGCGCGCGGGCCCTTCAGCTCGTGGTTGTTGACGAGCAGGGTGGTGCCGCGGGGGCCGTCGAAGGCGGCGGTGCCGTCGTGGTTGGAGGGTGTGAACTCGCCGGACTCCAGCTTGGTCCGGCCGCTGTAGGTCACGATCTCGTAGGTGAAGCCGGCGGGAAGGGCGAGGATGCCCTCGGGGTCCGCGACGAGCGGCCCGTAGCCGACTCCGTGCCGCGCGTCCGCCGCCCCGTCCGCCGCGCTGACGGTGTCGTCGGAGGCGAGGGCGTTCGGGGCGGTGGCGAGGGCGCCGACGCTGCCCGCCAGCGCGACACCGGCCCCGGTGATCGCGGAGTTTCTGGCGAAGTCCCTGCGGGTGAGCGACATGGTGTTGTCTCCTGAGACGGTGAGTATGCCGTGGGAGGTGGCGGACCTCGTTCGGCGAAACCGTCCCGCTCATCCGTGAACACCAGTTGAACAACCCCCCAGGGGCGCGGGGAACTGCGCGACAAGCCGAGACGACGCCCGCGCCCGCGAGACGGGATCAACCGCCCTGCTGGGATCGCGCCTTGAACGCCGCCTTCCGCGCTTCCTTCGCCACCTTCTTGTCGGGATGCAGCCGCCCCATGGCTTCCAGCACATCGGCGGTCGCCGGATGATCGACCCGCCACACGGCCGCGAAGAACCCACTGTGCTGCTGGGCGAGGCCCTGCACCAAAGCCCGCAGTTCCTCCGAGTTGCCCTCGGCGGCGAGCTGCGCGGCCACCGTGTCGATGGTCAGCCAGTACACCATCGCCTCGGACGGCGCGGGCACGTCCGCCGCGCCGTGCTCGGTCAGCCACACCCGGGCGAGCCCGCCCAGCTCGGCATCGTCGAGCACCTCCCGCAGGGCGGGCTCGGCCGAAGCGCCGACCAGTGACAGGGCCTGCTGGCACCGCAACCGCCGCAACGGCGCCCCGGCGTCGGCACCTCGGGCGGCCGCCAGCAACTCCCGTGCCGCGCTGAGCGGTTCCCGCCGCCGCAGCCACTGCTCGGTCTCGGCCTGCGCCGCGCCCGGCGGGAACTGCGCCGTGCCGTCGAGCAGTGCGTCGGCCCCCTTGTCCGCGAGGTCCCCGACGGCCGGCGCCTCGAACCCGGCCTCCAGCAGCCGCGCGCGCATGCCGTACAGCCCGAGCGGGGTGAGCCGGACCATGCC
Source organism: [Streptosporangium] indianense (assembly GCF_021474405.1). Taxonomy (GTDB): domain Bacteria; phylum Actinomycetota; class Actinomycetes; order Streptomycetales; family Streptomycetaceae; genus Streptomyces; species Streptomyces indiaensis. The sequence continues at coordinate 7,512 of NZ_JAKEIO010000175.1, forward strand.
GTAGCGGGTGACGTCGGTGTCGTCGACGGGCGCCGCGGGCTCCTCGTCGGCGTCGGCCATGAGCGCCTCGTCGACGGGCTGGTACTCGACGAACCCCACGGGCTCCAGCATCCGGAACTGGTCGTCCAGCCGCATCATCGCGTCGGACACCTGTTCCAGGACGTCGTTGGTGGGCTCGCCCATGTCGCTGGGGACGATCACCGAGGCGGCGAGCGCCGGCAGCGGCACCGGGGCGGCGTCGGGCGCGTCCTCGCCGGCCGTCAGCAGGTAGAGGTTGCCGAGCACGCCGTCGAGGAACTCGGCCTCGCCCTCGGGGTCCCAGTCGAGGGCGGAGAGGTCGACCTCGCCGTCCTCGTCCACGAGTCCGTCCAGGTCGGGGACGCTCGCGTCGGCGAGCACGGTCTCCAGGGCGGCGCGCCACACGGCGAGCACGTCCTGCGGCGAACCACCCGTGAGCACGGCCAGGTCCGCACCGGCGGTCACGGTGCCCTCCTGCTCGTCGACGACCTCGACGAGCCCGGCGTCCACGGCGACCCGCCACGCCTCGCTGGCGTCGGCCGCGGCGTCCTCCCCGCTCAGCCCGAGCGCCTGCGCGGCCGCGGGCAGTTGCTCGTCCACGAGCCCTCCCCCGGCGTCGACGCGGGTGTCCGGCCCGGCCCAGCGGGCGAGCCGGGCGGCCCGGGACAGCAACGGCGTGGACAGCGCATCGCGCGCCAGCTCCGCTTCGTTGTGCAGCCGCACCGGCGGCAGGGGGGAGCTGTCTGACATCGGCTGGTTCTCCTAGCGCGCCTCATGTGACTCAACCGCTCAGCCTAGACGGATATCCACCCATGCCGCCCACTTCATCTCCCCGTCGACTGCCGTACATGGCCGAAACCTTGACAAGTGACATGCACAGGCTGGAGATTGACGCGCGTAGAAGTCGGCGGACAGTTGTTCACCGGGCCGGCCCCACCAGGCCCACCCGTCCGGACCTTCTACGCGCGTCACCGCATCCGCCCCACAGGTAGCGACTGTCCAGCCTTTCCACACGTCTCCGCCCTCGTCCCGGCGCCCTGTCACGTCCCCGGAGGGAATCCCGTTGCCGAGCAAGTCGTCCGCGCGTCTCGCCGCGCTCACCGTCGCCGCCGCGTGCTCCGCGGCATCCACGATCGTTCTCACCGGCCCCGCGCACGCGGAGTCGGTCCGCATCCACGACATCCAGGGCAGCACCCGGATTTCCCCGTACGCCGGGAAGCAGGTCACGGACGTGGCCGGAATCGTCACCGGCATCCGGACCTACGGCTCGTCCCGCGGCTTCTGGATCCAGGACCCGACCCCGGACGCCGACCCGGCGACCAGCGAGGGCGTCTTCGTCTTCACCGGCTCCGCGCCGAAGGGGGTCGCCGTGGGCGACTCCGTGACGGTGAGCGGCACGGTCACGGAGTTCGTCCCGGGCGGCGCGAACTCCGGAAACCAGTCCGTCACGGAGATCACCAAGCCGACGACCACCGTCGTCTCCAGCGGCAACGCCCTCCCCGCCGCGACGGCGATCACCTCCCGCTCGGTACCGGCCGCCTACGCACCGGCCGGTGACACCGCAACCGGCGGATCCATCAACGAGCTGCCGCTGAAGCCCGCCACGTACGCCCTCGACCACTACGAGGCGCTGGAGGGCATGTCCGTCCGCGTCACCGACACCCGCGTCGTCGGCGCCACCGACCCGTACACCGAGCTGTGGGTGACGGTGAAGCCGCACGAGAACCGCAACCGCCACGGCGGCACCGTCTACGGCTCCTACGACGACCAGAACACGGGCCGCCTGCAGATCCAGTCCCTCGGCCCGACGGCGGACTTCCCCAAGGCGAACGTGGGCGACACCCTCACCGGCACCACCGCGGGCCCCCTGGACTACAACCAGTTCGGCGGCTACACCCTGGTCGCGAGCGAGCTCGGCACGCTGAAGAGTGCGGGCCTGGAGCGCGAGACGACCCGCGGGCAGCGCTCCTCCGAACTCGCCGTCGCCACCTACAACGTCGAGAACCTCGACCCGTCCGACAACACGTTCGCCGCGCACGCCGCCGCGATCGTGAACAACCTGAAGTCGCCGGACATCGTGTCCCTGGAGGAGATCCAGGACAACAACGGCGCGACGAACGACGGCACGGTCGCCGCCGACCAGACCCTCACCAAGCTGATCGACGCGATCGTCGCGGCCGGCGGCCCGAAGTACGACTGGCGCTCGATCGACCCGGCGAACAACACCGACGGCGGCGAGCCGGGCGGCAACATCCGCCAGGCGTTCCTCTTCAACCCCGAGCGCGTCTCCTTCGCGGACCGCGCGGGCGGCGACGCCACGACGGCCACCGCCGTGACGAAGATCCGCGGCAAGGCCCACCTCACCCTCAGCCCCGGCCGCATCGCCCCCGCCGACGAGGCCTGGAAGAACAGCCGCAAGCCGCTGGCCGGCGAGTTCGTCTTCCGCGGCCGCACGGTCTTCGTGATCGCCAACCACTTCAACTCCAAGGGCGGCGACCAGGGGCTGACCGCCCAATACCAGCCGCCGTCGCGCAGCTCCGAGACACAGCGCCACCAGCAGGCCACCCTGGTGAACGCCTTCGCCAAGGACATCCTCGACACCCAGAAGAACGCGGACGTCATCGCGCTGGGCGACATCAACGACTTCGAGTTCTCGCAGACCGCGAAGCTCCTGGAGGGCCGCGGCGAACTCTGGTCCGCCATCAAGTCGCTGCCGCGCAGCGAGCGTTACTCGTACGTCTACCAGGGCAACAGCCAGGTCCTCGACCAGATCCTGATCAGCCCGTCGATCCGCCGCGACTGCGACTTCGAGTACGACAGCGTGCACGTCAACGCGGAGTTCAACGACCAGATCAGCGACCACGACCCGCAGATCCTGCGCTTCCGCCCGTGACACCCCGTGGGGCCGGCCGGGCACCGCGCCCGGCCGGCCCCACGCGCACGGTTCAATCCGGCACCAGCCCCAGAGCGTGCTCGTACCGGCTGCCGGTGACCTTCCGCAGCCCCGGATACGTCCGCACCCGCTCCCAGGAGTCCGTCGACGGCGTGGCCATCGCCGCCTCGTAGGCCCCGGTGCTCTCCCACTCGGCGTAGTTCAGCACGTGCCCGCCGTCCGTACTGAGGTGGAAGTGCGCCGACAGCAGCCCGGCGTGCCCCGCCGGATCGTCGCCGAGCCCCTTGACCACGAGGTCGACCCACTCCTCCCGGCGCTCCCGCGTCCCGTCCTCGAAGTCGATCCGCACGGTCACGATCAGACCCGGCACCCGCGCGTCCCCGACGGCGCGCTCCCGGCTCCGGTAGCGCCGGTACCGCCCGAGCCCGACCCGCTCGATCCCCGGCACGGCCGTGTCGATCTCATCGACCCGTTCCTGCCGGTGCGTCCGGACGAAGGTCTCGTACGCCTGCTCGCCGGTCCACTGCGAGTAGTGCATCAGGGTGGACCCGTCCTGCCCCGCGTACACGTGATACGCCAGCAGATCCCCGGCGGGCCAGGGCCGCCCCTCCCAGGCCCGCCCGATGGCCTCCACCGCCTGCCGCTGCCGCTCGGGGGTCCCCACGCGCCATGTACTGAAGAGGGGAGCACCGACACGGGGGTCGGTCGGGTCGGGGTGCAGCTCGGTTCGACGGCTCATGAACACTCCAGTCGTAGCGCCGGTCGCGAACACACCCCACTTTTCAACCTCGACCAAGCTTGAGGTCAAGCGACCGGCGTGGTGACTGGGGCCGGGTGGTCCGCATACCCGGCGGGGCGGGGTGCGCCGCGCCGATCCGTGCCGCCCCCAGCGGCACGCATGCCCGCAGGCTGAGTGGACCGGCACCCGCGTACGGCGAGAGGGGGACGTGTCGGGGGGTGTCCGCCCGCTGCGGTTGGCGCGTCGACGAACAGTCAGTCGGCACGCAAGCCCATCGCGCCGTTCCGAGGACGGACACCCCCCGACACGTCCCCGACCCTCATCCCACGGAAGGCGAAGACGCGCACCCCTGCTCCCCGCACCGGAAACACCACTCAGTGCCCGTGCGCATGCCTCCACCGCAGCACCCCGACCGCCACCACGGCCCCCGCCGCCCCGGCGACCAGCACCGGCTTCGGATGCCGCATCCCGGCCTGCACAACGTTCCGCACCGGCCGAGGCCCCGCGTGCGCCGCCCTGTCCTGCACGGTGTGCCCCGCCTGCGCCGCAGTGCTGCGCAACTGCACCGTCATCGCCCCGGCCTTGTCCCGCAGATCAGCGGCCCGCGCCCGCGCACGCCCCTTCACATCCGCCTTACCGGCCAATTCCTCCACGGTGTTGCCCAGTGCCGTACGGGTCCGCTCGATCTGCCGCCGCAGCTCATCGGGCCCCTTCGCCCCGCCCGTCGCGTTCGCGTCCGTCATCGGTGCGCCCTCTCCTTGATCTCCTCCACGTCCGCCCTGACACTCCCGAGAGCCTGCTCGGGTGTGGGCGGAGCGGCCTTCCGCAACTGCGCCCGCCCGGTCGCCGCCAGCACGGCCGCGATCACGAACAGCACTCCCGTGACGATCAGCGCCGCGGCCCACACGGGCAGGACCAGCGAGAGCGCGGCGACACCGGCCCCGGACAGCACGAGCAGCCCGGCGTACGCGACGGCGCCCGCCGCCCCGAGCAACCCGCCGCCGCGCCCCGCACGCCGCCCCTTCTCCGCGAGCTCCTCCTTGGCGAGAGCCACTTCCTGCCGCATGAGCGTGGAGAGCTGCTCCGTGGCCTGCCCGACGAGCTCACCCACGGAACGGCGCTCATCGTGCACGGCCCGATGATCGATGGTTCCGGTCACGGTGCCTCCTCTCGACGTCAGGAACACCGGGTACCCGAACGCCCCCGCTGCGAACGCGGCACCGTAAGCCCTGACACTTCGCCACACTGAAGCGTCCCTTACAAGTAATCGGTAGCAAAATTAAGTAGAGCTACACAAAAATCCCACCGACACTACTCCCATGACCCCACAGCCCCCCGCACCGCGCCACCCGGCACCACCCCACCCGGCGCAACATCACCCGGCAT
>NZ_JAKEIO010000176.1 GCF_021474405.1 [Streptosporangium] indianense
CCACACCACCCACGAGGACCTCCACCGCCTACGCCCCCTGGCCCGCAGCGTGGTGGAGGCGGAACTGTCCCTGGCGCTGGACCGGAGGATGCGCAGGCCTTAGGGGGCTGTTTCTAGCGGTCGTAGACGACGGTCACGGGCGCGTGGTCGGACCACCGCTCGGCGTGCGTGGCGGCCCGCTCCACGAACCCCTTCACCGCACGCTCGGCGAGCCCCGGGGTGGCCCCGTGGTAGTCGATCCTCCACCCTGTGTCGTGGTCGAAGGCCCGCCCCCGGTACGACCACCACGAGTACGGGCCCTCGGTGTCCGGGTGCAGGGCGCGGACGACGTCGACGTATCCGCCGTCGGCCGGGTCGAAGACGCGGGTCAGCCACTCCCGCTCCTCGGGCAGGAAGCCGGAGCTCTTCTGGTTGCCGCGCCAGTTCTTCAGGTCGGCCCGCTGGTGGGCGATGTTCCAGTCGCCGCAGACGAGCACCTCGCGGCCCTCGGCGGCGGCCCGCTCCCGCAGCCCCTTGAGATAGGGGAGGAACTCGCCCATGAAGCGTTCCTTCTCGTCCTGCCGCTCCGTGCCGACCTCGCCGGAGGGCAGGTAGAGGGAAGCGACGGTGACTCCCGGCAGGTCGGTCTCCACGTACCGGCCGCTGCCGTCGAACTCTTCCGACCCGAACCCGATCCGCACCCGGTCGGGCTCGCGGCGGCTGTACAGGGACACCCCCGCCCGCCCCTTGGCGGCGGCCGGCGCGTGCACCACGTGCCACCCCTCGGGCGTGCGGACGTGCTCCGGCAACTGCTCCGGCTCGGCCCGCACCTCCTGGAGGCACAGCACGTCGGCTTCCGTCCCGGCGAGCCACTCCACGAAGCCCTTCTTCGCGGCGGCACGCAGCCCGTTCACATTCACAGAGGTCACAGTGAGCACCCCGGCACGATACCGGCACACTGGACGATGTCCAGTTCCGGATCGAATACGGTAGCGGCCATGCACATACGCCGGGTCTCCTTCGACCACCCCGACGCCATGAAGCTGAACGACCAGGTCCAGGCCGAGTACGCGGTCCGCTACGGCGACGACGGCGACGCCACGCCCATGGCCGCCGCGGACTTCGACCCGCCGAACGGCGTCTACCTGATCGCATACGACGAGCACGGCACCCCCGTCGCCTCGGGCGGCTGGCGCGCCCAGGACACCAACGGCGAGGGCAACCTCGACGGCGACGCCGAGCTCAAGCGCATGTTCGTGGTCGACGGCATGCGCGGCCGGGGCCTGGCCCGCCGCATCCTGGCCGCCCTGGAGGAGGACGCCCGATCGGCCGGCCGCCTCCGCATGGTCCTGGAGACCGGCACCAAGCAGCCCGAGGCCATCGCCCTGTACACGTCCAGCGGCTACGCGCCGTGCGCGAAGTTCGGCTACTACCGCTTCCACGAGGCGAGCCGCTGCTTCTCCAAGGATCTGCGGCCGACCGGCTGACGGGCACTCAGCGACGGCTCCGGTTGTGGCCCGCGTCACGAGGCGCGGGCCGCCACCGCCCGTCGCGCACCGCCCGGGCCTGAACATACGTCAGAACCCGGTCGGTTTCCCGACCGGGTTCTGAGCTGCGTGGACCTGAGGGGATTTGAACCCCTGGCCCCCTCGATGCGAACGAGGTGCGCTACCGGACTGCGCCACAGGCCCTTGCAACGAGTGAAACTCTAGCACCCCGATCGGCCTGCTTGGAAATCCGTTCCCCAGGGGCGGTCACCTGCGGCTTCGCGGCGCTACTCGTTGGCCGCCCGGGGGCGCTCCCCGTCCTCGTACTGGTCGAACAGCGGGGTGCGGCCGCGCTCCCGGGCCCGCCGGGCGGAGGCCGCGCGACGGGCGTCGGTGCGGCCGTCACCCTCGCCCTCACCGGTCTCCTGGACGGAGGGGTGCGGCTCGTCCGGGCGGTCGGCGCCGGTGGAGTCGCACTCGGCGTCCGGGGTCACCGTGCTCGACCGGGCAGCGCTCCAGGTGTCGGGGGCGCCGAGGTCCACGTCGCTGGTGGCGCGCGGGGCGACCGGGGCCGTCACGTACGTCGGCAGCGGCACCGGCACCGGATCCCAGCTGTCGCCGCCCTGCCCGGGCAGCCGCCGGCGCTCGCGCTGCTGGTCGACCCACTCCGCGTGGTCGGTCTGCTCTACGAGGGCGCGCCGGTCGGCGGCGAGGGCCGACAGGCCGGGGTCGGTCACCGGCTCGGGTGCCTCCTCCGGCTCGTCGCTCCCCTCGTCGGCCAGGGCACGCCGACGGGGCTGGCGCTGCCGCTCGCGCAGGCGCTGAGCCGCCGCCTCGGCCATCCGGCGGTCCATCTGATAGGCGAAGCGGCGGCGCTCCTGGGAGCGCAGATAGGCGATGTAGACGCTGAGCATGATCGCGGGCACGCCGGGGGCCCACAGGAAGGCGAGCCCTCCGACCGCGGCGACGATCGCGCCGAGGGTGAAGGCGAGGAACAGCATGATGGTGGTGCGTCGGCGGCGCGCGAGCACCTTCGAGCGCCGGGCTCGTGCCGCGGCCGCCTGGTTCGCCTGCGCGGAGGCGTTGCGGCGGGCGGCGGGGACCCGTTCCCGGGGGCGCCCGGAGCGCGCCGCGTCGGGTGCGGGCGACTGCCGGGCCTGAGATTCGGGGCTCGCCGGGCGGGCCGGCTGCTCCGGGGCGGGCGACGGTACGGGTGCCTGGGTCTGCGGACGGGTCTTGGACACGGCGAAGGCCCGGACGTCCACCGAGTCGGTGACGGCATCCGGGTCGTCGGCGTCCTGCTCCCCCTCGTCGGTGGAGCGCGCCCGCAGGTCCTTGGCGTACCGGCGCTCCATTCCCGCCCGTCCGGACAGCAGCCGGATGGCGGTGCTGAAGCGTTCCGTCGGACGGGCCTCGTTCAGCTCGTCCTGCCTACGGAGCCACATCGGCACCAAGTAGGCGGCCCAGGCCCCGACAATGACTGCGTAGATGAGGCCGCTGCTGCTCACGTCTCACACCGTAGAGGGGTTTGTGTGAGGCCATCTGCCAATTGAGCCGGTGTGTCGCACGATCTGGCTGATATTTCGAACTTTTTTTGTGACCGATGCGATCAGCAGGCCACCCGAGCCGGGAATTCATTGCCCCGAGACAGTCACCGCTCGATCAATTTCGAACATACATTCAATTCCCGGGGTGCGGTCGCATTCCCGGATTACTCCGCGACCGCGACCGGTGCCAGCGCCTCAGCAGCCCGTCCGGGACTTCCTCGGCGGTGAGGGCGAAGACGAGATGATCGCGCCATGCTCCGTCGATGTGGAGATAGCGCGGCCGCAGCCCCTCCTCGCGGAATCCGAGTTTCTCCACGACCCGGCGGCTGGGCCCGTTCTCCGGGCGAATGCAGACCTCGATGCGGTGCAGTCCGACGGTGCGGAAACAGTGGTCCACGACGAGCGCCACCGCCGTCGGCATCACCCCGCGGCCGGCCACCGACTCGTCCACCCAGTACCCGACGTGGCCCGAGCACATCGAGCCCCAGGTGATCCCGGCGACGGTCAACTGCCCGACCAGCCGCCCCTCGTACTCGATGACGAAGGGCAGCATCCGGCCCGCGTTCGCCTCCGACCTCAGATGGCGGACCATCTGGCGGAAGGTCGGGCGGTGCGTCATCGGACCGCCCGGGGTGGGCGGCGGGATCGTGGCCTCCCAGGGGCGCAACCAGTCGCGGTTGCGCCGGTTGACCTCGCGCCAGGCCCGCTGGTCGCGCAGCTTTATCGGCCTGAGGACGATGTCGCCGTCCACCAGCTCCACGGGCCAGGATGGGCTGTTCAGCTCGCACCCCCACTGCCGGGTCTGGGGTGGTCGCCGCCCCGGAGCTGTTCGACTGCGTGGACCAGCAGCGGTTCCAGGACGGCGAGGCCGTCCTTCACCCCGCCGCTGGAGCCGGGCAGATTCACGATCAGCGTGCCGCCCGCCACTCCGGCCAGGCCGCGGGAGAGCGCCGCGGTCGGCACCTTCTGGCGGCCGTACGCCCGGATGGCCTCGGCGATGCCCGGCACTTCGTGGCCGATCACGCGGCGGGTCGCCTCGGGGGTGCGGTCGGTGGGCGAGATGCCCGTGCCCCCGGTGGTGACGATGACGTCGTAGCCGGCGTCGACCCCGGCGCGCAGAGCGGCCTCCACCGGGTCCCCGTCGGGGACGACCTGCGGGCCGTCGACCTCGAAGCCGAAGCCCTTCAGGCCGTCGGAGACCAGCGGGCCGCCCTTGTCCTCGTAGATCCCGGCGGCGGCCCGGTTCGAGGCCGTGACGACGAGAGCGCGGTACGTCATGACCGGCTCCAGTCGCCCGACTTGCCGCCCGTCTTCTGCTCCACCCGTACGTCCGTGATGACCGCTCCCTTGTCGACCGCCTTGACCATGTCGATCACGGTGAGCGCGGCGACGGAGACCGCGGTGAGGGCCTCCATCTCGACGCCCGTGCGGTCCGTCGTCTTGACGGTGGCCAGGATCTCCACGGCGTCGTCCGCGACCGACAGGTCCAGTTTCACACCGGACACCGACAACGGGTGACAGAGCGGGATCAGGTCGGGGGTGCGTTTGGCGCCCATGATCCCGGCGATGCGCGCGGTCGCGAGGGCGTCGCCCTTGGGTACGCCCTCGCCGCGCAGCAGCTCGATCACACGGGGCGAGACGAGGACGCGCCCGCTGGCCCGTGCGGTGCGCGCGGTCACGTCCTTCTCCGACACGTCGACCATGCGGGCGGCGCCCGCCTCGTCGATGTGCGTCAGCCGTTCCGGCGTACGGCCGTCGTGCGGGGATGGGTCCTGCGTGCTCATGCTGTGTGGCGCTCCCGGTCCGGGCCCGTCGCGGTGCGGCGCATGGGCCTGTTGTGCGCGACACGGTACCCCCAACCAGGGGCTATCGGCCGAGCAGGACCACCTCGACCTCGGTGCCGGGTTCGACGGAGACGGTGTCCTCGGGGACGGCGATCAGGGCGTCCGCGTGGGCGAGGGCCGCGACCAGATGGGACCCGGCGCCGCCGACCGGCGTGACCTTGCCGTCGGCGTAGGTGCCGCGCAGGAACTGCCGACGGCCCTTCGGGCTGGTCAGCGCCTTGTCGGCGGACAGCGTCGCCCGGGTCGTCGGACGGTGGACGTCCTTGAGCCCCATGAGGGTGCGGATCGCGGGGCGGACGAACAGCTCGAAGGAGACGTACGACGACACCGGGTTGCCGGGCAGGGCCAGCAGCGGGGTGTGGTCGGGGCCGATGGAGCCGAAGCCCTGGGGCTTGCCGGGCTGCATGGCGAGCTTGCGGAACTCGATGCCGCTGCCCGCCTCGTCCTCGTCCGCGACGTGGGACAGGGCCTCCTTGACCACGTCGTACGCACCGACGCTCACGCCGCCGGTGGTGACCATCAGGTCCGCGCGGACCAGTTGGTCCTCGATGGTGGAGCGCAGGATCTCGGCGTCGTCGGCGACGGCCCCCACGCGGTAGGCGATGGCCCCGGCGTCGCGGGCGGCGGCGGTGAGGGCGAAGCTGTTGGAGTCGTAGATCTGACCCGTGCCCAGTTCGGTGTCGGGCTGGACGAGTTCGCTGCCGGTGGAGAGCACCACCACCCGCGGGCGCGGGCGCACGCGGACCGTGCCGCGGCCGATGGCGGCGAGCAGGGAGATCTGGGGCGGGCCGAGGACGGTGCCGGCCGCCAGGGCGCGGTCGCCGGCCTTCACGTCGCTGCCCTTGGCGCGCACGTGTGCGCGGGCCTCGGCCGGGCGGTACACCAGGACGTGCCCGGTGGCGCCCTCGGGGGCGAGGCTGCGGGCGCGCATGCCGTGGACCGGGCCCTCGCCGAGACCGCCGTCGGTCCACTCGACGGGCACGACCGTCTCGGCGCCGGCCGGCAGCGGGGCGCCGGTCATGATGCGGGCGGCCTGGCCGGGGCCCACGTGCAGCAGGTCGGCCTGGCCCGCGGCGACGTCCCCGACGACCTCCAGGGCCGCCGGGAACTCCTCGCTCGCGCCCGCGACGTCCGCGACCCGTACCGCGTAGCCGTCCATCGAGCTGTTGTCGAAGGGCGGCAGGGACACCGGCACCGTGATGTCCTCGACGAGGACGCAGCCCTGGGCGTCGAGCAGGTGCAGCTCGATGGGCTCCAGGGGCCGGACGGTGGCGAGGATGTCCTCCAGGTGCTCGTCCACCGACCAGAGGTGGTCGGGGCCGCTGTGGTCCTGGCCGGTGACGTGGGGCGCGGCGCTGCTCAACGTGCTACATCTCCTCGGCTACGTAACTGCGAAGCCAGGTCCGGAAGTCCGGGCCCAGGTCTTCACGTTCGCATGCGAGTCGGACAATGGCACGCAGGTAGTCGCCGCGGTCGCCGGTGTCATAGCGGCGGCCCTTGAAGACGACGCCGTGCACGGGGCCGCCGATCTTCTCGTCCTCGGCGAGCTGCTGGAGGGCGTCGGTGAGCTGGATCTCGCCGCCGCGGCCCGGCTCGGTCCGGCGCAGTATCTCGAAGATGTGCGGGTCGAGGACATAGCGGCCGATGATGGCGTAGTTGGACGGGGCGTCGGCCGGGTCGGGCTTCTCGACGAGGCCGCTGACCTGGACGACGTCGCTGTCCTCGGTGGTCTCCACGGCCGCGCAGCCATAGAGGTGGATCTGCTCCGGGGCGACCTCCATGAGCGCGATGACGCTGCCGCCGCGCTGCTCCTGGACCTCGACCATGCGCTGCAGCAGCGGGTCGCGGGGGTCGATGAGGTCGTCGCCGAGGAGGACCGCGAAGGGCTCTTCGCCCACGTGCGGGGCGGCGCACAGGACGGCGTGGCCGAGGCCCTTGGGGTCGCCCTGGCGGACGTAGTGCATGGTCGCGAGGTCGCTGGACTCCTGCACCTTGGCGAGACGGCCGGCGTCGCCCTTCTTCTGCAGAGCCGACTCCAGCTCGTAGTTGCGGTCGAAGTGGTCCTCGAGGGGGCGCTTGTTGCGGCCCGTCACCATGAGGACGTCGTCGAGACCCGCCGCGACGGCCTCCTCGACCACGTACTGGATCGCGGGCTTGTCGACGACCGGCAGCATTTCCTTGGGGGTGGCTTTGGTGGCCGGCAGGAACCGGGTGCCGAGGCCTGCTGCGGGAATGACAGCCTTGCTGATCCGAGGGTGCTGAGTCATGTGCGCCACCCTATCCGGTGCCTTTGCATGGAATCTGCGACTCCGGTTCATAGACGCTCATATGAGCGTATTGCCATACTACGGGAGCAACCTTTGAGGCCTATCGCACGTCCGGGCGAGCCTGACAAGCGGAGTTTGCGACGCGAGTTCCTCGCAGTGAGGAACAGGTTGACGGCGGATGACCTGCGGGAAACGTCGGCCGCTCTGGCCAGGCAGGCGCTGGGGCTACCCGAGTTGGCAGAAGCCGACACGGTCGCGGCGTATGTCTCCGTGGGGAGTGAACCCGGCACCCTCGCGCTCCTGGACGCTCTGCGCGCTCGGGGCGTGCGCGTGCTGCTTCCGGCTCTGCTGCCCGACAACGACCTCGACTGGGGCGCGTACGAGGGGCAGGAGTCGCTCGCCCGGATCCGGCACGGCGGCAGGATGGCCCTCTTCGAGCCCGTCGGCGAACGCCTCGGGCCGGACGCCGTGACCACCGCCGACGCCGTGCTGCTGCCGGGGCTCGCGGTGGACGCGCGCGGGATGCGGCTCGGCCGGGGCGGCGGCTCGTACGACCGGGTCCTGGCGCGGCTGGAGCGGGCGGGCGCTCATCCCGCCCTGGTGGTGCTGCTGTACGACTCCGAGGTCGTCGAGCACGTCCCGGAGGAGCCGCACGACCGGCCGGTGCACGCGGTGGTGACCCCGTCCGGCGTACGGCGGTTCCGCCCCGCGCCCTGACGCCGGGGCCCTGGTGCAGCGGGCCCTGGGCTCCGGAACAGAAGCGGCCCTCCACGCGTGCGTGGTGGGCCGGCCGTTCGTCCTACGGGCGTCGTCGGCTCAGGGTTTGAGCACCAGCTTGTCGGCCGTGTTCTTCTCGACCGCCTGGTCCGAGAAGGCCCACGGCAGCAGTTCACCGTCGGCCCACTTGTCGGTCTGGTCGACGTAGTGCGCGCTGTAGGCGTGCCCCGAGGCGCCGGTGAGGTTGATCCACTTCGACTTGTCGAGGTCGCCGAGGTTCACCACCATCCTCATGGACGGCACCCACACCACCCCGTAGCCGCCGGCCGCGTTCCAGCCGGCCGCGTTGACCGTGGCCTCGCCGCCGCCCAGTTCCCACGGGCCGCGGTTGAGGGCGTACTGGATGAAACCGGGGCCCGCGGTGCCGAGGGTCTGGTTCTTCAGGAACAGGCGGTGCAGCCGGCCCCAGCTCCAGGAGTCGATGTCCTTGCCGAGCTTGGCGGTCAGCTCCCAGCGGGCGTCGATCATGGCCCGCTTGAACAGCTCGTCGCGGTTGACGGCGCCGGGGCGGCCGCTGCTCACCTTGGGCGTCTTCCACCAGTCGCTGTCCGGCTGGTCCATGAGCCCCCGGACCACCTCGAACCAGCGGTCACCGCCGTCCGGCTGCGCCTGGTCGGGGTCGCGCTGGCCGCACTCGCGGACCTTCTCGGCCTCGTCGGCCGGGCCCGTGGTGTTGACCGGCTCGACCCACAGGCACTGCCCCTTGGGCCGCAGCTCCTTGGGCAGCTTGTTGCCGAAGGCCAGCTTGAGGACGTTGCGCCAGACGGCGTTGAAGTAGGCCGCCGCAGCCGAGTCGGCGTCCTGGGTGTAGTCCCAGCCCTCCAGGAGCTTCTGCGCCTCGCGGACGTCCTTGTTCTCCGGGTCGACCTTCAGCAGCGTGGGCACCAGCAGCCGGGCGACCTCGCTGCTGTTGTCCAGCTGCATCTGGCGCATGTCGTCCGTGGAGATCTTGCCGCCGTCCTTGATCTTCGACTGGATCAGGTCGGCGATCCGCTGGCTGCGCGCGCCGTAGCCCCAGTCCGCGGTGAGCGTGTACGGGTACGTGTCCGGATCGATCACGGCCTGGTTGGCGGTGACGATGTAGCCGCGCTCCGGGTCGTACTCGTAGGGCAGCGCGTCCTGCGGGACGTAGCCGGTCCAGCGGTACGCCGGGTCCCAGCCGGGCGCCGGGACCGAGCCGTCGTCCTTCTTCGCGCGCGTGGGGATCTTCCCGGGCAGCGTGTAACCGATGTGGTTCTCGTTGTCGGCGTAGACGAGGTTCTGCGAGGGCACCTCGAACTGCGCGGCCGCCTTGCGGAAGTCGGTCCAGTTCTTCGCCTTGTCCATGGCGAAGACGGCGTCCATGGTGGTGCCGGGCTGCAGCGCGGTCCAGCGCAGCGCGACACCGTAGCCGTCGCCCCGGTCGGGCGCGGCGGTGTCGACGGCGGCCTTCCTGCCGACCTTCACGAGCTCCTCGTCGCGGTCGGACAGCAGGGGGCCGTTGTTGGTCTCACGGACGACGATCTTCTTGGGGGAACCCCCGGCGACCTTGATGGTCTCCTCACGCGTCGTGAATGGCTTGATCTTGCCGTCGTAGAGGTAGCCGTCGCCCGTGATCTTCTCCAGGTAGAGGTCCGTGACGTCCACGCCGGAGTTGGTCATGCCCCAGGCGATGTCCTGGTTGTGACCGATGATCACGCCCGGCATACCGGCGAAGGTGTAGCCGCTGACGTCGTACTGGCACGCGCTGGAGACGCTGCGGCAGTGCAGGCCCATCTGGTACCAGACGGACGGCAGGGAGGGCGACAGGTGCGGGTCGTTGGCCAGCAGCGGCTTGCCCGTGATGGTGTACTTCCCTCCGACGACCCAGGAGTTGGAGCCGATGCCGTCGCCGTTGACGCCGACGGCCGGCGGGAGGTCGTCGAGGACCCGGGTCAGGCCGCCGAGCTGACTGTCCAGGCCTGCGGTGCCCGAGGCGGCGCCGCCCGAGCCGGTTCCGGCGCCACCCGTACCGGTTCCGGTGCCGGTGCCGCCGGCGCCGGACGCCGTGCCGGTGGAGGTGCCGCCGGTTCCGTTCGCCCCGGCGGTGCCGCCGGCGCCGGACGCGCCGCCCTGCTCGAACGCCTCGGTCAGTTCGTTGTACTGACCCTCCTGGACGATCGCCTTGTTCCGGCTGTACGGGTACCGCGGGTACAGGTCGGCGATCTGCTTCGGGCCCAGGCGGCTGGTCAGCAGGGCGCGGTCCATCTCGTCCTGCATGTTGCCGCGCAGATCCCAGGCCATCGCCTTCAGCCAGGAGATCGAGTCGACCGGGGTCCACGACTGCGGCTTGTAGTCGTTGGTGAAGCCCAAGGCGGCGTACTCCAGCGAGATGTCCTCGCTGTCCTTGCCCTGGAGGTAGGAGTTGACGCCCTGGGCGTACGCCTGGAGGTACTTCTTGGTGGTGGCCGACAGCTTGGTGTCGTACTCCCGCTCGGCGACCCGGTCCCAGCCGAGGGTGCGCAGGAACTCGTCGTTGTCGACCTGGCTCTTGCCGAACATCTCCGAGAGCCGGCCGGAGGCCATGTGGCGGCGGACGTCCATCTCGTAGAAGCGGTCCTGCGCCTGGACGTAGCCCTGCGCCATGAACAGGTCCGCGTCGGAGGAGGCGTAGATCTGCGGGATGCCGTACGTGTCGCGCTTGACCTCGACGGGGCCGGTCAGGCCCTTCAGCGTCAGGGTGCCCTCGGTCTGCGGGAAGGAGGCCCGGACCGTACTGATGGACCAGTACGACCCGTACGCCGCGCCCCCGATGAGGGCCAGCACCAGGACGAGCACGATAAGTCGGGCTTTGCGCCCCTTTCTCCTGCCGGACTTGCCGGGCTGCTGACCCGTGGAGGCGGTGGTGTCGGTGGGCATCGCTGTCCTTGCTGTCCTAACGCGAGCGGCAGGTTCGGCTGTGCTTTTAACTGAGCGCTGGAGCAACGATAGGCGCAGGGCCCTGCGCCCCTTGACGCGGAGTCGGGAACCGGCACGGACTGACGTTCGATCCTGCTCCCGGAAGCGTCAAGAAATCGTCAAGAGTTAGGTAAGGTAACGAAGTAGTTGGCGCGCTGCGCCACAGCTTCATGTCCGATGTACGTGAGCCCACGCGCGCGTGCGTGCGGGCCAGGGAAGGATTCGGCCGCTGACTGTTCACCACCTCAACCAGCTCCTGCTCGTCTGCTCGCTCGTCCTGCTCGTCGCCGTCGCAGCGGTACGGATCTCCTCGCGCAGCGGGCTCCCCAGCCTGCTCGTGTATCTGGGGATAGGCGTCGCCATGGGCCAGGACGGCGTGGGCGACATCCACTTCGACAACGCCGAGCTGACCCAGGTCATCGGATACGCGGCCCTGGTCGTGATCCTCGCCGAGGGTGGTCTGGGCACGAAGTGGAAGGAGATCAAGCCGGCCCTGCCGGCCGCCACGGCACTGGCGCTGGCCGGTGTCGCGGTGAGCGTCGGGGTGACGGCGTCGGCCGCGCACTATCTGATCGGGCTGGAGTGGCGGCAGGCACTCATCATCGGGGCGGTCGTCTCCTCGACGGACGCGGCGGCCGTGTTCTCGGTGCTGCGCAAGATCCCCCTGCCCGCGCGCGTGACGGGCACGCTGGAGGCGGAGTCCGGCTTCAACGACGCTCCGGTGGTCATCCTCGTGGTGTCCCTGTCCACGGCGGGTCCCGTCGAGCACTGGTACACGCTGCTGGGCGTGATCATGCTGGAGCTGGCCATCGGCGCGGCCATCGGGCTCGCGGTGGGGTGGCTGGGCTCCTGGGGCCTGCGGCACGTGGCATTGCCCGCGTCCGGCCTCTATCCGATCGCGGTCATGGCGATCGCCGTGGTGGCGTACGCGGCCGGCGCCCTGGCGCACGGCAGCGGCTTCCTCGCGGTGTACCTCGCCGCGATGGTGATGGGCAACGCACGGCTGCCGCACTGGCCGGCCACGCGCGGGTTCGCCGACGGGCTCGGCTGGCTGGCCCAGATCGGCATGTTCGTCCTGCTCGGCCTGCTGGTCACCCCGCACGAGCTGGGCGACGACATCGTGCCCGCGCTGGTCATCGGGCTGGTCCTGACCATGGTGGCGCGGCCGCTGAGCGTGGTGCTGTGCCTGTCGCCGTTCCGGGTGTCGTGGCAGGAACAGGTCCTGATGTCCTGGGCGGGGCTGCGCGGAGCCGTGCCCATCATCCTGGCGACCATCCCGATGGTGCAGGGCGTCGAGGCCAGCCGCCGGATCTTCAACATCGTCTTCGTGCTGGTCGTCGTCTACACCCTGGTCCAGGGTCCGACGCTGCCCTGGCTCGCCCGCAAGCTGCGTCTCGGGGACGGTTCGGAGGCGGCCGACCTCGGCATCGAGTCGGCGCCGCTTGAGCGGTTGCGCGGGCATCTGCTGTCCGTGGCGATCCCCGGCGAATCGAAGATGCACGGTGTGGAGGTGGCCGAGCTGCGGCTGCCGCACGGCGCCGCCGTGACGCTCATCGTGCGCGGCGGCGAGTCCTTCGTTCCGCTGCCGACGACGATTCTGCAGCGGGGCGACGAGCTGCTCGTGGTCGCCACGGACCCCGTCCGGGACGCCACCGAGAGCCGGCTCCGGGCCGTGGGCCACGGCGGCAAGCTGGCCGGCTGGCTGGGGAC
>NZ_JAKEIO010000177.1 GCF_021474405.1 [Streptosporangium] indianense
GGGGTGTGACCGGTCCGGGAGGCGCAGGTGGGCGTGGTCGGTGTGCGAGGCGGCGGGGCGGCGGCGGACCCGGACGATGCCCGGTCCGTCGGTGGTGTGGTCGAGGCCACGTCCCGGACGAGGCCCCTGTCACGTCCGGGGGCGGCGAGCGGCGGTTACCGTCTACGACCAGTCCCCGCTCCCTCCCTTCGGACGGCCCGGCAGTGCACGCAGATCTCTCCCCGGTCATCGCCGCGACCGCCCAGTGGCTGACCCGCGCCTTCCCCGCCTCCGGCGGCGCGCTCGCCTCCGCCCTGTGCGAGGTCCAGGCCCGGCAGGCCGTGACGGTCGCCGCCTGGCTCAGGTACCCCACGACGATGGACGCCGCCCTGCTCGGCATGGCCGGCCCCGGCGGCTCCGGCCGGCTCGACTGGGTCACCGGCGCCGATGCCGCCCTCGGCGACGACCCCGACGCGTACGCCTGGCGCACCTGGGTCGACGAGGTCGTGGCCAGCTGGGCGGCCTGCCTGCTCACCGATCCGGAGCTTGCGGACCGGGCGGTGGCCGCGCTCGCCGACGGCGGCCACACGACCGGCGTACCCGCCGAGTTCCGACGGCTCCTCGCCCCCGACGCCAGTGACCGCGACGCCGCGGTCCTGCTGCGCCACCCCGACCTGCTCGCGCCGGTCGTCGGCCTGCACCAGGACCAGCTCCTGGCGCGCCTGAACCCGGGCCGCACGCTGATCGCCTGACGCCCGAGTGCAACGCGCTGACCTGCGAGGGCAGCGCGCCGATCAGGCCCCTGCCGTACCTCTCACCCACCGTCACTCACCGATTTGCCGTACGCCGCCGTGCCGTCCCCGCACGGTCGGCGGACGCTGAGCGTGGGCTCGACGGCCCGCCGGCCCCACCCCGGCCGAGGCGCGACCGTCGTGCCGCGCGCCGCCGCCGACGGAGGAGAGACCCCACATGACCACCGCCCTCTCACGGAACTGGGAGCACGCCGTCGTCACCGGCGGCGCCGGGTTCGTCGGCTCCCACCTGTGCGCCGCCCTCCTGGACGCGGGCGTGGCCGTCACCTGCGTCGACGACTTCAGCACCGGCCGGCCCGAGAACATATCGCCGCTGCTCGAACGCCACGGCTTCACGCTCGTCCAGGCCAACGTGACCGAAGGACTGCGGATCAAGCGGCGGCCGGATCTCGTGCTGCACTTCGCCTCCCCGGCGTCCCCCGCGGACTACCTGCGCCTGCCGCTGCACACCCTGGAGACCGGCAGCCTCGGCACCCGCCACGTCCTGGAACTCGCACACTCCAGCAGGGCGCGTTTCGTCCTCGCCTCGACCTCCGAGGTCTACGGCGACCCCCAGCAGAACCCTCAGGACGAGCGCTACTGGGGCAACGTCAACCCCGTCGGGCCGCGCAGCGTCTACGACGAGGCCAAGCGCTTCGGCGAGGCGCTGACCACCGCCCACACCGAGGCCGAGGGCACCGACACCTGCATCGTGCGGCTGTTCAACACCTACGGCCCCCGGATGCGCGGCCACGACGGGCGCGCGGTGCCGACCTTCGTACGGCAGGCCCTGGCCGGCGAGCCCCTCACCGTGACCGGCGACGGCCGCCAGACCCGGTCGCTGTGCTACGTCGACGACACCGTCCGAGGCATCCTCGCTGCTGCCGCCCACGGCATGCGCGGGCCCGTCAACATCGGCAACCCGACCGAGATCACCATGCTCGACCTGGCACGCCTGGTCGTCGAACTCGCCGCATCGCCCTCCGAGATCCGCTACATCGAACGCCCGGTGGACGACCCGGCCGTGCGCTGCCCGGACATCACGCTGGCCCGCGACAAGCTCGGCTGGGAACCGCAGGTGCGTGCCGAGGAGGGGCTGCGGCGCACGATCGCCTGGTTCCGCGAGGCCGGCACCGAGGAGTGACCCGCCCGGGCACCCCGCACCACCGCGTCCGGTGTCTCCCGACCGCCGAAAGGCCCGCCTCCCCATGCGCATCCTCGGAATCAACGCCCTCTTCCACGACCCCGCCGCCGCCCTGGTGATCGACGGACGGACCGTCGCCGCCGCGGAGGAGGAGCGGTTCACCCGGCGCAAGCACGGCAAGAGACCCCTGCCGTTCTCCGCCTGGGAACTGCCCGAGCGGGCCGCGGCCTGGTGCCTGAAGCGGGCCGGACTGCGCCCGCAGGACCTCGACGCCGTCACCTACTCCTTCGACCCCCGGCTCGCCCGGCCGGCCGAGGACATGGGCCTGGACGACCCCTGGGACCACCTGCGGCTGACCTACGCCCGCGAGGCACCGGGCTTCCTGACGACCGCCCTGCCCGGTCTCGACCCCGGCATCGTCCGCTTCGTGCCGCACCACATGGCCCACGCCGCCTCCAGCGCCTTCGCCGCGCCGGACGCCGGCGACTCCTCCGTCCTCGTCCTCGACGGCCGTGGCGAACGCGCCTCCCACCTGGCCGCGCGCCGCGTGGGCGACCGCCTGGAGGCCCTGCACGCCCAGGAACTGCCGCACTCCCTCGGCCTGGTCTACGAGGACCTCACCGAGCACCTCGGGTTCCTGCGCTCCTCCGACGAGTTCAAGGTCATGGCCCTCGCCTCCCACGGCAGGCCGCGCATGCTCGCCGAGCTGCGCCGCCACGTGTACCCCACCGGCGACGGCGGCTTCCACGCCACCGGTGTGCCCTGGCACGAACTGTGCGCCCCGCGTGGCCCCGACGAGCCGTGGACACAGGACCACGCCGACGTCGCCGCCAGCGCCCAGGCCGTGCTGGAGGAGACCCTGCTGGACCTGGTGCGCTGGCTGCACGGCCGGACGCACGACCGGGTGCTCACCCTCGCCGGCGGCGTCGCCCTCAACTGCGTCGCCAACTCCCGGATCGCCCGCGAGGGCCCCTTCGAGCGGGTGTGGGTGCAGCCCGCGGCGGGAGACGCCGGCACCGCCCTGGGCGGCGCGCTGCTGCTGTCCGCCGTGGAGGGCGACCAGCCGGAGCCCATGACCGGTGCCGACCTCGGCCGGGAGTGGTCCGACGCCGAACTCGGCGCCTGGCTGAAGACCGCGGCCGTCCCGTTCGAGCGGCCCCCGGACATCGCCGCGACCGTCGCCCGGACCCTGGCGGACAACGGGATCGTCGCCTGGTTCCAGGGGCGCTCCGAGTACGGCCCGCGGGCCCTCGGCCACCGTTCCCTGCTGGCCCACCCCGGGCACGCGGGCAACCTGGAACGCCTCAACGACGTGAAGGGCCGCGAGCAGTTCCGGCCCGTCGCCCCCATGGTCCTCGCCGGGCGCGCCGCGGAACTCTTCGACGGCCCGCTGCCCAGCCCGTACATGCTGTTCGTGCACGACGTGGCCCAGGCGTGGCGGGATCGCATCCCCGCGGTCGTGCACGTCGACGGCACCGCCCGCATCCAGACCGTCGACCCGGAGCACGAACCCCTGGTGGCGGGCATGCTCGGCGAGTTCGAGCGGCTCACCGGGCTGCCCGTGGTCGTCAACACCAGCCTCAACACCGCGGGCCGGCCCATGGTCGACGACCCGCGCGACGCCCTGGAGTGCTTCGGCTCCTCACCCGTCGACCTGCTGGCCATCGGCCCGTACGCGATCCGGCGCGGCGACCTGTTCCGCACCGATTCCCGCAGCGACGACGCCGGAGGCCCCCGATGAACGGACCCGAGGCCCTGACGGGCGACGCCGCCTACGCCGTCGTGATCCCGACCCTGGGCCGGCCCAGCCTGGGCGCCTGTCTGCACGCGCTGGCCGAGGCGAGCGGGCCGGGCCCCGTCCGGGTGGTCCTCGTCGACGACCGGCCCGCCGCCGACGGCGTCCCCCTCACCGCCGACGTCCCACCGTCCCTGCGCGCCCGCACCATCGTCGTCCCCGGCGGCGCCCGCGGACCCGCCGCCGCGCGCAACCTCGGCTGGCGGGCCGCCGGTGACGTGCCCTGGATCGTCTTCCTCGACGACGACGTCGTCCCCGGGCCCACCTGGGGCGACGACCTGACCCTCGACCTGTCGGCGGCGACCGAGCGCACGGCCGGCATCACCGCCCGGATCGTGGTGCCCCTGCCCGCCGACCGGCGACCCACGGACTGGGAACGCAACACGGCCGGACTCGCCACCGCCCACTGGATCACCGCCGACATGGCGTACCGCCGGGCCGCTCTGACGGCCGTCGGCGGATTCGACGAACGCTTCCGCCGGGCCTTCCGGGAGGACGCCGACCTCGCCCTGCGCATGCTCGACGCCGACTGGACGCTCACGGTCGGCCGCCGCACCACCACCCACCCCGTGCGGCCGGCCGGGCGCTGGATCTCCGTCCGGCTCCAGGCGGGCAACGCCGACGACGTGCTGATGACCCGGCTGCACGGCCGTCACTGGTGGCGCCGGGCGGAGGCACACCGCGGGCGCCTCCCCCTGCACCTGGCCGTGACCGGAGCGGGGGTGTCGGCCCTCGGCTGCGCCCTGCTCGGCCGGCACCGGGCCGCCGCCGCGTGCGCCGCGGCCTGGCTGGCCGGTACCGCCGAATTCGCCCTCGCCCGCATCCTGCCCGGCCCGGGCACCCGCGACGAGGTGCTCACCATGACGGTGACCAGCGCACTCGTCCCACCCGCGGCGGCCTGGCACTGGCTGCGCGGGCGGGTCGCCCACCGCAAGGCCGCGCGGTACACCCCGTTCGGGAGCGGTGGACCGACGCCCACGCCCCGGCCCGCGGCCAGGGAACGGCTGCGCTCATGACACCGTCCCCCGGCCCCTGGCTGTTCCCCGCGCACGTGCGGCGGCACCCGCATGTGCCGGACGGCCCCCGCCCCGCCGCGGTTCTCTTCGACCGCGACGGCACGCTCGTCGCCGACGTCCCCTACAACGGGGACCCGTCGCGGGTCACGCCCATGCCGGGCGCCCGCGAGGCCGTGGACGCGGTGCGCGCCGCCGGGGTGCCCGCCGGCGTCGTGACGAACCAGTCGGGCGTGGCGCGCGGCCTGCTCACCCGGCGCCAGGTGGAGGACGTCCGGCTGCGCGTCGAGGAACTGCTCGGGCCGTTCGCCGTCTGGGCCGTGTGCCCGCACGGCCCGGCGGAGGGCTGCGGCTGCCGCAAACCGGCACCCGGACTGATTCTGGCCGCGTGCCGCCGGCTCGCCGTCCCACCGGAACGCGCCGTCGTCATCGGCGACGTCGGAGCCGACATCGAGGCGTCGCGAGCGGCTGGGGCCCGCGGGATCCTGGTCCCCACGGCCGTGACGCGCCCCGAGGAGACCGCGGCGGCCGACGTCACCGCACCTGACCTGCCGGCGGCCGTACGCCTCGTCCTCGACCCGGTCGTCCCGGCCCGGGAGCCGCGATGACCCCCTCCCGCCTGCCCCGCACCCTCGTGGTCCGGCTCGACAGCGCCGGGGACGTCCTCCTCGCCGGGCCCGCCGTACGGGCCGTCGCCGCCGGTTCCGCGTACACGGCGCTGCTCTGCGGACCGCAGGGCGCGGCGGCCGGGCGGATGCTGCCCGGCGTCGACGACGTGCTGACCTTCGACGCCCCCTGGATGGGCCTGGAGCCGCCGCCGGTCACGCGCGCCGACACCCGGCGGCTGATGGAGAGGCTCACGGCGGGCCGCTTCGACCGGGCGCTGGTGCTGGTGTCGTACCACCAGAGCCCGCTGCCGGCCGCCCTGCTGCTGAAGCTGGCCGGGATCGGACGGACCGCCGCCGACTGCGAGGACTACCCGGGCGCGCTCCTCGACCACCGGCACCGCAGGAGACCGCACCGGCACGAGGCCCTGGCCGCCCTCGACCTGGCCCGTGCCGAGGGCTTCCCGCTCCCGCCCGGTGACGACGGCCGACTGCGCGTCCTGCCGCCGCCGGGCACCGGCCACCTCACCGGCCCCGGCCCCTACGTCGTGCTCCACCCCGGCGCTGCCGTGCCGGCCCGGGCCTGGACGCCTGGCCGGGCGGCACGGGCCGTGGCCGCCCTGTCCGAGGCGGGGCACCGGGTGGTGGTCACGGGCGGGAGCGCCGAGCGCGAACTGACCGCGCGGGTCGCCGGGCGGCACGCCCTCGACCTCGGCGGCGCCACGGACCTGCCGCACCTGGCCGGAGTGCTCGCCGGAGCCCGGGTCGTGGTGACCGGGAACACCGGCCCGGCGCACCTGGCCGCCGCCGTGGGCACACCCGTCGTCAGCCTCTTCGCACCGGTCGTGCCGGCCGAACGCTGGGCGCCCTACGGCGTGCCGCACGTCCTGCTCGGCGACCCGCACGCGGCGTGCGCGCAGACCCGGGCCCGGCACTGCCCGGTGCCCGGACACCCCTGCCTCGACGGCGTCGGCGACGGCGAGGTGCTCGCCGCCGTGGCGGCACTCGCGGACCGCCCGGCGGACCGGGGAGAACAGACCGAGCGAGGAGCGGCCGTATGAACATCCTGCTGTGGCACGTGCACGGCTCCTGGACGACCGCGTTCGTCCAGGGCCCCCACACCTACCTCGTCCCCGTCACACCCGACCGCGGCCCGGACGGCCTCGGACGGGCCCGGACCTTCACCTGGCCCGGCTCGGTCCGCGAGATCACCCCCGGCGACCTGCGCGACACGCCGGTCGACCTGGTCCTCCTCCAGCGGCCGCACGAGGCGGCGCTCGCCGAACAGTGGCTCGGCGGGCGCCGCCCCGGCCGGGACGTGCCCGCGGTGTACCTGGAGCACAACGCGCCCGACGGCGATGTGCCGGGCACCCGCCACGCGTACGCAGACCGCGACGACCTGACGCTCGTGCACGTCACGCACTTCAACCGGCTGTTCTGGGACTGCGGGACCACCCGCACCCAGGTGATCGAACACGGCATCGTCGACCCGGGCCACCGCTACAGCGGCCGGCTCGCCCGCGCCGCCGTCGTCGTCAACGAACCCGTACGGCGCGCCCGGTACACCGGCACCGACCTGCTGCCCGCGCTCGCCGACGCGGTGCCGCTCGACGTGTTCGGCATGGGCACCGAGGGTCTGGCCGGGCACCTCGGCCTGCCGCCGGAGCGCTGCCACACCGCCGACCTGCCCCAGAGCGAGCTGCACACGGCGCTGGCCGAACGCCGCATGTACCTGCACCCGGTGCGCTGGACCTCCCTCGGTCTGTCCCTGCTGGAGGCGATGCACCTCGGCATGCCCGTGCTGGCGCTCGCCACCACCGAGGTCGTCGAGGCGGTCCCGCCCGGCGCCGGCACCCTGACCACACGCCCCGACGTCCTGGCCCGCGCCGCCCGCCACTACCTCCACGAACCGGAGGCCGCGGCCGCGGACGGCAACCGCGCCCGCCGGGCGGCCCTCGAACGCTACGGGCTCAAACGCTTCCTGGCCGACTGGGAGCGCCTGATCACGGAGGTGTGCGCATGACTCCGTCCCTCAGCCCCCTGCCCGGCGGACCGCTCGGTGGCGAACCGACGGCACCGGGCGTCCTCGCGATCGCGCTCGTCTCCGAGCACGCCAGCCCCCTCGCCGCACTCGGCGGGGTCGACGCCGGCGGGCAGAACGTGCACGTCGCCTGCCTCGCCGGCGCCCTCGCCGACCGCGGCCACCGCGTCACCGTGCACACCCGCCGTGACGCCCCCGACCTGCCCTGGCGGGTCGAGCTGCGCGAGGGCGTCGAAGTGCACCACGTGCCCGCAGGACCTGCCGAACCGCTCCCCAAGGACGCGCTGCTGCCGCACATGGACGAGTTCGGCCGCCACCTCGCGCGCGGCTGGCGCACCCGGGCGCCGGACGTCGTGCACTCCCACTACTGGATGTCTGGCCTGGCCGCGCTGCGCGCCACCCGGGAGCACGGCCTGCCCCTGCTGCACACGTACCACGCCCTCGGCACGGTGAAGCGACGGCACCAGCGGCTCGCCGACACCAGCCCGCCGGAGCGGATCCCCAGCGAGATCGAGATCGGCCTGAACTGCGACCGCGTCATCGCCACCTGCCGGGACGAGGTCCACGAACTGGCCCGCATGGGCATTCCCCCGCACCGGGTGGGGATCGTGCCGTGCGGCGTCGACACCGACCGGTTCACCCCCAGGGGCCCGGCCGAGCCGCGCGGCCCCCACCCGCACCGGATCCTCCAGCTGGGCCGGCTCGTGCCGCGCAAGGGCGCCGGTGTGACCGTCGCCGCGCTGGCCCGGCTGCCCGGCACCGAACTGGTCGTGGCCGGCGGGCCGCCCGCCGCACAGCTCGACGACGACCCGGAGGTGCGGCGGCTGCGCGGCATCGCCCGGGACGCCGGCGTCGCCGACCGCGTCCGCTTCATCGGTGCCGTGCCCAGCGAGAAGGTGCCGGCGCTGCTGCGCTCCGCCGACGTGGTGGTCTGCCCCGCCGACTACGAACCCTTCGGCATCGTCCCGCTGGAGGCCATGGCCTGCGGCGTGCCCGTGGTGGCCAGCGCGGTCGGCGGGCAGCTCGACACCGTCGCCGACCCGGGCACCGGACGGCTGGTGCCGCCCGGTGACCCGGAGGCGCTCGCCGTCGCCGTCACCGGGCTGCTCGCCGATCCGCAGGCCCGCGCGGCCTGCGGCGCCGCCGGCCGCCGCCGGGTACTGAGCAGATACGGCTGGGGCCAGGTCGCCGCCGCCACCGAGGCCGCCTACTGCGAGGTCCTCGACACCGAACCCGCCGCCACCGATGCCGGCTGACCCGTCCGTCCCGCCCGCAGTCCGAAGGAGGTGTGGGTCCCCGCCGTCCCCGCACGGCGGTGCGCCCGATCCGCATGAGCGAATCTTCTGCACAGCCCGGCCTCGACGCCGCCCGCCTGCACTGCCGGGCGCTGGAGGAGGTCCTGGAACGGTTCCGGGAGAACGGCCTGGACAAGATCGCTGACTGGGGCGGCCGCCTCGCCGACGTGCTCCACGGAGGCGGCCGGCTCCTCGCCGCCGGCAACGGTGGCAGCGCCGCCCAGGCCCAGCACCTCACCGCCGAACTGGTCGGCCGCTACCGCCGGGAACGCCGCGCCTACTCCGCGCTCGCCCTGCACGCCGAGACGTCCAGCGTGACCGCCATCGGCAACGACTACGGCTTCGACCACGTCTACGCCCGCCAGGTCGCCGCCCACGGCCGTCCTGGGGACGTCCTGATGCTGCTGTCCACGTCGGGGCGCAGCAGCAACCTCATCGCCGCCGCCGTCACGGCCCGGCAGGCCGGGCTGCGCGTCTGGGCGCTCACCGGCCGCGGTCCGAACCCCCTGGCGGAAGCCGCGCACGAGGCCCTGTGCATCGACGCGGACGCCACCGCGAACGTCCAGGAGACCCACCTCGTCGCCGTCCACCTGCTCTGCGAGTGCTTCGACACGGCCGTGTCCACGCCGTCGGCGAGGCGGGTGGTCGTGACCCGCGGAGGCACGTCATGACCGGCCCGCACCCCCTCGTGGTGGTGGGGGACGTGCTCCTCGACGAGGACATCGAAGGCGTTTCCACTCGCCTCTCCCCGGACGCCCCCGCTCCCGTCGTCGACGTCACCGGCGACCGCCGCCACCCCGGCGGAGCCGGCCTGGCCGCCGCCCTCGCGGCCCGGGGCGGCCGGGACGTGGTCCTGGTGACCGCGCTCGGCGACGACGAGGCCAGTGAGGCGGTACGACGCGGTCTGCGCGGCCGGGTCCGGCTCCTGGAGATCCCGCTGGACGGCACCCTGCCGGTCAAGACCCGCGTCCTCGCGGGCGGCCGGCCGGTCGTCCGCATCGACCGCGGCGGCGGCACCCCGGGCGAACCGGACGACGCGGTCCGGGAGGCGCTGGCCGGTGCGCACGCCGTCCTGGTCGCCGACTACGGCCGGCACACCGCGGGCGCCCTGCGACCGCTCCTGGAGGAGGCCGCCCGCCGCACGCCCCTGGTGTGGGACCCGCACCCCGCCGGCGACCCGCCCGTCCCCGGAGCCCGCCTGGTCACCCCCAACGCGGCGGAGGCACGGGCGCTGCACCCCGGCTCCGGCGGAACCTCGCTGGGCGCGTACGCCGAGCGCGGGACCGAGCTCGCCCAGCGCTGGCGGGCCGCCGGGGTGGCCGTCACCCTCGGCGAACGCGGGGTGCTGCTGACCCGGCCCGGCCCCGGTACCCCCATGCTCGTGCCGGTGCCCTTCCGGGCCGACGGGGACCCCTGCGGAGCGGGTGACTGCTTCGCCGCCACCGCGGCGGCGGCCCTCGCCGACGGTCTGCTCCCCGAGGAGGCGCTGCAGCGGGCCGTGGCCGAGGCGGCGGCGTTCGTCGCGGCGGGCGGTGCGGGCAACCCCGGCCTGTGGCGGACCGAGCCTGCGCCGGGCCCCGCGGACGAGCCCGCGACCGACGCGTTCGGGATCGCGGAGCGGGTCAGGGCCCGCGGTGGCACCGTCGTCGCCACCGGCGGCTGCTTCGACCTGGTGCACGCCGGTCACGTCGGGCTGCTGGAGAGCGCCCGGCGTATCGGGGACTGCCTCATCGTGTGCCTGAACTCCGACGCGTCCGTGGCCCGTCGCAAGGGACCGGGCCGCCCGCTCAACCCGGCGGCGGACCGCGCCCGGGTCCTCGCCGCGCTCGGCAGCGTCGACGCCGTGGCGGTCTTCGAGGAGGACACGCCCGAGGCGGTACTGGCCCGGTTGCGGCCGGACGTCTGGGTCAAGGGCGGCGACTACTCCGTCCAGGACCTGCCCGAGGCGGAGGTGCTCCGCACGTGGGGCGGCCAGGCGGTGGTCCTGCCCTACCTCGACGGCCGCTCCACGACTCTGCTGACCCGAAGAGCGGCGAAGGCGGCGCAGACGGCGTTGCGGCCGTAGGGCAGGGCCCGGGGCCCGGTCAGGCCGCCGGGGTCAGGGCCGGCCGGCCCGGTGCCTCGTGCGCTTCCGTGCGCAGGAGGACCGGAGCCGTGGCCCGGCGCCGGCGCAGCAGGGCTCCCGCCCCGATCGCGCCGGCGATGAGCAGTCCGCCGGTGACGAGAGCGCCGCGCGGCCCGGCCAGCTCCATGAGGAGGCCCAGCGCGGGAGGGCCGCCCAGACTCCACACCGTGCCGATGCTGCCCCACACGCCCAGCACCCGGCCCCGCATGTGGGGAGGCGGGTCGGTCTGCAGGACGGCCGTGCCGGCGGTGTCGGAGACGGACTCCACCACCGCCATCGGCAGCACCAGCGCGATCAGCACCGCGAGCGACGGCGACAGCCCGGCCACCACCTGCAGCAACGCCCCCGCGGCCGCCAGCGCGCACACGAGCCGCACCGACGGCTTGCGCAGCCGGGCGCCGAGCACCGCGCCGAGGATGCCGCCGACGGCGAGCACCGTGGACACCGTGCCGAACGAACCGGCACCACCCGCGAGCGGCCCGGTGACGAGCACGGCCAGGGTGAGCCCGTAGTTGCGGCCGAACACGGAGCTGATGCCCGTCACACCCGCCAGCGCCACCAGGCGCGGCCGCCGCACGAAGTAGGCGAGGCCCTCCCGGACGGTGAGGTCGGGACCGGTGCCGGAACCGGTGGCCCCGGGAGCCGGGACGTCCCGCTTCGCCGCACCCGCCGCCGGACGCAGGAACGGGATGACGGAGGCCACGAAGAGGAACGACAGCCCGTTGCCGAAGTACGCGGCGGAGGTGCCGAGGAACCCCACGGCCACACCGGCCAGGGCCGCCCCCGCCAGGCGGCCCGCCTGGTGCACCAGCGCCCCGACCCCGATGGCCGAGGGGACGTCCTCGGCCGGCACGAGATCGTTCCCCAGCAGCGCGCACGCCGGGTTGTCGACGGTGGCGACGACGCCCGTGAGGGCGGCCAGCACCATCAGCGAGGTCATGTCGAGGAGGTCCAGCGCCACGAGGACGGCCGTGGTGAAGGCGATCGCGCCGAGCACCGCCTGGCTCACGGCCGCCGTCAGCTTGCGGGGCCACCGGTCGACGGCGGCCCCGCCCAGCACGCTGATCAGCAGCGCCGGAGCGGCTTGCACGGACATGGACAGTCCTGCCGCGGCGGCGGAACCGGTGATCTGCAGGACCAGCAGGTTCTGGACCGTGAGCTGCATCCACGTACCGGCGTTCGACACGAAGTTCGCGACGGACCACCAGCGCATGCTGCGGTACCGCAGCGACCGCCAGGGCGAGCGGGAGGCGGGCAGGGCAGGGGAGGGTGAGGAGAAGGAAGACACAGTGCTGTACTCGAAGACGAGTCGGAGGACTCAGGAGGTGGGGCCGAGGGGCGCGTCACACCGGCGGCGCTGCACGGCGGCTTCCCTCGGCGGGTAAGGCGCCGACCATCGTGGCAGAGGGGACCGGAGAAGCGGTTCCACCCGGCCTTGATCCGCCGTCCGCGGCTCCCAAGAACCCGTCTTCGAAGGGGCGTTGAGACCACAGTGTGGTTGATCACACGCACGTGGGAGCGGGGTGGGGGGGGGGCCCCGCCCCCGCCCCCCCCCCCCCCCCCCGCCGCGAAACAAAAAACCCACCCCCACACCCCCCCCGGGGAGACCGGGGGGGGGGGGGGGGTGGGGG
>NZ_JAKEIO010000178.1 GCF_021474405.1 [Streptosporangium] indianense
CACACCGCGGTCCTCGACGGCCCGGTGGTGGTCCCCGACCACCGCACCTGCTCGCTGTCGGACGTGCAGGCGGGGGGGACCCCGCCCCCGCCGGGCCCGGCACCCCGCTCCCACGAGGGTGACCTGCGTTACTCGGACTTGCCCCGTCCGCTCAGCGCGTCACGCAGCCGGTCCACCATGCCGGTGCCCGGTGCCAGCAGCTTGTTGGCCGGGGGTTTGTCGGGGGCCGCCGGATGGGGCCGGGTCGGGGCGGTCTTCTTGGCCTTGCGCACCTTGTCGCCCAGCTCGTTGAGCGCGTCCATCGGACAGGCCTGCCGCAGCCGCGGGAAGAGGTTGCCCTCCTCGTCGGCGATGTGCGCGCGGATCTCGCTCATCAGCATGCCCGCCAGCCGGTCGAAGTCGGCGTCCCCGGGGTCACAACCTTCCAGATCCTTCATGATCTGCTCGGCCGTGGCGTGGTCCTTCAGTTCCTGGTCGGCGAGGGCGTCCCCACCCGCCACGTGCTCGCGTACGGCCGGGTAGAGGTAGGCCTCCTCGGCCACCGAATGCCGTACGAGTTCCATCGTGACCTGGTCGGCGTACAGCTTGCGGTCCCGGTGGCCGGACGGCAGTGCCTCGATCTTGCCGAACAGCTCCTCGACCTCGCGGTGATCGGTCACCAGCTCGTCGATGACGTTTCCTCCGTGTCCCATCTCCTTCACCTCCAGCGCTCGGGTCCCCCCGGCCCCGGGGGGTTAACGTGCCGTGCCGCGGCGGGCGCCGCCGGCTCAGGCGGGGAGCTTGGCCCGGACGCGCCCGGCCGCGGCGGCCGGCCGCGCGGTGGCGCGCACGGAGCGGCGCACCAGACCCGCCTCGCGCCGCAGCCCCCGGGCGGCGTGGGTGCCGCGCCACACCACGGAGGGGCGCGAACCGGTGTCGTCGGCGGCGATCAGCAGCCCGCCGAGCATGGACATGTTCTTGAAGAAGTGGATGCGCTGCTGCGCCCGCTCCTCGGGGTCCTGCTCCTCCCAGAAGCGGTGTCCCGCGAGTGTGGTCGGCACCAGCGTGGCGGCGATGGCCAGCGCGGCCGGACGCGGAACCCGCCCGGTGGCCAGCATCAGCCCCGCCGCGACCTGTACGGCACCGCTGAGCCGTACGACCTGCTCGGTGCGGTCCGGCAGGGCCGGGACGCGCTCGGTGAGCGGTTGGACGACAGGCTCGGCGGCGTCGGCGACCTGTTCCGGGTTGCGGACGGAGTTCACACCGCCCGTGAGGAACATCGAGGCCAGCAAGGGGCGACCGAGCACACGCAACAGACTCATGGCCCTCTCCAGGGGGTCGGATGGGTACAGCGCTCGCCGGGTTCCCCAGCCGGAGCCGAACCACTCACATGGCCCGGTGCCGCGCCCACGCCTCCTCGCGCAGCGCCCCGGACAGCAGGACGTCGGCGGCGGTGCACGCGAGGGCCTCGGTCGCGGCGATCAGCACCTCGCGGGCCCGGGGCGAGGCGGCCGCCTCGGCGAACTCCGGGGTGTGGTCGGAGCCGTCCTCGCCCATGATCGCGACGAAGGGGTGTATGGCGGGGACCCGTGTGCTGACGTTGCCTATGTCGGACGACCCCAGGTACACGCCGGGCGTGGGTGGGGCGAGCGGGACACCGGCCCGGGCCAGATGCGCGGCGAACCGCTCGGACAGCACCTCGCTGTCCCGGAAGTGCTCGTAGCGCACGGTGGCCCGCTCCACCTCGGCGGTGGTGCCGGTGGCCGCGGCCACCCCGTCGGCGCACACCCGCAGCCGCTCCGTCAGGTCCTCCAGCGCGGCCGTGGTGGCCGCGCGCAGACCGAACAGGCCCTCGGCGTACTCCGGGACGATGTTCGTGGCCGTGCCGCCGTGCGTGACGATGCCCTGCACGTGCGAGCCCTCCGGCAGCCGGCGGCCCAGCACCGCCAGCACGTTGAACAGCTCCACGAGCCCCGCCAGAGCGTCGATGCCCTCGGTCGGGTTGCCCGTGGGGTGTGCGGCCCTGCCGTGGAAGGCCACCCGGTACTGCACCTGCGCGGTCAACGGCGCCCGGGCCCAGCTGTAGACCCCGGGGTGGAACATCAGAGCCGCGTCGACGTCGTCGAACACCCCGGCCTCCACCTCGACCGCCTTGCCTCCGCCGCCCTCCTCGGCGGGTGTGCCGACCGCCAGCACCGACCCCGCGGTCTTCTCCGCCGGCAGGGCGGCCGCCACGGCCAGGGCGGCGCCCAGCCCGGCCGCCGCGATCAGGTTGTGGCCGCACGCGTGGCCGAGGCCGGGCAGGGCGTCGTACTCCATCAGCAGCGCGACGGCGGGCCGGCCCCGCCCCGAGCGCGCGGTGAACGCCGTCGGCATCCCCGCCACGCCGCGCTCCACGGCGAAACCGGCGCGTTCGAGCTCACCGGAGAGCAGCGCGGCCGCCCGGTGTTCGGCGAACGCGTACTCGGGGTCGGCGTGCAGGCGCCGGGCCACGTCCCACAGCGCGTCGCCCCGGGCCGTCACCTCCTGACGTACGGCCTGGTGCACGGTGTCGGGCGTTGCGGTCACGGGGGCTCCTCGTCGTCACGCGCGGTGTGCGCCGTCCCGGGCCGGGTTTCACCGCCGACCGCCGCGACACCTCCACGCCGGGCACCCCCTGGCGACGCGACGGCAGCGCACCGTGACGCCCGCGGCGTTTCGACCGGTGTCCGGGGTGAACACGGTCGGTGTACCCGCCGGGCCACGACAGCGTGGACGCCGTGGCGGCGGCTCGGGCGGGACGGACCAGGGAGGAACCATGGACCACTCGCGTGTGCCCGTCCTGGAGGCGCTGGAGGACTTCCGGCGCCGTGGCGACATCGCCTACGGCCCGCCCGGCCACAAGCAGGGCAGGGGAGTGGACCCGAGGGTCGCGGACGTCGTCGGCCTCGACGTGTTCCGCTCCGACGTGCTCTCACTCAACGGGCTCGACGACCGCCGCCAGTCCCAGGGCGTGCTGAGCCGGGCCCAGGAGCTCATGGCCGACGCGGTCCGCGCCGAGCACGCGTTCTTCTCCACCTGCGGCAGCTCCCTGTCCGTGAAGACCGCCATGCTCGCCGCCGCCGGACCCGGCGAGAAGCTGTTGCTGTCGCGCAACGCCCACAAGTCCGTCATCGCGGCCGTCATCGTCAACGGCGTCGAGCCGATCTGGGTGCACCCGAAGTTCGACGGCGAACGCCACCTGGCCCACCCGCCCGAGCCGGACGACGTCCGCCGCCGTCTGCGGGAGCACCCGGACGCCAAGGGCATGCTGCTGATCACGCCCACCGACTGGGGTTCCTGCGCGGACATCCGGGGAGTGGCGCGGGTGTGCCACGAGTTCGGCGTGCCCCTCATCGTCGACGAGGCCTGGGGCGCCCACCTGCCGTTCCACCCGGACCTGCCCGCCTGGGGCATGGACGCCGAGGCCGACCTGACGGTGACCAGCGTGCACAAGATGGGCGGGGCGGTGGAGCAGAGCTCCGTGTTCCACCTCCAGTACGACCGGGTGTCGCCCGAGGTCCTGGCACAGCGTGAGGACCTGCTCGGCACCACCAGCGCCTCGACCCTCGTCTACGCCACGCTCGACGGCTGGCGCCGGCAGATGGTCGAACAGGGCCACGAGCTCCTGGACGCGGCCCTGCGCCGCGCGGAACGCATCCGGGCGGCGGTCGCCGAGCTGCCCGGCCTGCGGCCGATGGGCCGGGAGATCGTGGAGGAGGGGCTCGCCGCCGACCTCGACCCGCTCAAGATCGTGATCGACGTCCGCAAGCTCGGCCTGAGCGGCATGCAGGCCGTGGAGTGGCTGCGCGAGCACCGCCACGTGGACCTCGGCGGCTCGGACAGCTGCCGCGTCAGCGCCTCGATCACCCACGCGGACGACGACGAGACCGAGGAGGTCCTGCTGGACGCGCTGCGCGCCCTCGTGGAGCACGCGGACTCCGTCGAACGGCGCCCGCCGGTCCGGCTGCCCGAGCCCTCCGCCCTGGAGCTGGAGCAGGCCATGCTGCCGCGCGAGGCGTTCTTCGCACCGGTCGAGCACGTGCCCGCCGAGCGGGCTGCGGGCCGCATCGCCGCGGAGACGATCAGTCCGTACCCGCCGGGCGTCCCCGTGGTGGCCCCGGGCGAGATCGTCACCGACGCGGTGCTGGACTATCTGCGCAGCGGCGCCGAGCACGGCGTGCTGATCCCGGACGCGGCCGACGGATCGGTGCGCACGCTGCGGGTCGTGGCACGCGAGGCGACCCCTCACGGGTGAGACAAGCACACCAGCGCGTAGCGCAGGCAGTAGCCCGCGAGCGTGGTCGCCTCGCGATGGAACACCTCCGGCGAGCGCCGACGGCGGAAGGGGGGAAGGGGAAGACCGGGGGAGGGACCCGCTCAGCGGGCCTGCTGGGCGGCGGTGCCGCTCGCGGCGGGCTCCCTGACCGGCAGGTGATAGACGTGGAAGGCCCGCCCGATGACCGGCTGGGCGACGTTGCGCACCCGCACACCGCCGCTCGTCATGCCGTGTTCGGTGCCGGCGTGCGCGTGCCCGTGCACCGCGAGGTCGGCGCCCGCGGTGTCGATCGCCTCGGCCAGGAGATAGCTCCCCAGGAACGGGTAGATCTCCAGCGGCTCGCCCGCGAGGGTGTCCGCCACGGGGGAGTAGTGGGTCAGGGCGATCCGCGCGTCACAGCCCTCCTCGGCCAGCCGCTCCAGCGCGCTGCGCAGCCCGTCGGCGCTCCGCCGGGAGTACCGGACGAACTCCTTCATGACCGGCTCGCCGAACTCCCCGGCACAG
This sequence comes from [Streptosporangium] indianense, assembly GCF_021474405.1. Taxonomy (GTDB): domain Bacteria; phylum Actinomycetota; class Actinomycetes; order Streptomycetales; family Streptomycetaceae; genus Streptomyces; species Streptomyces indiaensis. The sequence goes on from NZ_JAKEIO010000178.1 coordinate 4,781, forward strand.
CGGCCGACGAAGCCGCCGCCGAACCCCTTGGTCCCGGCGACTCCGATCCGCGCCCCGCCGCTCTCCACGACCGTCGCCTGTCCCTCCAGGACATGGACGCCGGCGTCCCGGAGGATGGCCGTGACCTCGTCCGGCCGGTCGTCGTGGTGGTCGTGGTTGCCGAGGACGGCGACCACCGGAACGGCCAGGTCCTGAACTTCCCGGGCCACCACCCGCATCTCCTCGGGCGTGCCGTGCCGGGTGAGGTCCCCGGCCAGCAGCAGGAGGTCGGCGCACTCGGGCAGGGTCTCGAAGGCGGGGCGCAGCACACCCTGGCTGTCGGGCCCCATGTGGATGTCTCCGACGGCTGCGATGCGGATCATGAGAGGTCCTCCGCGTGGTCGGGGGAGGACGCCTCGGTGACCACGAGGTCGCTGTGCACGGGGAATCCGGCCAGCTCCTCGTGGACGGTGCGCAGGATCTCGTCGCGGCAGGGCGTCGAGGGCACGGTGCCGGTGAGCAGGACCGACCCGCCGCGGGCATCGACCCGTACGCCCAGTTCGCCGAGCTCGCCGGAGGCGAGGCGGTCTTGGAGGTGGGCGATGCGGTAGTCCAGGTTCTCGGCCGGCGGCCCGCCGCCCGCGTCCTGGGGACCGTGGGTGCTCATGGGTGCTCCTTCAGATGACGTTCAGGCGCTCCAGGAGGAAGAAGAAGGCCGCGGGCATGGGCTCGTCCCCGCACTCGCGACGGACCCTCTCCCAGTCGACCTTCTCCCGCAGGGCGCGGGCGATGGGCAGGGCCGCGCCGAAGTCGCAGTGGTGCTCCGAGAACGCGGCGGTCAGGCTCCACAGCAGGTCGGTCGGGGCCAGCACGGGCATGCGCACCGAGTCGACCGACAGTTCCTCCGCCCGCTCCAGCATGTCCGCCCCGACGGGCCGGTGCGCCAGTTCGAAGATGATGTCGACCGGCTGGCCGAAGCACGTGGCTTTGATGAGCCAGTCCTCCGGCGGGGTGTACACCGTCAGCCCGGCCTCGTGGAGCGTGGCCGCCACCGCTTCTGCGTCCTCGGGGCGGATCGCGAAGTCGACATCGTGCTGCAGGTTCTTCTCGCCGCCGTGGGCGTACGCCGCCACGCTGCCGGCCAGCGCGAACAGGTGCCCCTTGCGCTTCAGCAGGGCGCCGACCTGCTTGGCCGCCTCCAGCAGCGCCTGGTTGCGGTCCTGGGGGAGTTCCTGCAGGGGCTGGTCCGCCTGCGGATCCTGTGGTGGCGCGGGCTCGGCACCGTCCGGTGCGGTCCGGAGGTCGGGGATCCCCGGTCGCCGGACGAGCGTCGCGTCATCACCGTTCTGCGTCATGACCACTCCTTCGCCGCGCCGGACCCTCCGCTCCCGTGCGGCGTCCGGACCCGAGACGGCCTCGTGTGCCTGCACTGAGTACCCGGCGCTCCCGCCCCGACACGGACGGCTTCCGCGCCCCCGCCGGACGCCGGCCGCGTTCCCGTTGAGGGGGGCAGGCCGCCTGTGTGTCCCACGGGCGGCAGCGCGGCCGAACAAGACAAGCGCATACCTTGACAAAGTCGGAATATAGGGCGAAGGACGGGAAAATCGGATCGCACCGCTGGGTATCGCGCTTGTGGAGGTCGCCATGAACCAGGAGACATCACGTTCGTCTTCGTCCGATCTTCCGCAGCCCTTGCGGGCCGTGGCCTCGGGCCTGCGGCACGTGCCGGGCGCGGAGCGGGTCGGCCGGGTGGCCACGGGCGCGCTCGACAGGATCGGCGCGGTCTCGCCGCGCGGCCGCCGGATGGCCGTGTACGCCGGCGCCGGGGTGCTCGGCGTGGCCGGAGTGGTGGAGTGGCCGGTGGCGGTGACCGGGGCGGCCGTCGCCTGGCTGACCCGGCCGCGGCCCGGACAGCAGTCCGACGGCGCGGCACCGAACGGCGGAACACGCGCCGGCACCTCGGACGACCGCCGCTCCGACGCCGCCGCCCCGCAGGAGGAGGACACCTCCGCGTACGGCCCCGGCGGCAGACTGGCGGCCTCCCACTACCGTCAGCAGCAGCCTGAACAGCACGTGCACGAGCAGCCCGCCAAGGTCGGTGACACCGCCACCGCCTCCGCCCTGAAGCAGGTCGCCGAGGCCACCGCCCACCACGGCGACGAGCAGCCGCATGGGCACGACAGCCGCTCCACCGGCTGAATCGGGGCGGCCGCAGATGTTCATCGCCTTCGACGTCACCCCGCTGGTCGGGGCCGTGGCCGGGGCCGCCGCAGGCGCCGCCCGCAGCACCGCCCGGTCGGTGACGTCCGCCTACGACACCACCCGCCGCGTCCGCAACGTCGCGCGCAACGCCCTGACCGGCGGACAGCACTGGAAGGCCGGGCAGCGCCTCCACCTCGCACTGCGGCATCCCGACGGCGACACCGAGACGCTCGCCCACCGGGTCGCGGAGGAACTGGTGGAGCACCCGGACGTCCTCACGGCGTACTGGGACGGAGGCCTCGGCCGCCTGGTGGTCACCGTGGCCGAGGACGCCGCCACCGACCTCGTCACCGAGCGGGCCACCGCCCTCGCCACCCGTCTGGGCCTCGCCGAGGGTGTCGACCCGAACCTGCGGGACACCAGCCACCCCGGCGACCCCGCCGAGGTGCGCGTCACCGCGGCCGCGATCCTGCTGGACGCCGCCGGCGCGGCCGGCGCCCTGGCCGGCCGGTCCCTGCGGCTGCCCCCCACCTCGCGCGTCGTCACCGCCTCCGTCACGCTGCTGCGGGAGAACCCCCGCTTCCGGGCGCTGCTCCGGCAGCGGTTCGGCACGTCCGGGATGGAACTCGTCCTCGCCGCCGCCAACGCCGCCGCCCACGGCATCGGCCAGACCCCGCTGGCCCTCGTGCTCGACGGCATCCTGCGCGGCAACCAGCTCACGGAGGCGATGGCCAGGGCCGCGGCCTTCGAGGCGCTGCACGACGACGTCTGCCACCACCGGCGCACCAGCGTGTCATGCCCCGCGGACGCCCGGCCTCCCCTCAAGGTGACCCCCGCCGCCGCGTACGCCTCCCACGCCAGCACGGGCAGCCTCGCCGGCGCCGCCGCCACCCTCCTCGTCACCCACAGCGCCCAGGACGCCGCCGAGGCCATCCTCGCCGGCTCCCCCAAGGCGGCCCGCTACGGACCGGCCGCCTTCGGCGCGACACTCGGCACCTTCCTCGCCCACGCGGGGATCCTGCTGCGCAACGGAGAACGCCTGCGGCAGCTGGAGATCGCCGACGCCCTCGTCCTGCACGCCGACGCCCTGCGCAGCCTGCCGCAGGACGACACCGACGACCGCCTGCCCGACGACCCGGTCCACCCCTACGCCGAGGCCGTCCTGGACGCCGCCCGCCGCGCCGGTCTGCACGTCGTCATCGCCGGCGGCTCCGACCTGAAGGACATCACCCGCCTCGCCGACGAGGTCGCCCCGAGTGCCACGCCGTTCGGAGACGTCGTACGGGCCCTCCAGGACGAGGGGCGCGTCGTCGTGACCGTCGCCCGCCTGGACGAGTCCGGCGCGGGGC
>NZ_JAKEIO010000179.1 GCF_021474405.1 [Streptosporangium] indianense
CCGCTCAGGCCCCGGCGCAGAAGGCCGCCCCGGCCCCGAAGCCCGCCGCCAAGCCGGCCGCCGCCGCGAAGAAGGCCGAGCCCGCCGCCGAAGCCCCCTCGGGCCCCGAGCAGGTCGTGCTGCGCGGCCCGGCCGCCGCGGTCGCGAAGAACATGAACGCCTCCCTGGAGGTGCCCACGGCCACGTCCGTGCGCGCCGTGCCGGTGAAGCTGCTGTTCGACAACCGCATCGTCATCAACAACCACCTGAAGCGGGCCCGGGGCGGGAAGATCTCCTTCACGCACCTGATCGGCTACGCGATGGTGCAGGCCATCAAGGCCATGCCGTCGATGAACTACTCCTACGCGGAGAAGGACGGCAAGCCGACCCTGGTCAAGCCGGAGCACATCAACTTCGGCCTCGCCATCGACCTGGTGAAGCCCAACGGCGACCGCCAGCTCGTGGTCGCGGGCATCAAGAAGGCCGAGACCCTGAACTTCTTCGAGTTCTGGCAGGCCTACGAGGACATCGTCCGCCGCGCCCGCGACGGCAAGCTCGGCATGGACGACTTCACCGGCGTGACGGTCTCCCTGACCAACCCCGGCGGCCTCGGCACCGTGCACTCCGTGCCGCGCCTGATGCCCGGCCAGTCCGTGATCATGGGCGTCGGCTCCATGGACTACCCCGCGGAGTTCCAGGGCACCTCCCAGGACACCCTGAACAAGCTCGGCATCTCGAAGGTCATGACGCTCACGTCGACCTACGACCACCGGGTGATCCAGGGCGCCGCCTCCGGCGAGTTCCTGCGGATCGTCGCGAACCTCCTCCTCGGTGAGAACGGCTTCTACGACGACGTCTTCGAGGCGCTGCGCATCCCCTACGAGCCGGTCCGCTGGCTCAAGGACATCGACGCCAGCCACGACGACGACGTCACGAAGGCCGCCCGCGTCTTCGAGCTGATCCACTCCTACCGGGTCCGCGGCCACGTCATGGCCGACACCGACCCGCTGGAGTACCAGCAGCGCAAGCACCCCGACCTGGACATCACCGAGCACGGGCTCACCCTGTGGGACCTGGAGCGCGAGTTCGCCGTCGGCGGCTTCTCGGGCAAGTCGATGATGAAGCTGCGCGACATCCTCGGTGTCCTGCGCGACTCGTACTGCCGCACGACCGGCATCGAGTTCATGCACATCCAGGACCCCAAGCAGCGCAAGTGGATCCAGGACCGCGTGGAGCGGCCGCACTCCAAGCCGGAGCGCGAGGAGCAGCTGCGCATCCTGCGCCGTCTGAACGCCGCCGAGGCCTTCGAGACGTTCCTGCAGACCAAGTACGTCGGCCAGAAGCGCTTCAGCCTGGAGGGCGGCGAGTCCGTCATCCCGCTGCTGGACGCCGTGCTGGACTCGGCCGCCGAGTCCCGCCTGGACGAGGTCGTCATCGGCATGGCCCACCGCGGCCGGCTGAACGTCCTCGCCAACATCGTCGGCAAGTCGTACGCGCAGATCTTCCGCGAGTTCGAGGGCAACCTCGACCCGAAGTCGATGCACGGCTCCGGTGACGTGAAGTACCACCTGGGCGCCGAGGGCACCTTCACCGGTCTCGACGGCGAGCAGATCAAGGTCTCCCTGGTGGCGAACCCCTCGCACCTGGAGGCGGTGGACCCGGTCCTGGAGGGCGTCTCGCGCGCCAAGCAGGACATCATCAACAAGGGCGGCACGGACTTCACGGTCCTGCCGGTGGCGATCCACGGCGACGCGGCCTTCGCGGGCCAGGGCGTGGTGGCCGAGACCCTGAACATGTCGCAGCTGCGCGGCTACCGCACCGGCGGCACGGTCCACATCGTCATCAACAACCAGGTCGGCTTCACCGCGGCCCCCGAGTCCTCGCGTTCCTCCATGTACGCGACGGACGTGGCCCGCATGATCGAGGCCCCGATCTTCCACGTGAACGGCGACGACCCCGAGGCGGTCGTCCGCGTCGCCCGTCTGGCCTTCGAGTTCCGCCAGGCGTTCAACAAGGACGTGGTGATCGACCTCATCTGCTACCGCCGCCGCGGTCACAACGAGTCGGACAACCCGGCCTTCACCCAGCCGCTGATGTACGACCTGATCGACAAGAAGCGCTCGGTACGCAAGCTCTACACCGAGTCCCTGATCGGTCGCGGCGACATCACCCTGGAAGAGGCCGAGCAGGCGCTGCAGGACTACCAGGGCCAGCTGGAGAAGGTGTTCACGGAGGTCCGTGAGGCCACGTCCCAGCCGGCGACGGTCGAGCCCACGGACCCGCAGGCCGAGTTCCCGGTCGCCGTGAACACCGCGGTGACCACGGAGGTCGTCAAGCGGATCGCCGAGTCCCAGGTCAACATCCCCGACCACATCACCGTCCACCCGCGTCTGCTGCCGCAGCTGCAGCGCCGGGCGGCGATGGTCGAGGACGGCACCATCGACTGGGGCATGGGCGAGACCCTCGCGATCGGCTCCCTCCTGCTGGAGGGCGTCCCGGTCCGCCTGGCGGGCCAGGACTCGCAGCGCGGTACGTTCGGCCAGCGCCACGCGGTCATCATCGACCGCAGCACGGGCGAGGAGTACACGCCGCTGCAGTACCTCTCCGAGGACCAGGCGCGGCTCAACGTCTACAACTCCCTGCTGTCCGAGTACGCGGCGATGGGCTTCGAGTACGGCTACTCGCTGGCCCGCCCCGAGGCGCTCGTGATGTGGGAGGCGCAGTTCGGCGACTTCGTCAACGGCGCGCAGACGGTCGTGGACGAGTTCATCTCGTCGGCCGAGCAGAAGTGGGCCCAGACCTCCGGTGTCGTCCTGCTGCTGCCGCACGGCTACGAGGGCCAGGGCCCGGACCACTCCTCGGCCCGCCCGGAGCGCTTCCTCCAGATGTGCGCGCAGAACAACATGACGGTCGCCATGCCGACGTCGCCGTCGAACTACTTCCACCTCCTGCGGTGGCAGGTGCACAACCCGCACCACAAGCCGCTGGTGGTCTTCACGCCGAAGTCGATGCTGCGGCTGAAGGCGGCGGCGGCGAAGGCGGAGGAGTTCACGACCGGGCAGTTCCAGCCGGTCATCGGCGACTCCTCGGTCGACCCGGCCGCGGTCAAGAAGGTCGTCTTCTGCGCCGGCAAGGTCTACTACGACCTGGAGGCCGAGCGTCAGAAGCGCGGCGTGACGGACACGGCGATCATCCGCATCGAGCGCCTGTACCCGCTGCCGGGTGCCGAGCTCCAGGCGGAGATCAAGAAGTACCCGAACGCCGAGAAGTACCTGTGGGCCCAGGAGGAGCCTGCGAACCAGGGTGCCTGGCCGTTCATCGCGCTCAACCTGATCGACCACCTGGACCTGGCGGTCGGCGCGGACGTCCCGCACGGCGAGCGGCTGCGGCGCATCTCGCGCCCGCACGGCTCGTCCCCGGCGGTGGGTTCGGCGAAGCGTCACCAGGCCGAGCAGGAGCAGCTGGTGCGTGAGGTGTTCGAGGCGTAATCGCCCTCGCGCGTCGTTCGCGGCCGGGCCGCATCCCCGCATCGGGGGTGCGGCCCGGCCGTTTTCGCGCACCTATCCTTGAGGCATGTACTTCACGGACCGTGGCATCGAGGAACTGGAGAAGCGGCGCGGCGAGGAGGAGGTCACCTTCGAGTGGCTCGCCGAGCAGCTGCGGACGTTCGTCGATCTCAATCCCGACTTCGAGGTGCCGGTGGAGCGGCTGGCGACGTGGCTGGCGCGGCTGGACGACGAGGACGACGAGTAGACACCGGCTCCGGTCCCGGACGGCTTGATCTGCACGTCCCGGTTCCCCCCGGGGCGCCTCACCGGGCTGTGAAGCGTCGGTCGCGCGGGTGCGTGAGTCAGCCCGCCGTGCGCGAGGAGCAGGCGGGCGTCGGACGTACCCGGCGGTCTGTCTGAACCGTGGCGCACGACCCCGGGTCCTGAGAGGACTTCCGCCAACGGCGACCTGGGGAAACGTGGTCGGTGCCGGGGATCTCGCAGAACTCTCGGATCTGTTCCTGGGTGAGACCGCCCGTGCTCGGGTCAGCGGCGGATGAGGCCGAGGTCGGTGGCGGTGGCGACGGCGGCGGTGCGGGAGTCGACGCCGAGTTTGGCGTAGATGCGGGCGAAATGGGATTTGACCGTGCCCTCGGTCAGGTGGAGGCGTGCACCGATGCCTTGGTTGGACAGTCCCTCGGCGACCAGAACGAGAACCTCGCCCTCGCGCCGGGTCAGGGCGGCGTGCGGAGCACGCAGGCGGTTCATCAGCCGGTCGGCGACGGTGGGGGCGAGGGTGGTGCGTCCGGTGGCTGCGGTACGTACCGCGGCGGCCAGATCTTCGGGCGGAGCATCCTTGAGGAGGTAGCCGGTGGCGCCGGCTTCGATGGCGGGCAGGGTGTCGGCGTCGGAGTCGTAGGTGGTGACGATCAGCACGCGGGGGGCTCCAGGCCGGCTGGTGATCGCCGCGGTGGCTTCGGCGCCGCCCATTCCTCCGCCGAACTGCAGGTCCATGAGGACGACGTCGATGTCGCCCAGCGCCGCGCGGGCGACGGCGTCTTCTGCGGTGGCGGCCTCGGCGACGACGGTGAGGCCGGGTTCGGTCTCCAGCACGGCGCGCAGCCCGGCGCGCACGACGGGGTGGTCGTCGGCCAGAAGCAGGCGGATCGACTGGTCGTTCACGGACGGTCCTCGGGGTCGGTGGTCGGGGGCAGGGGAAGCTGGGCAGCCAGCGCGGTGCCGTGGCCCGGGGCGGCCGCGATGGCGAGGGTGCCTCCGAGGGCGTGCATGCGGGCACGCATGGCGGGCAGTCCGAAGCCGCCGTTCTCGGGGTCGGGGGCGGGGAGCAGGCAGGGGTCGAATCCGGTTCCGTCGTCGACGACGTCCAGGGCGACACGGTCGCCGAGGTAGCTGAGGGTGACGTCGGCGGTCGTGGCGTCGGCGTGGCGGACGGTGTTGGCGAGGGCGGACTGGGCGATGCGCAGCAGGGCGACCTCGTGCGCGGTTGGCAGCGGTGCCGCCTGGCCGGTGAGGTGGAAGCGTGCGGCGAGCCGGTGCCGGGCGCTGGTGGTGGCGCACAGGCGTTCCAGGGCGCCGGCCAGGGTGTGGCTCTCCAAGGCGGGCGGGGTGAGGGCAGCGACGAAGCGGCGTGCTTCGGCGAGGTTGTCCACGGCCGCCTGGCGGGCCTGGTCCACGTGGCGGGCGGCGGTCTCGGGGGCGCCGGGCAGCGCGCGCTCGGCGGCGCGCAGCAGCAGCTGGATGCTGGACAGCCCCTGAGCGAGAGTGTCGTGGATCTCGCGGGCCAGGCGTTCGCGTTCGGCCAGCACCCCGGCGGTGTGCTGGGCCTCGGCCAGGTCGGCGCGGGTGGCAGTGAGTTCCTCGATCAGCTTGCGGCGCTGTTCGCTCTCCCGGTACAGGGCCTGATATCCCCACACCACGGCGACGGCGACGGCGGCGCCGAGTGCGGGACCGATCGCCATCGCCGGGCTGAAGGACCCGGTGTGGGCGGCGAACGCGGCAATCGCCACGAGCGCGGTCACGGCGACCGAGGCCAGGCCGGTGCGGCGCGGCAGCAGATGGAGCTGGAGGAAGTACAGCGGAAAGGCCACCCAGACCCCGTCGGCGGACACGGTCAGCAGCCCCAGCCACAAGGCGCCGACCACGCCCAGCCACCAGGTAGCCGCCCGGCGGGAGCGGCGGATGCGCGGCACGAGCGGTCCGGCCACGGACACCGAGGCGCACGCCCCCGCCAGGGCGACGGTCATCGCGGTGTGCGGCCGGTTGTCGGTCACGGCGCGGCCCGCGGCCAAGGCGAGCAGGGCGATGATCAGCAGGTGCAGGCACCAGGCCAGGGCCCGGGTGGTCGGGGTCAGGGCGGGAGCGGCGGTGTTCACAGTGCTTGCAACCCTACGGACCGGGACGTGAGGCGGCCTCCATCGAAAGTTACAACCGGTGTGCCGTCTTTCGGCCAGGGAAGTGCCCTCCTGCGCCAGACGCGCACACCAGGGGCCAACGGCGACGGTGAGGTCCTAACCGGTTCCACCACCAGAAAGGACAGGCCACCGCCGTGTTCGTCGCCTGGCGCGATCTGAAGTTCGCCAAGGGGCGCTTCGCCCTGATGGGCACCGTCATCGTGCTCATCACCCTGCTGGTCGGTCTGCTGTCCGGCCTGACCGCCGGCCTGGGCCGGCAGAACATCTCCGCCATCACCGGCCTGCCCGCCGACAAGATCGCCTTCCAGGCGCCCAGCGGCGGACAGGACGTGTCGTACTCCAACTCCACCGTCACCGCCGAGCAGTGGCAGCAGTGGGCCAAGACCCCCGGCGTGAGGAGTGCCGAGCCGCTGGGGATCACCACCACCAAGGCCACCGCCGGCGACAGGAGCACCGGGGTGTCCGCCTTCGGCGTCCGGCCCGGTTCCCGCCTCGCCCCCCACAGCGGCAAGCTGGACGAGCGGTCGGTGGTGCTGTCCACCACCGCCGCCGACGACCTCGGGATCAGGGCGGGTGACACCTTCACCCTGGCCGGGCAGCAGCTGACCGTCGCCGCCGTCGAGGGAGACGCGTTCTTCAGTCACACCCCGGTCGTCTGGATCAGCCTCGATGGCTGGCGGAAGGCCGCACCTCCGACCGCCGGCGGTGACGGCCCGACCGCGACCGTGATCGCCCTGACCACCGCTTCCGGCGCCGACACGGCCGCCGCCGACCAGGCCGCGGGCACGAAGACGGTCTCCAGGGACGACTCGCTCTCCGCGGTCGGCTCCTACACCTCCGAGAACGGCTCCCTGCAGCTGATGCGCGGCTTCCTGTTCGCCATCTCCGCCCTGGTCATCGGCGCCTTCTTCACCGTGTGGACCATCCAGCGCAGCGGCGACGTCGCCGTCCTCAAGGCCCTCGGCGCCTCCACCGCGGACCTGCTCAAGGACGCCCTCGGCCAAGCAGTCGTCCTCCTCACCGGCGGCACCCTGATCGGCACCGGTATCGCCTTCGGCCTCGGCGCCCTCGTCGCCGGCAGCGCGGTTCCGTTCCTCCTCACCCCCGCTACCGTCCTGCTTCCCGCCGCCGTGATGATCCTCCTCGGCGCCCTCGGGGCCGGTCTGTCCATCCGCCGCATCACCTCCGTCGACCCGCTGACCGCCCTGGGGAGTGCCCGATGAGCCTGAGTCTGACCGACATCACCCTCACCTACCCCGACGGTGACACCCGACTGACCGCCCTCGACCAGGTCACGCTCGACGTCCCCAACGGCAGCCTCACCGCCGTCGTCGGCCCGTCCGGCTCCGGCAAGTCCAGCCTCCTGGCCGTCGCCGCCACCCTCATCACCCCCGACTCCGGCACGGTCACCATTGCCGGCACCGACACCACCGGCATGAGCCGCAGCGAACTCACCGACCTGCGCCGCCACAAGATCGGCATCGTCTTCCAGCAGCCCAACCTGCTGCCCTCCCTCAGCGCCGCCGAACAGCTCCAGGTCATGGCACAGATCGACGGCCGCACACCCCGCGCCGCCCGGACCCGCGCGAAGGAACTCCTCGACGCCGTCGGCCTCGCCGACCAGGCCGGCCGTCGCCCCCACCAGCTCTCCGGCGGTCAGCGCCAGCGCGTCAACATCGCCCGGGCCCTGATGAACGACCCCACGGTCCTGCTGGTCGACGAACCCACCAGCGCCCTCGACCACGAACGCGGCGCCGCCGTCATCGACCTGATCACCCGCCTCACCCACCAGCAGGCCACCGCCACCGTCCTGGTCACCCACGACCGCACCCACCTCACCGCCGTCGACCAGATCGCCGAAGTCCACGACGGCCGTCTGCACCTGCCCGCATCAACGCGCTGAACCAGCGCGCGCCAGGAGGGGCCTCCTCCGGCATCCGGCTGACGGCAGCCGCCCCCTCACCAGTGATCAACGATCATTCGGGAATCTCGGCGCGGCACCCGGTCACCGCGTCGGCCGACCGTGATCAATCTCAGGGCCGATGCCTGTACCGATGTTCTCCGAGGCCGTAAGAGCCTGCTTGGCCGTCCTGCCGTCCCTGGAACGGGTGTCTTGACTTTCCCCAACCGCGATATATCGTGATTGCGAGGGGACGCGATATGGCGCGTCCGGTTGGGGAGGTCTTCGCCATGTCCGAGTGGTCCGTCTCAGAACCGAGGAAGCTCACCTTCGACGAGCCGGTGAGCGACCTGCGCGTACGCCTCGTCAACGGCACGGTCAACGTGGTGGGCACCGACGAAGCATCCGCCCGCCTGGAGATCTCCGAGATCGAGGGCCCACCCCTCCTGGTCACCCACCACGACGGCGTCCTCACGGTGGCCTACGAAGACCTGCCCTGGAAGGGTTTCCTCAAGTGGCTGGACCGCAAGGGCTGGCGCCGCAGCGCGGTCGTCTCCCTGGCCGTCCCCGCCGGCACCGGCGTCGAGGTGGGCGTCGTGGGAGCCGCCGCCGTGGTCTCCGGGATCCGCGGCACCTCGGTGGTCAAGGGCGTCACCGGCAACACGACTCTGGTGGGCCTCTCCGGCCCGGTGCGCGCCGACACGGTCTCCGGCAGCCTGGAGGCCCAGGACGTGACCGGCGACCTGCGGTTCAACTCCGTGTCCGGGGACCTGACAGTGATCGAGGGCTCCGGCCCCTCCGTGCGGGCGGAATCGGTCAGCGGCTCGATGATCGTCGACCTCGACCCGAACGGCCCGACGGACGTCCGGCTGACCAGCGTCTCGGGCGAGATCGCCATCCGGCTGCCGTACCCGGCGGACGCGGACGTCGAGGCGAACACGGCCAGCGGATCCCTCTCCAACGCCTTCGACGGCCTGCGGGTGCACGGCCAGTGGGGAGCCCACAAGATCACGGGCCGTCTGGGCGCGGGCACCGGCAAGCTGCGGGCCACCACCGTCTCCGGCTCGATCGCCCTGCTGCGCCGCCCGGCCGGCGACGACGATCACGACGACGCGCCATGGGACGCCCGGCCCGGCAACGGCAACGCGGCGAAAGCCCCGGCGAGCGGCCGCCCGGACGGTTCGGGAGACAATTCCGTCTCCGGCCCGGGCGATGACGCCACCACCACCCCGGCCGACGGCACAACCGACAAGAAGGTGCTCTGACATGCCCCCCGTCTTCGCCCACGGCCGCCTCCGCCTCTACCTGCTGAAGCTGCTGGACGAGGCTCCCCGCCACGGCTACGAGGTGATCCGCCTCCTCGAGGAGCGCTTCCAGGGGCTGTACGCGCCGTCGGCGGGCACGGTCTACCCGCGCCTGGCCAAGCTGGAGGCCGAGGGGCTGGTCACGCACACCACCGAGGGCGGCCGCAAGGTCTACTCGATCACCGACGCGGGCCGCGCCGAACTGGCCGACCGCAGCGGCGAGCTGGCCGACCTGGAGCTGGAGATCCGCGACTCGGTCGCGGAACTGGCCGCGGAGATCCAGGCCGACGTGCGCGGAGCCGCCGGCGACCTGCGCCGCGAGATGCGCGCGGCGGCGACGGAGGCCCGCCGGGGCAACGGCACCGGGACCGGGACCGACGGTACGACGGGCGCCCCCTTCGGCGACTTCACGCAGCACGGCGACAAGGAGGCCTGGCGCATCGCCAAGGAGGAGATGCGCCGCGCCCGGCAGGAGTGGAAGGAGCAGGCCCGGCGCGCCAAGGACGAGAGCCGCCGCGCCCGCGAGGACGCCCAGCGCGCCCGCCGCCAGGCGAAGGAGGCCCAGGAGCAGGCCCGCGCCCAGGCCCAGGAGCAGGTCCAGCGCATCACCCGCCGTGTCCAGGAGCAGGTGCAGGACCACTTCGCCCGCGGCGACTGGCCGACAGGTCTGCGCGAGGGCCTGAGTGAACTGGTCAAGGAGGTCGGCGAGTTCGGGAAGGAGTACGGCAAGGACTTCGCCTTCGACTGGACCGGCACAAGCACCGGCACCGGCACCGGCACCGGCACCGGCAAGCCGACCGCGGAGCCGACCCCCTCACAGCCCGCGGAGGACTTCCCGGCCGCCTATGAACCCGCCTGGGCCCACGAGGACGCCGCGGACTCCACCGGCGACCCGGCCCGCGACCTGGACCGCCTGCTCGACCGCTTCCGGGACGACATCCGTGACGCTGCCCGCGACCACGGCGTCACGCCCGAGCAGTTGCGTGACGCCCGCCGCCACCTGTCGACCGCCGCGGCCCACATAGGAGCCCTCCTGCGCACCCGGAAGAAGTAGGCGCCCAGGCCGCGGCCCTTCAGCCGGCCTTGGCTTCGCCGCCGCTCCCGTACAGCACCCGCACCACGGACGCGTGCGTCACCCCGTGCGCGGCGAGGACCTCGGCGGGCACTCCGGGGCGGGTGGTCAGGGCCAGCAGGATGTGCTCGTCCCCGATGTGCCGGTCCCGCTGGGCGAGGGCGACCCGCAAGGAGCGCTCCAGCACATCCCTGGCCCCCCGCCCGAAAGAGGAACGTCCCGACCACCACCGCTTGTCCTTCGAACCGCCCGCCAAGGCGCCGACCCCGTGCGTCTGCTCCACCCGGGCGACGATCTCCTCCACGTCGATTCCGAGCCCGGCGAGCGCGTCGGTCTCGGCCTGCGTCAGCCCGGCCCGCCGCCGTGCCTCGCGCAGCGCCTCCCGCACGGACTCCCGCCGCTCGCCGAGCCCGAGGGCGACGAGCGCGAAAGACCCACGACTGCCTTCCCGGTCGAGCAGCGCCAGCAGCAAATGCTCCGGCTCCACAGACCGCCCCTCCCCACCGCTCCCGTCCACATACGCGTAGGCGCCCTTGACCACGTCCCTGGCGTCTTTCGTGAACCGCTCGAACATCAATGCCTCCCGTACTTCTTGTGCACGGCCTGCCTGCTCACACCGAGTTCGGTGGCGATCTCCTGCCACGACCAGCCCTGGTTGCGCGCATTGCGCACCTGTACGGCTTCCAACTGCTCCAGGAGCCGACGCAGCGCGGCGACGGCCCGTAGGCCGACCCGTGGATCACGGTCACCCGCGCGCTCGGCCAGATCCGTTGCTTCGGTCATGCAGTCAACCTACGTTGACACCCGCCCCGCGTCAACCACAGTTGACATCCGAAACGCGAAAACGGCCGGCCCTGTCCGGACCGGCCGTCGACGCACCGTCGAGAGGACTCAGGGATTCGTCAGCACGACCTTCCCGAACTGCTCACCAGCGGCCAGCCGCTCGAAGCCCTCACGCGCCCGGTCCATCGGCAGGACCTCGTCGATGACCGGTCGCACACCGGTGGCGGCACAGAAGGACAGCAGGTCCTCCAGCTCGTCCTTGGTGCCCATCGTGGAACCGACGACCTTGAGCTCGAGGAAGAAGATCCGGGTCAGCTCGGCGTGGGAGGGCCGGTCGCCGCTGGTGGCCCCGGAGATGACCAGGGTGCCGCCGGGCTTCAGCGACTTCACGGAATGGGACCAGGTGGCGGCCCCGACGGTCTCGATGACGGCGTCGACCCGCTGCGGCAGCCGCGCCCCGGACTCCAGCGCCTCGACGGCCCCGAGCTCCAGGGCCCGCTTCCGCCTGGCCTCGTCGCGGCTGGTGGCGAAGACCCGGAGCCCCGCGGCCTTCCCCAGCACGATCGCCGCCGTGGCGACACCACCACCGGCACCCTGCACCAGCACGGAGTCCCCGGGCCGTACCCCCGCGTTGGTGAACAGCATCCGGTACGCGGTCAGCCACGCCGTCGGCAGACAGGCGGCCTCCGCGAAGGAGAGCTCCTTGGGCTTGGGCAGGATGTTCCAGGTCGGCACGGAGACCTGCTCGGCGAAGGTGCCCTGATAACGCTCGGTGAGGATGGAACGGGGTTCCTTCGGGCCGACCCCGTGCCCGCTCTGTCCGATCACGGAGTGCAGGACGACCTCGTTGCCGTCCTCGTCGACACCGGCGGCGTCGCAGCCGAGGATCATCGGCAGCTTGTCCTCTGCGAGGCCCACGCCGCGCAGGGACCAGAGGTCGTGGTGGTTGAGGGAGGCGGCCTTGACCGTGACGGTGCTCCAGCCGGGACGGGCCTCGGGAGCCGGACGCTCCCCCAATTCCAGTCCGGACAGCGGCCGGTCGCGGTCGATTCGGGCGGCATAGACAGCGAACATGACCTTGACGATAGGTTCCGCAAGCACCCGAAGGAACCATCCACCCCTGTGAGACACACCCTCTTGCCAGGTGAAGGCGTTGTTGCTGGGGCCCGCGACCCCGGACGTCGACCACGACGTTCCCGCACCCGCATACGGCGATACGGGGACGTGTCGGGGGGTGTCCACCCGCAGCGGTTGGCGCGTCGACGAACAGCCAGTCGGCGTGACACGTCCATCGCGCCGTTCCGACGATGGACACCCCCCGACGCGGCCCCGACCCACACCCGGCGCTTATAAA
>NZ_JAKEIO010000180.1 GCF_021474405.1 [Streptosporangium] indianense
CCCCCTCGTCCCCCGGTACGCCCGCCGTGCCCCGCTCGTCGCCACGCTGCTCAGCCATGCCGCGATCCTGCCAGGCGGGGCCTCGCGGCGCTGCGGTGCGGGGGACTTCGGGGGCGCGCTTCGTACACGACCGCGGTGGCACCCCGACGGGTGACCGGGACCCGTTCGACGGGCCACTCGTCCGGGTGAAACGGGACACTCCTGGCAGCCGGCCGCCGGGGCACCGGGCGGCAGCGCCGGGGCGGAACGCCGACCCCCTGATGCGGTCACCCCTGCGCCCCTCCCAGTTCATCTTCCGTTCACTCAGGTTCCCTACGTTCATCGAGCCAATGACCTCGAACGATTGCCTGGGTAAATGGAAAGCTTCTCGCTGATCCTCGCGATTGTGGTGGTAACCGCACTCGCGTTCGATTTCACGAACGGTTTCCACGACACCGCGAACGCCATGGCCACGACCATTTCCACGGGCGCCATGAAGCCCAAGGTTGCGGTGGCCATGTCCGCGGTCCTCAACCTGGTCGGCGCCTTCCTGTCCGTCGAAGTCGCCAACACGATCTCCAAGGGCCTCGTCGACGAGGCCGGCATCCGTCCCGAGGTCATCTTCGCCGCCCTGGTCGGCGCGATCCTCTGGAACCTGCTGACCTGGCTCGTCGGTCTGCCCTCCAGTTCCTCCCACGCCCTCATGGGCGGTCTGATCGGTGCCACGATCGCCTCGGCGGGCGTCGGCGCGGTGCACGGGGACGTGCTGGTCACCAAGGTGCTGATCCCGGCGATCGCCGCCCCGCTGGTCGCGGGCATCGCGGCGATGCTGGCCACGCGGCTGACCTACTCCCTCGGCAGCAAGGCCGAGGACAAGGCGTCCAAGAAGGGCTACCGGGCCGGCCAGATCGCCTCCGCGGGCCTGGTCTCCCTGGCGCACGGCACCAACGACGCGCAGAAGACCATGGGTGTCATCACTCTCGCCCTGGTCGCCGGCGGCGCCGTGGCGCCCGACTCGGACCCGCCCATGTGGGTCATCCTCTCGGCCGGTCTCGCCATCGCGCTCGGCACCTACCTGGGCGGCTGGCGCATCATCCGCACCATGGGCAAGGGACTGACCGACCTCCAGCCGCAGCAGGGCTTCGCCGCCCAGACCTCCGCGGCCACGGTCATCCTGGCCTCCTCGCACCTCGGTTTCTCCCTCTCCACGACGCACTCCGTGTCCGGTTCGGTGATGGGTGCCGGACTCGGCCGCAAGGGCGGCGTGGTCCGCTGGTCCACCGCGACGCGGATGTTCGTCGCGTGGGGTCTGACGCTGCCGGCCGCGGCCCTGGTGGGCGCGCTCGCCGAGTACGTCACCGGCTTCGGCAGCTGGGGCACCGCCGTGGTGGCCGTCTTCCTCATCGCCTCCAGCGCGACGATCTGGAAGCTGTCGCGGCGCGAGGTGGTCGACCACACCAACGTCAACGACACCGACAGCGAGAACGACGACGCCGAGCCCGCGGGCGTGGTCACCACGGCGATCGCCGCCGTGACGCCGCCCCCTGCGGGAGGCACGGCGTCGGCGGACCCGGTCCCGACGTTCCCGGCCCAGGCCACCGCCGAGCGCACGCCGACCACGACCACCACGGTCTGACCGCCACCGGTTACAAGGAAGAGTCTCGGATATGAAGATCGACTGGGCGGCCCTCGGCTCCGTCTTCGGCGTCAGCCTCGTGGTCACCGTGGCCCTCGTCGGCCTGTTCACCCTCGGCATCACCGGTCTCTCCCGCCGCGAGCGGGCGGTGGCGGAGGGCGGGTCCGCGAGCCTCGCCGTCACCGGCGCGTACGCGTGCTTCGCGGCCTGTGCGGCGGCCGTGGGCTACGGGATCTATCTGATCGTGGCCTGAGCGCCCCACCGCACATCGTGTCCGCCGGGCGGCACGGGACTTCTTTGGTCCCGTGCCGCCCGGTCGTCATGCGGGGCAGGGGGCGATGTGGGGTTCTCCACACTCTCCCCTCGCAGGTCAACGGCAAGTTGACGGCCGTTCCCGGCCGTGGTGGACTGCCGGGGCCAGTACGGCGGCAGGAGAGGAAGCCGGTGAAAGTCCGGCGCGGTCCCGCCACTGTCACCGGGGTAGCAATCCCCGGGAGCCAGGAACTCTCACCGCCGATCTCGTCGAACCAGGGCGCGGACACCCTGAGTGAGGACACATATCGCCATGCGCGGCTGCCGATCGAGGTTCACCACCCCACCCCTGCCCGCCCTCCTGGCCGGCTGAGCCCATGGGTGCCAGTCGCGTCTTCGCGTACGGCGCCGCCGCCGGTCTGATCGGTGACCTGTTGCTCGGTGATCCTCGCCGGGGGCATCCGGTCGCCGCGTTCGGGCGGGCCGCGGGCGCCGTGGAACGGGTGTTGTGGCGGGACCACCGCGGGTGGGGCGCGCTGCACACCGCCGTGTGTGCCGGCGGGGCCGTCGCCCTCGGGTCCGTCGCCGCGCGTGCCGTGCGCACCTCCCCCGCCGCCTCCGTCGCGCTGACCGCTGCCGCCACCTGGGCCGTGGTCGGGGGGACTTCACTCGCCCGGGAGGCCCGGACCATCGGGCGGGCCCTGGAGGCCGGGGACGTCGAGGCGGCCCGGGCCCGGCTGCCGCACCTGTGCGGCCGCGATCCGCAGGCCCTCGACGCCGACGGCATGGCCCGGGCCGTGGTCGAGTCGGTCGCCGAGAACACCTCCGACGCGGTGGTGGGGGCTCTGGTGTGGGGCGCCGTCGGCGGGGTGCCGGGGCTGCTGGGGTTCCGGGCCGTCAACACCCTGGACGCCATGGTCGGGCACAAGTCGGCCCGCTACCGCCGCTACGGGTGGGCCTCCGCACGCCTGGACGACCTCGCGGGGTGGCCCGGAGCGCGGCTGACCGCCGTCCTCGCCGCCCTGGCCGGGCCGGATCCGCGAGGGGCCGTGCGGGCCTGGCGGGCGGATGCGGCGCAGCATCCGAGTCCCAACGCCGGGCCCGTGGAGGCTTCGTTCGCCGGGGCGCTCGGGGTGCGTCTCGGCGGGACGCTGTCGTACGGCGGGCGGGTGGAGCACCGGCCCGTGCTGAACACCGGGGGGCGTGCCGTCGGCACGCGGGACGTCGAACGGGCCGTACGGCTGTCGAAGCGCGTGACATGGCTCGCGCTCGGGGTGTGCGCGGGCGCGCGGTTGTTGACGAGTGCGCGGTTGTCCAGAGGTGCGCGATCGCTCGGGAGTGCGCCGTCGCTCCGGGGTGCGCGGTCGCTGAAGAGGGGGAAATGACATGAGCGGTGGGCTTCTCGTCGCCGGTACCACTTCCGACGCCGGCAAGAGCGTCGTGACCGCCGGGATCTGCCGGTGGCTGGTGCGCCAGGGCGTCAAGGTCGCGCCCTTCAAGGCGCAGAACATGTCCCTGAACTCCTTCGTGACGACGGAAGGGGCCGAGATCGGGCGGGCACAGGCCATGCAGGCGCAGGCCTGCCGCGTCGAGCCGACCGCGCTGATGAACCCGGTGCTGCTCAAGCCCGGTGGCGAGCAGAGCAGTCAGGTCGTGCTGCTGGGCAAGCCGGTCGGGGAGCTGAGCGCGCGCGGCTACCACGGCGGACGGCAGCAGCAGTTGCTCGGGACGGTGCTGGACTGCCTGGAGCAGTTGCGGGGCACGTATGACGCGGTGATCTGTGAGGGGGCCGGTTCTCCCGCCGAGATCAACCTGCGGCGGACGGACATCGTGAACATGGGGATCGCCCGGGGCGCCGGGCTGCCCGTGCTCGTCGTCGGCGACATCGACCGGGGCGGGGTGTTCGCCTCGTTCTTCGGGACGGTGGCGCTGCTGTCGCCCGAGGACCAGCGTTGCGTCGCCGGGTTCCTCGTCAACAAGTTCCGCGGGGACGTCTCCCTGCTGGAACCGGGCCTGGACATGCTGCACGGGCTCACGGGGCGGAAGACCTACGGCGTGCTGCCGTTCCGGCACGGGCTCGGGATCGACGAGGAGGACGGACTGCGGGTCTCCCTGCGGGGAGCGGTCCGGGAGTCCGTCGTCGCCCCGCCCGTCGGCGAGGACGTACTGCGGGTCGCGGTCTGCGCCGTGCCGCTGATGTCCAACTTCACCGATGTGGACGCGCTGGCCGCCGAACCGGGCGTCGTGGTGCGGTTCGTGGACCGGCCGGAGGAGCTGTCCGACGCCGACCTCGTCATCGTGCCCGGCACCCGCGGGACGGTCCGGGCGCTGGAGTGGCTGCGCGAGCGCGGGCTCGCCGACGCCCTGGTGCGCAGGGCCGCCGAGCAGCGGCCCGTGCTCGGCATCTGCGGTGGCTTCCAGATCCTCGGCGAGCACATCGAGGACGACGTGGAGAGCCGAAGGGGACACGTCGGCGGGCTCGGGATCCTGCCCGTGCGGGTGCGGTTCGCCCGCGAGAAGACCCTCACCCGGCCGGAGGGCGAGGCCCTCGGCGAGCGGGTCGAGGGTTACGAGATCCATCACGGTGTCGCCGACGTCCAGGGCGGCACGCCCTTCCTGGACGGCTGCCGGGTCGGCCAGACCTGGGGCACGCACTGGCACGGCTCCCTGGAGTCGGACGGCTTCCGGCGGGCCTTTCTGCGCGAGGTGGCGGCCGCCGCGGGCCGCCGTTTCGTGCCCGCGCCGGACACCTCGTTCGCCGCGCTGCGCGAGGAGCAGCTCGACCGGCTCGGCGACCTGATCGAACAGCACGCGGACACCGACGCGCTGTGGCGGCTCATCGAGTCCGGCGCGCCGCAAGGACTGCCCTTCATTCCACCGGGAGCACCCGCATGAGCACTGTGTTGTTGTTGTCGACCGCCGACACGGACCTGCTGGCGGCCCGGGCCGCCTCCGGTGCCGACTACCGGATCGGCAACCCGACCCGCGTGGACGTCCGGGAGGAGCTGCCCGCCCTGCTGGACGGGGCGTCCGTCGCCGTCGTCCGGTTGCTCGGCGGCAAGCGGGCCTGGGAGGACGGGCTCGCCGCGCTGAGGGCCTCCGGCATCCCCACCGTGCTGCTGGGCGGCGAGGCCGTGCCGGACGCGGAGCTGATGGCCGAGTCGTCCGTCCCGGCCGGTGTCGTCGCGGAGGCGCTCAGGTACCTCGTGGAGGGCGGGCCGGACAACCTCACCGAACTCGCCCGGTTCCTCTCGGACACCGTGCTGCTGACGGGCGAGGGGTTCGACGAGCCGCGGAAGATGCCGGAGTACGGCGTCCACGGCGAGCGCGCCCGCGTGGAGGGCCGTCCGACCGTCGGCGTGCTCTTCTACCGGGCGCACGAACTGAGCGGCAACACCGCCTTCGTCGACACCCTGTGCGACGCGATCGAGGCGCGGGGCGCCAACGCGCTGCCCGTGTACTGCGGTTCGCTGCGCGGGGCGGACGCGGGCCTGTACAAGATTCTCGGGCAGGCCGACGCCCTGGTCGCCACCGTCCTCGCGGCCGGCGGCACGCACGCCTCGCAGGCCTCGGCAGGCGGCGACGAGGAGGCCTGGGACATCGGCGCCCTCGCCGAGCTGGACATCCCCGTGCTGCAGGGCCTGTGCCTGACGTCCTCGCGGCAGGCCTGGGCGGACTCGGACGCCGCCCTCTCCCCCATGGACGCCGCGATGCAGGTGGCGATCCCGGAGTTCGACGGGCGGCTGATCACCGTGCCGTTCTCCTTCAAGGAGCAGGGCCCGGACGACGTGCCCGTCTACGTCGCCGACCCGGAGCGTGCGGGGCGCGTCGCCGGCATCGCCGTACGGCACGCGCGGCTGCGGCACAAGGAGAACGCCGAGAAGAAGCTGGCGCTGGTCTTCACCGCGTACCCGACGAAGCACTCGCGGGTCGGCAACGCGGTCGGGCTGGACACGCCGGCTTCGGCGGTGCGGGTGCTGGACGCGCTGCGGGACGCCGGGTACGTCGTCGAGGGGCATCCGGACCAGGGCGACGAGCTGATCCACCGGCTCATCAACGCCGGTGGCCACGACGTGGAGTGGCTGACGGAGGAGCAGCTGGCCGCCGCGCCCGCGCGGGTGCCGCTGGCGGACTACCGGGCGTGGTTCGAGAAGCTGGACCCGGAGCTGAGGGACGCCATGACCGAGGCGTGGGGCGAGCCGCCGGGCAGCCTGTACGTCGACGGCGACGACATCGTGCTGGCGTCCCTGCAGTTCGGGAACGTCGTCGTGATGATCCAGCCGCCGCGCGGCTTCGGCGAGAACCCGATCGCGATCTACCACGACCCGGACATGCCGCCGTCCCACCACTACATGGCGGCCTACCGGTGGCTGGAGAACAGTTTCGGCGCCGACGCCATCGTGCACATGGGCAAGCACGGCACCATGGAGTGGCTGCCCGGCAAGGGGCTCGGGCTCAGCGGGGGCTGCGCCCCGGACGCGGTCCTCGGGGACCTGCCGCTGGTCTACCCGTTCATCGTCAACGACCCGGGCGAGGGCACCCAGGCCAAGCGGCGCGGGCACGCCACCGTCGTCGACCACCTGGTGCCGCCGATGGCCCGGGCCGACACCTACGGCGACCTGGCCAAGCTGGAGCAGCTCCTCGACGAGTACGCGCTCGTCTCCGACCTGGACCCGGCGAAGGCCCCGACCGTGCGCGCCCAGATCTGGACGCTGGTCAAGGCCGCGGAACTGCACCACGACCTGCACGTCGACGAACAGCCGGACGACGAGGAGTTCGACGAGTTCGTCATGCACATCGACGGCTATCTGTGCGAGATCAAGGACGTGCAGATCCGCGACGGCCTGCACATCCTGGGCGGCGGGCCGGTCGGCGAGCCGCGCGTCAATCTCGTGCTGGCCGTGCTGCGCGCCTCGCAGGTGTGGGGCGGACAGGCCAACGCGCTGCCGGGCCTCAGGGCCTCGCTGGCGCGGCACTTCGGGCTGGTGGAGAAGGAACTGCTGGCCGAGCCGGGCGCCCCGGTGAAGGTGCCGGTGGAGCTGACGGACCTGGTGGACGGCCCCGCGCGCAGTGCGGCCGACGCGATCGACCTGCTGGAGCAGCTGTGCCGGCGGATCGCGGAGGGCATGGAGGAGCGCGGCTGGGCGGTCGCCGAGAGTCCGGCTCTGGTCCGGGAGGTCCTCGGCACCGAACTGCCCGACGCGGTCGCCGTGCTGGAGTTCGCCTGCACCGAGGTCGTGCCCCGGCTGGAGCGGACCACCGACGAGATCGGGCACATCCTGCGGGCGCTGCGGGGCGGTTACGTCCCGGCCGGTCCGTCCGGTTCGCCGACCCGCGGGCTCGTCAACGTCCTGCCGACGGGCCGCAACTTCTACTCCGTCGACCCCAAGGCCATCCCGTCCCGGCTGAGCTGGGAGGTCGGGCAGTCCCTCGCCGACTCGCTGGTGCAGCGGTATCTGCAGGACACCGGTGAGTACCCGACGTCCGTCGGCCTGACGGTGTGGGGCACCTCGGCGATGCGCACCCAGGGCGACGACATCGCCGAGATCCTGGCGCTGCTGGGCTGCCGGCCGGTGTGGGACGACGCCTCGCGCCGGGTGACCGGGTTCGAGGTGGTCCCGCTAGCGGAGCTCGGCCGGCCGCGCATCGACGTGACGGTCCGCATCTCGGGCTTCTTCCGGGACGCGTTCCCGCACGTCGTGGGCCTGATCGACGACGCCGTGCGCACGGTGGCCGAGCTGGACGAGCCGGCCGAGTCCAACTACGTCCGGGCCCATGCCGACCAGGACACCGCCGAGCACGGCGACCGCCGCCGGGCCACGGCCCGCATCTTCGGCTCCAAGCCGGGGGCGTACGGCGCCGGTCTGCTGCCGCTGATCGACGCCCGCAACTGGCGCTCCGACGCGGACCTCGCCGAGGTGTACGCGGTGTGGGGCGGCTACGCCTACGGGCGCGGGCTCGACGGGCGGGCCGCGCGCGGTGACATGGAGACGGCGTTCAAGCGGATCGCCGTCGCCGCGAAGAACGTCGACACCCGTGAGCACGACCTGGTCGACGCCGACGACTACTTCCAGTACCACGGCGGCATGGTCGCCATGGTGCGGCATCTGACGGGCGCGAGCCCCGAGGCGTACGTCGGCGACTCGGCCACCCCCGACCAGGTGAAGACCCGCACGCTCGGCGAGGAGACCCACCGCGTCTTCCGCGCCCGGGTGGTCAACCCGCGCTGGATGGCGGCCATGCGGCGGCACGGCTACAAGGGCGCCTTCGAGATGGCGGCGACCGTGGACTACCTGTTCGGGTACGACGCCACGGCCGGGGTCGTCGACGACTGGATGTACGAGAAGCTCAGCTCCGAGTACGTCTTCGACCCGGAGAACCGGGACTTCATGAAGAAGTCCAACCCCTGGGCGCTGCGCGGCATCACCGAGCGGCTCCTGGAGGCCGCCGACCGCGGACTGTGGGCCGAGCCGGACGCGGAGACGCTTCAGCGGCTGCGCGCCACCTACCTGGAACTCGAAGGCGACTTGGAGGGCGACGAGAAGTGACCACCCCCTTTCCGTTCACGGCCGTCGTCGGCCAGGACGACCTGCGGCTCGCGCTGCTGCTGAACGCGGTGTCACCGGCGGTCGGCGGTGTGCTGGTGCGCGGCGAGAAGGGCACGGCCAAGTCGACGGCGGTGCGGGCTCTGTCGGCGCTGCTGCCCAAGGTCCCGGTCGTCCCCGGCTGCCGTTTCTCCTGCGACCCCGCCTCCCCCGACCCGGGGTGCCCGGACGGGCCCCACGAGACCGGCGGCGGCACCGAGCGGCCCGCCCGCATGGTCGAACTGCCCGTCGGCGCCTCCGAGGACCGGCTGGTGGGCGCGCTCGACATCGAGCGGGCCCTCTCCGAGGGCGTGAAGGCCTTCGAGCCGGGCCTGCTCGCGGACGCGCACCGCGGGATCCTCTACGTCGACGAGGTCAACCTCCTCCACGACCACCTGGTCGACCTGCTGCTGGACGCCGCCGCGATGGGCGCCTCGTACGTCGAGCGCGAGGGTGTCTCCGTACGGCACGCCGCCCGTTTCCTGCTCGTCGGCACCATGAACCCCGAGGAGGGCGAGCTGCGGCCGCAGTTGCTCGACCGGTTCGGGCTGACCGTCGAGGTCGCGGCCTCGCGGGAGCCGGACCAGCGGGTGGAGGTCGTCAAGCGGCGGCTGGCCTACGACGACGACCCGGCCGCCTTCGCCGCGCGCTGGGCCGAGGAGGAGGCCGCCGTGCGGGCGCGGATCGTCGCCGCGCGGGAGCTGCTGCCGTCCGTGCGGCTGGGCGACGGGGCGCTGCGGCAGATCGCGGCGACCTGCGCGGCCTTCGAGGTGGACGGCATGCGCGCCGACATCGTGATGGCGCGCACCGCCACCGCGCTGGCCGCCTGGGCCGGGCGCACGGACGTGCTCGCGGAGGACGTCCGGCAGGCGGCGCTGCTCGCGCTGCCGCACCGGCGGCGGCGCAACCCCTTCGACGCGCCGGGACTCGACGAGGACAAGCTCGACGAGACCCTGGAGGAGTTCGGCGGCTCGGACGACGACGACCCGGACCCGGACCCCGGCCCGGACGGGCCCGGCGGAGGCGGCGGACAGCCGGAACCCGACGACGCGCCCCAGGGCGGCGACGACACCGCGGCCCGGCCCGAGGCCGGGGAGAACGGGCAGCCGCAGCCCTCGGGCGCCGGCGAGCAGTCGGCCGTACGGGCCTCCGAGCCGTTCCGCACCAGGGTGCTGAGCGTGCCCGGGATCGGCGAGGGTGCCGCCGGGCGGCGTTCGCGGGCGCGCACCGAGCACGGGCGGACGACCGGGGCCCGGCGGCCCCGGGGCGCGCTCACCAAGCTGCACCTGGCGGCGACCGTGCAGGCGGCGGCGCCGCACCAGCGGGCGCGCGGACGGTCCGGCCCGGGCCTGGTCGTGCGCCGGGACGATCTGCGGCAGGCCACCCGCGAGGGGCGCGAGGGCAACCTCGTGCTGTTCGTCGTGGACGCCTCCGGGTCGATGGCGGCGCGGCAGCGGATGAGCGCCGTGAAGGGCGCCGTGCTGTCGCTGCTGCTGGACGCCTACCAGCGGCGCGACAAGGTGGGCCTGGTGACCTTCCGCGGCACGGACGCGGACGTGGCGCTGCCGCCGACCTCGTCGGTGGACGCGGCGGCGGCCCGGCTGGAGACGCTGCCCACCGGCGGGCGCACGCCGCTCGCCGCGGGGCTGCTGCGCGCGCACGACGTGCTGCGCGTGGAGCGGTTGCGCGACCCGGCCCGGCGGCCGCTGGTAGTGCTGGTGACGGACGGGCGGGCCACCGGCGGCCCGGAGCCGGTCGCCCTGGCCGGGCGTGCGGCGCGGCTGTTCGCGGCCGACGGTCTCGCCTCGGTCGTCGTGGACTGCGAGTCGGGGCCGGTGCGGCTGGGGCTCGCCGGGCAGCTCGCGGGTGAACTGGGCGGTACGGCGGTGACATTGGACGAGCTGCGGGCGGACAGCATCGCCGGGCTGGTGAAGGACGTGCAGAGGAGGGCCGCGTAATGCCGCAGGGACAGCCGAGTGTGGTGCCGGACGACGGGCTGACGACCCGGCAGCGGCGGAACCGGCCGCTGGTCGTCGTCCACACGGGCATCGGCAAGGGCAAGTCCACCGCCGCCTTCGGGCTCGCGCTGCGGGCCTGGAACCAGGGGTGGCCCATCGGGGTGTTCCAGTTCGTCAAGTCGGCGAAGTGGAAGGTCGGCGAGGAGAACGCGCTGCGGGTGCTCGGCGCCTCCGGCGAGGGCGGGTCCGTCGACTGGCACAAGATGGGCGAGGGCTGGTCGTGGGTGCAGCGCGACGCCCAGATGGACAACGAGGAGAAGGCCCGGGAGGGCTGGGAGCAGGTCAAGCGGGACCTGGCGGCCGAGACGTACAAGCTGTACGTGCTCGACGAGTTCGCCTACCCGATGCACTGGGGCTGGGTGGACACGGACGAGGTGATCTCCGTGCTGCGGGACCGGCCCGGCACCCAGCACGTCGTGATCACCGGGCGGAACGCGCCCGGAAAGCTCGTGGACTTCGCCGATCTCGTGACCGACATGTCCAAGGTCAAGCACCCCATGGACGTGGGGCAGAAGGGCCAGAGGGGCATCGAGTGGTGAGTGCTTCCGTCCCTCGGCTGGTCATCGCCGCGCCCTCGTCGGGCAGTGGCAAGACCACCGTTGCCACGGGGTTGATGGCCGCGTTCGCCGCGCGGGGGCTCGCCGTGTCCCCGCACAAGGTCGGACCGGACTACATCGACCCCGGGTACCACGCGCTCGCGACCGGGCGGGTGGGACGGAACCTCGACGCGTACCTGTGCGGGCCCGAGCTGGTCGGGCCGCTGTTCCTGCACGGGGCGCGGGGGTGTGACATCGCCGTCGTCGAGGGCGTGATGGGGCTGTACGACGGGGCCGCGGGCGAGGGTGAGCTGGCTTCGACGGCTCATGTCGCGAAGCTGCTCGGGGCGCCGGTGGTGCTGGTCGTGGACGCGTCGTCGCAGTCACGGTCGGTGGCGGCGCTGGTGCACGGCTTCGCCTCCTGGGATCCGGAGGTGCGGGTCGGGGGCGTGATCCTCAACAAGGTCGCCTCGGACCGGCACGAGGAGCTGTTGCGGGAGGCGTTGGAGCAGGCGGGGGTGCCGGTGCTGGGGGTGTTGCGGCGGGTTGCTCAGGTGGCTACGCCGTCGCGGCATCTGGGGCTGGTGCCGGTCGCCGAGCGGCGTGCTGCGGCGGTTGAGGCGGTGGCGGCGATGGGGGCGCAGGTCTCCGAGGGCTGTGATCTCGACGCGTTGGCCCGGCTGGCGCGGAGTGCGAGTGCGTTGTCGGGGGCGGCCTGGGATGCGGCCGAGGCCGTTTCCGCGCCCCCGCCGCCCCTCCCCTTCCCGTCCCCCAGCCGCCGCCCCCGCGCTCGGCCCCCGACGCCATGACCGCCCCCCCCCGGCGCCCCCCCCCCCCCCGCCGGCGCCCCCCCCGCGCGTGGGCGCGCGCGCCCGCGCGGGGGCCGAGGGGGGGGCCGCGGGCGCCCCCCCCGTCCGGCCCCCCGCCCCCGCGGCGCAATTCACCCCCACCCCGGACTACGCCCGCTCC